>JBIJDL010000140.1:0-12527 GCA_044344195.1 Candidatus Hydrogenedentales bacterium
GTGAAGGCGAGGGTGAGGGTGAAGGCGAGGGTGAAGGCGAGGGTGAAGGCGAGGGTGAAGGTGAAGGTGAAGGTGAAGGTGAAGGCGAAGGCGAGCTCCAGATTATCGCTGGTGACTTGCTCGATCTCTTCACGGATGCCGACACCGACGCGAATGGCTTGCTCAGCTTTGCCGAAGCACAGGCACAAATGGCCGGTCTCACCCGGGCACAGTTCGATGAACTGGATCTCGATGGGAATGGCACCTTGAGCCGGGCGGAGTTGAACCGGACGGCAAACGGTAACGTAGGCTGCAACTGCGCCACCACGACGAAATCCTTGACGCTGCGTCTTAGCGAGATCGCGGGGGACCTGCTGTTGCTGGCCTGCGCGTCGCTGGTGCTGCTCTCCTGGCCTGGATCGCGGAGTCGCACGCCCCGTCGTTAAATGTAAATCTGCCCCACGGAATCTTGATGCTCGGACCAGACAACGGCTGACTGGATCAGTTCCGTGGGGCTTCCTTTTTTAAGCCCTGTCCCAAAGTCTCCGTTCCTGCACGTTCCATTCGTTAGGGCTGCCCTCCGGTCTTTGCTATGATGGGGGCGCTGTTTCCCGATATCGCAACCCAGGGGCCTACCGGCACATGTATAAATCCCTATCCTTCATCCTCCTGGTCGGCTTCGGCTCGTGGTTCCCAAGAGCACAGGCCGCCGGGGACATAACCCCTCTGCCCTTCCACACCCTGCCCGTCGCAACGTCCGGCTCCCCCGTCTCATGGGCCTCTCCTCTCGCGGGCGGTCCCGTCCGCGTGGTTGCCATCGCGCCCTACAGCACCTTCGGTGATCTGGCCCAACTCCGGAGCTACATGGAAATCGAACTGGAGACGGTTGCCGTATGGGACCCGAAACACCTCGGTTTTGATCCCCAGTTCCCCGAGCCCAGCTTTCCAGATGCCGCCCACGAGAAGGTGGAGCAGCGCCTGACCCGCCTTCTGGCGAAACACCGTTTCGACGTCATCCTGCTCGGCCACTTCAATCTCGATATCTTGCCCGAGGCCATACAGCAGCGAATCATAGACCACGCGGGCAACGGCGCGGGCTTGATCGTGACGGGAATGGGACTCGAGGGGACCGGTCCCCTCGCCCAATGGCTGAAGGCACAGCCCCGGCTGAAGAAGCCTGCGCTGTTGACCAGCGGCATCGGGCCCCTCGGTATCCCGGCGGTCGAACAGGAGGCCATGCTCCAATGCTACGGCGGCGAAGGTGTTCGCACGGCAACGTTTACCTTTCAAAGTGTGCCCTCGCCCAACCACTGCCTCGTTCCCGTGCCCGCCAATCCCTTCGACATGCTTGAAGAATACGAAGCGAATGCCTTTTCCCTCGTCTGCAAAACTCTGCTCTGGGCCGCAAACCGCGCACCCGCCATCAATGTCACGACCGTGCTGGATATCGCCCCGAAAGGGCCGGATGACGAAGAAATCCCGCCGGGCTATCCCCCGGAGTTCATTGAAGCCGTCCGCAATAACGCCTTCAATCAACCCATCCGCCCTTTCGTGCTCAACCTGGACGCCCCGGCGGAGGACGCCTGCGAGGTGCTCTACCGAATCCGCCATCCTGGAGCGTCATTGCCCTCCATTCTCATCGATCCGGATACCGTACTGGCCAAAGGTGCCACCTATTACCCCCTGGACATTATCGCCGCGCCCGGCGACTATCTCATCGACTTCTGGCTGAGAAATCGGAAGGGCGTGGTCACCTGGCACACGGAGCTTGTCACGGTCCCCGGTTGGCCCCGACTCGAGCAAGTTCGTGTGGAGATGGACGGACAGAAGGCGGTCTGGCTCAAGCCCAACGATCACCTCGACATCACCGCGAAAGTGGCTGCGTTGGGCGTCCTGGGATCCGACCAGGAGGCCACGGTCTTTGCCCGAGCCACCGACAGCCTCGGCCGGCAGGTCGCCAGTGCAAGCCAGGTGGTCGGCTCCACCGGCGGCGCAATCAACCTGCGCCTGGACCTGGCCGATTTGCTCGCCCCCCTGATCCGCGTGGAGCTCCACGCCGTACCAAGCGCCCTCGTGAGCCAGGCAAACTTTGCAACTCTGGCCGCGCGGGAGACCTTCTATTTCCCCGTGCGGATGCCCGAACCGTTGCGCGCGCCGGCGGTCGTCCTCTCCACGTCGGGCCCCTTCGACTATGGAGCCCAGCGGCAGATCATTCAACTGCGAGACCTCATCGGCGCAAGTACCCTCCATACCCCCCTGAATGCCGACTCCCTTCTCGCCTCCAGCAAGGCTGGACTCAATCGCATCGCGCGCCTGGGAACCCTCGACAGCGGCGCGGTGGGGTCGGGCTCCGTCCGTATTCCGTGCCTTTCCGAGCCCGACTACCAGCAGAAGGAGAAGGCCACCGTGGCCGCGGGGGTTCTCCAGGCCTGGGCCGGTGGTGCCCCCTACTATTCCCTCGGTTCCGGCTGTGCCCTGACGGGGAGCGAAGCCGAGGTCTGCCAGTCGCCCTATTGCCTCGGAAAATTCAGGAACTATCTGAAAGGTCAGTATGCGGACATCGAGACCCTGAACGCCGCCTGGCGCGAATCCTTCTCCTCCTGGGACGAGGTCGTTCCCTGGCCACTGGACCAATGCCAGCAGCACGGTATCTGGGCACCCTGGCTTGATTTCAGGCGCTCCATGGATCTGGTCTTCGCGGAGGCCCAGCGTGCCGGCAAGGATGCCATCCATTCGATCGATGCCGCCGGACGCGTCGGATTCCAGCCCCGGCACAGCGGAATCACCCCCATGTCGGGCTACAACTGGCAACTGCTGGGCATGGCAACCGACTATATGGCCGTCCCGGCGGAGCCCGGGGCCATACGGCGCCTCCAGGCCTACCATGGCGCGAGACCCTTCGACGGTATCGTGCTGGGCCACGAAAACCTCCGCGCCGACCCTGCTGTCGCCCGATGGACCGCCTGGAACGCCCTCCTGCACCAGATCCCCGCCATCTGGCTCGACCAGCCATTCAGCGCGGGCAGCCAGAGCCTCGTCAGCCCCGTCGGAGAGCTCCGGCCCGGGCTGGCCGATCTCGCAACGGCCCTGGACACCATCCAGGCGGGCATCGGCACGCTCCTCCTGAATGCGGTCCCCCACCCTACTGGAATTGCCTTCGTGGACAGTCCCGCGACGCAGTACCTGGACTACGCAAACCCCGGGGTAAAGCGCGACGCCGCAACCTCGGAATCCTGGCTCGCGTCGACCCTCAATCGAAGCGGCTTCACCTCCCGCGTCCGCAGCCTGGAATCCGGGGTGGATCAAGACCAACTCAACGGTATCAATACGCTCATCCTGAGCCGGACCAGGGCGCTCTCCGACCAGGAATGCGAAGCCCTGAAAGCGTTCCACGACAACAACGGCCTTATCATTGCCGACGGACAACCGGGTGAACTCGATGGACACGGCACCCCCCGCGCGTCCGTGGCCCTGCCCTTCCTGCACCCTCTCGACCCGGCAAAAGCCGAAGGCGATGCCGAACTGTGGACCAACCGCCCCGTCTGGGTGAGTCAAGGGGGTGTAAGCGCCGCCGATCAAGATGCCGTCCTGGCCTATCTCCTCGGTCGCGCCGGAAACACGCCCCTGCTTCCCATCCAATTACCTGAAAAACAACAAGGCGCACTCACCCGCCACCAGTTTACTTTCGGCAACGCCACCCTGGCGGCCTTCCTCGCCGAACCCGGTGCCGCCAGCGCGGGCCGCCGGGCCAGTTTCAAGATTCCGGAAGATCAACACGCCATCGATCTCCTGCACCCCATGGAAACCGTCCCCCGGGGCCGGGTACAGTGGACCGTGACCGCCGGAGAACCGGCCCTCTTCTCCATCCTGCCCTACCGCGTTGAAGAGCTGCTGGTCGAAGCCCCAGAAATGGCCGTCGCCGGTCATCGCGCCATGATCCGCGTATTGCTCGACACCGGCGACGCCACGCCCGGCACCCATCTCCTCTTGCTCCAACTGGAGGGCCCCGAAGGCTCGGAATTGAAGCACTACCGCCAATGCATCCCGATGGAGGGAGGCCTGGCGGAAACATTCATACCGCTGGCGGAAAATGAATACCCCGGAACTTACGAAATTCAGGTATGCGACCTCCTCAGCCAGCAACGAGTCTCCTATCTCATGGACGTGGCGTCGCCGTAAAGACACTTATCACGAAAAGGAGAATAAACGATAATATCCCGCAAGATCCGTATGGACAATCAGAATACATTGGTTTATAATACGGGTGAATGTACTTGAGCGGTTGATTGAATGGAGCCTTTCGGCACCTGAAATCAATCTCCTGTACCCGGACTGCTGATTGGGCGTGGTGGCCCAATCCTGGCAGATACGGTAAGGAAGACCATGGCATCGACCGGTGGGAATAGCGGGGGCACCGAAACGTTGCGCGAGCTGGTCAATCTGGACCAGCCTCATCGAAACTATCTTGCTTTGGATAGGAAGCGCGACACCTACCATCTGACTATCCACAGCGAATTAGAAAGTCAGGACGAATCCCTGGCGATCGCCTCCCCGGCCATCACCCGCGTGCCACCCCCCACCGCATACAAAGAAAACACAACCCCACAAGCACTATGGTGCCTGAGTTTTGGGGTAGCGATAATCTCACCAACCGCCGGTCTGCGCGAAGCCCCGGCACACGAAAACACGACGCAGAAATGCAACCTCAAAGAGTAAATTGCAGTAACCCCGCCCGCGCCCGTTATAATGGCCGCCCGCGTACCAGTCCGCCGTTCAAAGGAGCACGATGTTACTATGGGAATGAAAGTCGAATATATTAACCCCTTCATTGAGAGCACGTATGATCTCTTTTCCACGATGCTCGGATGTAAGGCCATCCGGGGTGACGTCGGCGTAGCCCGCCCGGAGGCGAACCCGCGCGACGTGATGGCCCTGATCGGGCTCAGTGGCATGGCGCGGGGAATGGTCGCCCTGTCCTTTCCGGTGGACACGGCCCTGAACATGGTAAACAAGCTCCTCTCGACTGAAATCCGTGTAGTGGACGACACAGTGTCCGACGCCATCGCGGAAATGGTAAATATTGTCGCGGGCGGTGCCAAGTCGAAGCTGAGCGGTGATGACCGACCGCCGATCGATTTGAGCCTGCCCACCGTTGTCCGGGGCAACAGCTACAATGTGGATTACCCTTCCGGCTCCATCTGGCTGGAAGTGCCCTTTAACAGCGAACTGGGTTCGTTTACGCTCCGGGTAACGTTTGAAATGGAAGCCAAGAAGTAATTGGCTTCGTGCCGACGAAAGGAAATACAAGCATGAGAGCTTTGGTAGTGGACGATTCAGCCGTGATGCGCAAGGTGCTCATCGGGGCATTGGGACGCGCCGGAATTACCGACGTGGACCAGGCTGCCGATGGACGAGAAGCCGTCGACGCTGCGGAATCAAAAGAGTACAACCTTGTCCTGATGGACTGGAACATGCCCAACATGCTCGGCATCGACGCCGTACGCGCGATCAGGGCCAACGGCAAGACGATGCCCATCATCATGGTCACAACGGAAGCGGAAAAAAGCCGCGTGATCGACGCGCTGAAGGCCGGCGCGCAGAACTACGTGATCAAACCCTTCGAACCCGCAACCATCGTGAACAAGATCCAGGAAGTGCTCGCCAAAGCCGCCGGTTGAGCGCCTGGTGGCGCCGGACGGGTCTGACCGCGATTGAGGTATTCCGTTTACTGCTGGAAAGTGGCGCGCAAGGGAAATACCCGCGTGCAGCGGATCGGTGGCAACCGTCCCGAGACCGCGACGGTCGACCCAATCGGTATGGGAAAAGCGAACTCGGCACGGCCCTGCGCGTGAAGGTCATGAATCTAATCGGGGGAAATTTAGGGAGGAACGTTGCAGCAGAGATCAGGACCGGGGCATCTCCTGCTCCTGAGTTCACATACATTTCTACAGGATGGTTGGGGAAAATTCCAGCCTGTAACATACGCGTGATACAAGCTGGCCATGCGCCAGGGAGAGCATATGAAACCCAGGACCTTTGATCAATTCAAAGACTTGGTATACCAGAAGAGTGGCATCACCCTGGGTCCCCAGAAAGTCGCCCTCGTCAGCGCGCGCATTGCCAAGCGCATGCGGGCACTGGGACTGGAGACCCATGAGGACTACTTCCGCTTCGTCGTCGACGATGAAGCCACCGGCGAACTGGTCCACCTACTCGATTCCATCTCCACCAACGTGACCAGCTTCTACCGGGAGCCGGTTCACTTCGACATCCTCGCCGATCTCGTCCGCGAATGGCGCGTGCAGTCCCAGCCACGATTTCGGATCTGGTGCGCCGCCAGCTCCACGGGAGAAGAACCCTACACGCTGGCCATGACCGTGCTCGAAGCTCTCGGCGGCTCCCACCCCGACTTCCGGCTCCTCGCGACCGATATCTCCACCCGGGTCCTGGAAACCGCGCGGCGGGGCGTCTACAGCGCCGCCAAAGTCGAACCCGTTCCCCGGCCGCTCCTGCAGAAATACTTCCACAAGCTCGGCGGCGGACCCGATGCCGATTGCCAGGTGAACGATGATCTCAAACGCATCGTTTCCTTCAGCCGCCTGAATCTCGCAGAACCGCCCTTCCCCATGAAAGGGCCCTTAGACGTGGTTTTTTGCCGCAATGTGATGATCTACTTCGACAATGAAGTCCGCCGTAAACTCGTGCTGGAAATAAGCCGCCTCCTCAAACCCGGTGGCTACCTCATGATCGGCCATTCCGAAAGCCTCTCCGGCATTGTCAGCCCCCTGACCCTGGTTCAACCCGCGGTCTACCGAAAGGCCGCCCCATGAACCGCGCCGGGCACAGTGGATGCGGCGACTTCCCTGCGGACATCCCACCCCGCCGGAGCCGCCCATGAAACACGTCGTCGGCATTTCCGAAATGGTCGTCTCCGACAATTCCGAGGATACTATCATCACCTACTCCCTCGGCTCCTGCATTGGACTCACCCTCTACGAACCGCGAATGCAAATCGGCGGGTTGATCCACTGTATGCTCCCCCTCTCCAAGATTGACCCCGCCCGGGCCCAGGTGCGGCCCTGTATGTTCACCGATACCGGCGTACCCCTGCTGCTCACCACCCTGCTCAATATGGGGGCTGAAAAACGCAATCTGATCGCCAAGGTGGCCGGGGCGGCGAGCCTGCTCGACAACAATGGCAGTTTTAACATCGGCGAACGCAATCAGGTTATTCTCCGGAAGTTGCTGTGGAAGAATCAGATCCTGATTCAGGGCGAGGAAACCGGCGGAACCAAGGCGCGCACCATGAGCCTCAACTTGGAAACCGGGGTGACCCTGCTCCGCTCGGGAGGGGTTGAATATGAGCTCTAGCAAATCTCCGCATTCCGAAGTAAACAAAAGTTATCCGCGACATCCCCGACGATTCCCCCACCCCCTGCTCAACGTCGTGTCCGAGGCGGCGCCATGAGCATCCGAGACCTCGTCATCCAGCGCATTCCCGACATCCCCGCGCTGCCCGCCGCCGCAACACGGGTACTACATCTGCTTCAGGATCCCGACGTCGGCGTCGGCACCATCATGGAAGCGATTGAATACGACCCGGTCCTCACCACCGAAATTCTGCGGCTCGCTAATACCGCCTACTTCGCCGGCCCCCGTACCGTGGGAACCTTGCGCGATGCCGGCGTGCTGTTTGGAACGGAACGGATACTTCAACTCGTCCTCGCAACCTCCGTCTTCCCCATTGCCCGCCAGCCCCTGCTGGGCTACGATCTGCCGGCCGGCCAGTTGATACGCCATTCGATGGCCGTCGCAATCGGTGCGGAGCAGATGGCATCCCTTTGCGGACGCCCCGCACCAGACCACACCTTCACCGCGGGATTGCTCTCCGATATTGGAAAGATCGTTCTCGGCTCCTTCCTGGAGGTTGATGCGCGACCCATTGTTCAACTCGCCAGCGGCGAAGGACTCTCCTTTGAGGTGGCGGAACGACAGGTGCTCGGGATTGACCATGCCGAAGTCGGTGCGCTCCTCCTCGAAGCCTGGAATGTGCCCCGGAATATTATCGACGTGGTCCGGTGGCACCACGAACCGGACCGCTTCCCGGGCGATCCCTATGTCGTCGATCTCGTCCACGCCGCCATCCATCTCAGCGTCGGATTTGGCCTGGGCGGCGGGATCGACGGATTGAATTACAAGCCAAGTGAACTTGCCCTGTCGCGCCTGAAAGCGGATCATGTTATGCTGGAGCGCGCAGCATGCAACATGCTGGTCGGCCTGGCCCAGATTCAGCATCAACTGCCAGAGAGCTCTTGAGGAGACTCGCATGCCCTACAACATCTTGATTGTGGATGATTCGGAGACGGTCCGGGCCGTCATCGCCCGAACGCTGGAAATGGCCGGGGTTGCCGTATCGACCCTCCACCAGGCCTCCAACGGCGAGGAAGCCCTGGAAGTCATGAAGAACAACTGGATCGATCTCGTTTTCTCCGATATCAACATGCCCGTCATGGGCGGCGTCGAAATGATTGAGCGCATGCAGGAAAGCGACCTGCTCGGAACCGTCCCCGTCGTGGTCGTGTCCACCGAAGGCAGCAAAACACGCATCGACGACCTTCTCAGCAAAGGCGTGCGCGCCTACATTCGGAAACCCTTCACACCCGAAAAAGTAAAAGCCGTCGTCGAAGAACTCCTGGGAGGAGATAACCGTGAATCCTGACCACTCAGAAACGCTTGCCCGCGTCTTTACGGAAGTGCTGGAGCAGCTCGCCTTCATGTTTGTCGAGACGCCCGACACCACGGAAACCCCGGAGTCGGAAAATCTGGTCTCCACCACCATGGCGTTCCGGGGGCCCTGCTCCGGGACGGTTACCCTCGCCGTGACCCGCGAGATGGCGCCCGCATTGGCCGCAAATGTCCTCGGCCTGGACCCCGACGATGACCTCACCACGCAGGCTTCCTACGACGCCCTGAAAGAGTTGCTCAATGTGACTTGCGGCAATGTGCTCACCGCCATCGCCGGTGATGAGCCCGTCTTCGACTTGACCGTGCCCGAAGTGGCGGAGTGCACTGCGGAGGCCTGGACCGAACTCGCTGAACGACCGGGAACCATCTATTGCCTCGTCGATGACTTCCCCGTGCTGCTCCATCTGGAGATTCAGGAATAAAGCCGCCAGACGCCATAAACGGGCTCATCCTCATCTCCGCTGCCGCCGCAAAGCGCGCGCTCGATGGTTCAGGAGCGGCACTCCCCCCATACGACTCCGCAGGGACACCAATCTGCTCCAGGGACGCTGCGCCATGAGGCGGGCGGATTTAACGCTCGTGGCCGTCGGCGCTTCCACCGGGGGCACCGAAGCACTCCGCGAGTTGCTCGTGCCCCTGCCCGCCGATTTTCCCGGCATCGTGGTCGTCCAGCACATGCCGGAACACTTCACCCGCGCCTTCGCCGATCGACTCGATCAACTCTGCGCCATGAACGTCAAAGAGGCCGAAGATGGCGACCGCGTGATCCCCGGACGCGTTCTGATTGCACCCGGAGATTACCACATGAACCTGAACCGCGCTGGGGCCCACTTCTTCGTGGAGGTAAAGAGCGGCCCCCAGGTGTCGCGACACCGCCCATCGGTCGACGTACTCTTCCAATCAGTGGCCCGATACGCTGGCCCTCAGGCCATTGGAGTCATGCTTACCGGAATGGGACGCGACGGCGCTGCGGGAATGAAGGCCATGCACGAAGCCGGCGCTATCAACATCGCCCAGGACGAAAAATCCTGCGTGGTGTTCGGCATGCCTCGAGAAGCAATCGAACTCGGAGCCGTCCATCACGTACTCCCCCTGACATCCATCCCCCGAAAGCTTATCGCGCTGGTCCGACCAACTTGGCCACCAGCTAAATCGGGATCAGGCCCTGCTCCCTGAGCTCCGCGGAAATCTTCTGCTTGTCATACGGCTTCACGATGTAACCATCGCACTGGGATCGAAAAGCTTCCAGCACATTCTTCGAGTCGTCAAGGGCGCTCGTGATGATGATCTTCGCCCCCGTGCCCGGCGCGATTCCGTGGGATTCCTCCAGCTTTCGGATCGCCTTCAGGGCCGAATGGCCGTCCATTCGGGGCATCATGATATCCAGGCAGATCAGATCATAACGGGTTTCCCCCTGCAACCCGAGGCGAACCGCCTCCACCGCCTCTTCCCCGTTGATCGCCACATCGCACATTCCAAAGGACTCGAGGATATGGCTGAGCACCCGGCGGCTGGTAAAGTCGTCTTCCACAATTAGAATGCTCAGGGCCATAGAACCTCCTTGTCGCGCTACCGTCGATGGCCGATGCCCGAACGTCTGACCGACACTCGCGCGCCATCGGGACGGGTCTGGTTACAGTTATATCAGAATACACAGGCTATTGAACAGCTTTGATCGCCGGACAAAAAAAAAGCCCCAACGTTGGGACGAGGGGATATAAAAAACGAATAAAAAGGTCGACGTCAAGCGTCAGATGTATAGATAATACGATCTCGTCCCATCCGTTGAGGATGGCATCGCTGTAACCACAGCAGCCACACAAAGGATGCCACAAAACACTCCCGGTGTCAACACTAAAAATTCATTCACTCTTTTGGGCGCTCTCAGCAGCTTCTACCATCGCCGCCGACCGGATACCGCCATGGGACGTATGCCACACCACCTTACCCGCCCTGAGAAGAAACAATTGGGGCGACTCGTGGCGGATCCCCAGGCTCCGCTCGATTTCGTTTGACACTGGGCGCGATTCCACCACATAGTTGAGGTAAACTGGCAGTCCCGTCTCCCCCGCCTCGTCGATATAGCGCTCAACCTCGGAACGGGCCCTGGAGGATACCGGGCAGCGGGTACTGTGCTTGAAAATAAAAACCGGCTCCGATTCACTCCGGGCCAGGCAGGAAGCCAGGGCTTCCGAGGTATCAAGTTCAACCACCTGTTCCCACTCCTTCGTTGACGCCGATTCCAACCCGAACATGCGGGTAATCCACTCAAACATCGCGACCTCCGCTCCCGCCCACTTTTGACCCATTTGCCGGTCGGATGCTATACTAGGCTACGCTCCCGTGGAAACGCAAGGCCCCTTTAAGCCCTTGCCCACCAATTGTTTACCCCCTGAGAATCTCCCCATGGCCGAAAAAGCATACATCAAGACCTACGGTTGCCAGATGAACGAACACGACAGCTATCAGATGCGCGGCGTGCTCGAACAGCAGGGCTATGAAATCACCGACGACCAGGACGCGGCCAGTCTCATCGTCGTGAACACCTGCTCCGTCCGCCAGAATCCCGAGAACAAGGTCTACAGCCTCGTCGGCACCCTGCGCGACCGTAAAAAGGCCGAACCCAACCTCATCATCGCCGTCGCCGGCTGCGTCGCCCAGCAGGAAGGCGAAAAAATCCTCAAGCGCGACAAATCCATCGACATGGTCTTCGGCCCCGACAACTTCTTCAAGCTGCCCGAGATGATCGCCCAGGTGAAGGCGGGCGAGCGCGTCTGCAACACAAAATGGCAGCCGCGCGACCACAAGATCCAAAATTTCATTCCCGAGGAGTGGATCGAGCGCGGCCACGTGGAAGGTATCAAGGCCTACATCGCGATCACCAAGGGGTGCAACAACATGTGCACCTACTGCATCGTGCCCTTCACCCGTGGCCGCGAAGTCTCCCGCGAGAACAACAACGTCCTCCAGGAAGCCAAAGCCCTCGTGCGCAATGGCGCGAAGGAAATCTGGCTCCTTGGCCAGAACGTGAACTCCTACCGCGCCTCCGCCGACTACCGCTTTTATGAACTGCTCGACGACGTGTCCCAAATTCAGGGTCTCAAGCGCATACGCTTCACCTCGCCCCATCCGAAGGATTGGAACAACGACCTCTCCGATCTCATGGCCGCGCGCAAGACCATCGCGAAGAACCTCCACCTCCCCTTCCAGGCCGGCAGCGATCGCATCCTGGACGCCATGCGCCGCAACCACACGCTGGACGAATATCTGGAGAAGGTGAAGTATCTCCAGAAGGTCTGTCCCACCGTGGAATTGAGCACCGACCTCATCGTCGGCTTTCCCGGCGAGACGGAGGAAGATTTCGAGCGCACGATGTATTGCATCCGCGAAGTGCGCTATGGCCAGGTCTTCGCCTTCAAATATTCCCCGCGCCCCGGCACCGAAGCTGAAGCCCTGGTGGACGACGTGCCCCGCGATGTCAAAGAAGAGCGACTCGCCCGCGTCCTCGAACTCCAACACGCCATCGACGCGGAAAAGCTCAGCGCTTACCACGGCACCATCCAGGAAGTCCTCATCGACGCCGCCCACCCCCGTAAACAGGGCTGGCTCAACGGCCGCACCGACAGCTACCGCCCCATCACCTTTCAAGCACCCGACCACGAAATCGGCGACATGGTGGAGGTGGAAGTGACGGGGTATGCCGGCCACTGGCTGGAGGGGGAGTTGGTGGGGACGACGGTCGGGGCACCTGCGGAAGCGAGATAGCGCAGGATCTCGGACATTCCTGTCCGAGGCAAGGCATA
>JBIJDL010000746.1:0-3598 GCA_044344195.1 Candidatus Hydrogenedentales bacterium
TGTCGATGCCGTGGGCGGTCAGGATCATGTAGAACTGATCGGCCGGCAGGAGCTTGATCGCCGGCCAGCGGGTCAGGATGACCAGCAGCGCGGTGATACCACCAACCAACAGCCAGAGAACGCCGGCAACGGCATTCCATTTCATCAGCTTTTCAGCGTGATTTTCAAATTGCAGCCCGGAAATCGGGCAGGTACGGTAAGTAGTTGCCATCTATGTACTCCCCTTATTTCACGTAAATACGGCCAAGCATCGAATGGTGACCGATGCCGCAGTATTCGTTACAGACGATGGCATAGGTGCCGGCCTTGGTCGGTGTCATCTTGACCACATGCTCATAGCCTGGAATGACCTGGATGTTGATGTTCACAGGTTGTAGCGAGAAGCCGTGGTTGTAGTCCATTGAGGAAAGATGGATCTTGTATTCCTTGCCTGCTTCCAGCTCAAGGATCGGGTACCAGTTCCACAGACGGGCGATCAGGTAGGCATCGCCACCGGGCGCAACCTTGACGACCGGAATTTGCTGGTCGGTTTCGGTGCGGATGGTGTTTTCGGCGATGAACTTCTCGGCCTTGGCGGCAAACATCTCTGGCGTCGTCTTGTACGCTTCGTTCGAAAGGTTCTGCTTACCATACACGTGCCAATAGAGCATCATGCCGAACATGATCATGCCCCAGACAAAAGCGATACCAATCCAGACCCATTCAACTGCGGCGATGGATTCTTTCCACCAGAGCCGGTTTGACGGCGGCAGAATTGCACTCATTTGATTCTCCCTGATAAGACTGAAATGATTACTTGGCGAGCGGCACGTTCATGATGTCGATGATGCCCCAAAGTACGTAAATAACCCCTGGGAATGCTACGCCGAGGAATAGCAGCAGAAAGGTGTTATCCAGCAGTTTCTGCATGAACGGGATGTCGTCGTCGTTGTTGTCGGCCATGTTTTTACCTCCATCGTTGGCGCGTGTAGCGCACGGTTAATTGCTTGAAAACCAAAAATACAAAACCCTTGGACGCAATACCGGGAAGGCTACCGACGTCACGCGTTTGGCGATTTGATCTGGATCAAGTTATGCGACAATCTGTCACACGCCGTCACATAGTGTCACAGGTGCCGGGCAATGGCCACAGCATGGCGCATTGTCGCATATAATCAGCGGCGAAAAAATCGCTTGAACCCGCCCGAATTCCCGAAAACCTGCCCGAATCTTCCCTGGAATATTGCTATGGACACGACCGTCCGCCAACAAATTGCGCTTTGGCTTTTCATCTGTAGCGCCATGGTGTTCTGCATTCTTGTGGTGGGTGGCGTCACCCGCCTGACCCATTCCGGCCTGTCGATCGTTGAATGGAAACCGATCGTTGGCATCATCCCGCCACTCAACCAGACGGAATGGGATGAGACTTTCGACAAATACAAGCAAACTCCTGAATACCAGAAGGTGAATCACCAGATGTCACTGGATGAATTCAAGGGCATTTTCTTCTGGGAGTACTGGCATCGCGTTCTCGGCCGCCTGATCGGTGTCGTTTTCTTTGTGCCGTTCGTCTATTTTCTGCTGCGGCGAAAGATAGAGCCCCCCCTGATTCCCAAACTTCTCGGGATTTTCCTGCTGGGCGGGATGCAAGGGGCGATGGGTTGGTATATGGTCCAAAGCGGGCTGGTCGACGATCCACGCGTCAGTCAGTACCGTCTGACAGCGCATCTTTCGCTGGCTTTCCTGATTTTTATTTCGATGATGTGGGTGGCGCTTGGTCTGTGCGCCGAGCGGATGCGGACGACGGCCGATGCGACCTTGAAAAAGCTGCAACGGGCAGGTTTCTGGCTGTCTATCCTCGTTTTTTATATGGTCATCACGGGTGGCTTTGTCGCCGGAATCCGGGCTGGCAAGGCCTACAACACCTTTCCTTTGATGAATGGCCACGTACTGCCGCCGGAAAGTTTCGTCATCGAGCCGTGGTATCTGAATTTCTTCAATAACATGGCCTTGGTCCAGTTCGATCATCGCCTGGGGGCCTGGCTGTTGGCATTCCTCGTGCCCTGGTTTTGCTGGAAGATCCGTTCGGCAGCGGTTTCAAACACGGCGCGTCGGCTGGCCAGCCTCCTGCTGGCGGCGCTGGCTGTACAGATTACGCTGGGCATCGCGACGCTTCTGCTGGGGGTTCCTGTTGCATTGGGTGCTGCACACCAGGGCGGTTCAATGGTCGTTTTCGGTATTTTGCTCTGGCTTAATCACGAATTGCGCGTTGCCCGCGTGTCGGGCAGCAGCGTTTGATGGCGACCGACCGCATCCGTCTGCAAAAAATCCGGTGGGCAGCACGGGCGCTTACCGTACTCTCAGTGATGGTTGTTCTGGTAAGCGCCTACATTCGTCTTGATGGCGCGGGATTGGGCTGCGCTGATTGGCCGGCTTGTTACGCGCAGTTATTGGCCAGTGAGCCGCAGGCGCCGCAGTACGGATTTGTCCGTTTGTTGCACCGCGCCACCGCCACCGTCGCCTTGCTACTGGCTTGTTTTCTCGTCTGGCACTGCCTGCGCCCGCAGCCGATTCAGCCGGCAGCCCGCCATGCCGTGCTACTCCTGTTGCTGATGCTGGTCCTCTCGGCACTGGGTATCTGGAGCTCCGATCCGCGCTTGCCACTGATCAGCTTTCTCAACATCATGGGCGGCTTTGGCCTGGCTACCTTCTCGTGGCGGGTCGTGCTGGCCAGCGGCCCGCCACCAGGTCCGGGAGCGGGAAATTCACCAAGCGTATTGCTGCGCCTGGGGGTGGCTGCGCTGTCTGTTACGCTCATACTCGGCGCGTTGATTGGCGCCAGCTACGCTGCAGTGTCATGCGCTTCGGTGCCGCATTGTGACGGCGCCTGGTGGCCGCCAACCGGTGGCTGGGCAGCATTGAATCCGTTCGTCAAACTGGCGGGGGCCGCCTCGTCAGGCGATGCCGGCGGGGTAACGCTTCATCTGCTGCATCGCTACAGTGCGCTCGCGACGCTATTGTTGCTGGGTAGCGCCGGGCTGCAAGCGTTGGCGCACGATACGACGCGTCGAGCAGCGCGGGCGGTTCTGCTCTTGCTGGCCACCGAAATCGTTCTCGGGGTAACCACTGTTGTCAGCGGTTACAGTCTCGCGCTGGCGGTCAGTCACGGGGTGTGTGCAGCGGGCCTGCTGGTGGCGGTGGTGACCTTGCTGCGCAAGTAGTGCAAACGACAAGGGCCGGTAGCTTTGCCACCGACCCCTGAATTTCCGGTACGCTGCGCGACTTAGTGCTTGTGGTCGTGCGCGGCCGCTGCGGGGGGGGCGGCGGTTGTCAGATCACGCACCTCGGCCTTGACCTCGATGGTTTCGACGGACTTATCCTTGCCCTCGAATTTAAGCGTCAATGGCACCAGGTCGCCTTTCTTGAGCGGCTGCTTGAGGTCCATCAGCATCACGTGATAGCCGCCCGGTTGAAGTTTGACAGGCTTGCCTGCAGGCAGATCAAGGCGTGCGACGGCGCGCATCTTCATTACGCCACCATCCATTTTCATTTCGTGGACTTCAGTCACGCCGGCGACCGGGCTGCTTGCGCCAATGATGGCTGCGCCCGATTTACTGGT
>JBIJDL010000624.1:0-3589 GCA_044344195.1 Candidatus Hydrogenedentales bacterium
GGCCGTGGACGAAGCGCGGCGCGCGGTGCGCCTCTTCGACGAGCGCGTGAAGGGCCGCGCGCAAACGGAAGAGGAGAAGGCCGAACGCGCGAAGATGATGACGCAGATCGCGGAAGCGGTCATGGCCGTACCGCCGAAGACGGCCCAGGGCGAAGACTTCGACGGCATCCTGGAGGTGCCCTCCGTCTCTGTACTGGGACACGAAAACCCCGATCTCGTCCCCGCGATCCACGTGCTCAATCGCGGCGAACTCACCCGGCCGGAGGCCCTCGCGTCCCCGGCCCTGCCCGAAGCGCTGCGCGCCGCCAGCGGCTGGACCGAGTCCGTGCCCGGCGTCGTCGGTGGCCGCACCGCCCTCGCGCGCTGGCTCGTCAACCCCGCCCATCCCCTCACCGCCCGCGTCATGGTCAACCGCATATGGTACGGCCACTTCGGCCGCGGCATCGTCGCCAGCCTCAACGATTTCGGCCAGATGGGCGAACGCCCCACCCACCCCGAGCTCCTCGACTGGCTCGCCACCGAATTCGTCCAGCGCGGCTGGAGTATCAAGCAACTGCACTGTACCATCATGCTCTCCTCCGTCTACCAGATGGACAGCGCCTGGCAGAGCGAGGCCAACGCGGCCCTCGATCCGAGCAACCACTACCTCTGGAAAATGAACCGACGCAGGCTCGAAGCCGAAGCCCTGTGGGACGCCATCCACGCCGCCGCCGGCACCCTCAACCTGAAAATGGGCGGACGCCCCGTCGTGCCGCCTCTGATGAGCGACGAAGGCGCTCCCAATCTCTGGACCGTTTCCGCCGACCCCGCGGACCACACGCGCCGCGGCCTCTACGTACTCCAGCGCCGCAACTTCCGCTTCCCCATGTTCGACGTCTTCGACCTCCCGGTCAACGCCGTCAGCGCACCCTCCCGCGACACCACCAGCGTCGCCACCCAGGCCCTCTGGCTCCTCAACAACACCACCGCCCAACGACAGGCCCAGGCCTTCGCCGCACGCTTGACGGGGGAGACAGACGCCCAGATAGAACAGGCCTGGCGTATCGGACTCGGTAGATTGCCATCGGCAGAAGAAAAGACGGAGGCCCTGGCGCTGCTGGAGTCTCTCGCTCCAGGGAAACCGCAGGATGCGCTCGCGCAGCTTTGTCTGGCGGTGTATAATCTGCAGGAATTTGCGTATGTGGATTGACCTGCCCCAAACCAGAGGTCGCACCGAAAAATGGCTTCTGATGGCGGCTCAGTTGATGCTATCGCGCCCAGAATCCTTGTTGCGCTAGAGTAAGCCCACAGGAGTATTCTCATGATCCCGCATCACTGCAACCGCTTTGACACCGCCATCGACCGGCGGGAACTTTTTCCGGAGGTCGGCCTTTCATTTTCAATCGGCGATCGCTGCCGCGATGATCTCAATACGAGGGGGTCGCAAGTTGAATGAATCGTCTCTAAAGCCAAAACTCTACTTGGAAACCACCGTACCCAGCTACTATGCGGCGCGGCCTTCGAAGGATGTGGTAATTGCCGGGCATCAGTATACGACGCGTGAATGGTGGGAAACGCGCATCGGGGACTACGATGTCTTCGTCTCGGAACTCGTGTTTAAGGAAGCTGCCCGGGGGGATAGCGATGCCGCTGGGAGGCGTTGCGCGCTTATCGAGGGATTCCCCATCTTGGGAATCACTCAGGCTGCTCTCGATCTGGCCGCCATCTATTTGGCAGAGTTGCAGGTACCGCCGAACGCGGAAGCTGACGCCCTCCACCTGGCCCTGGCTACGCTCAACTCCATGGACTATCTGCTGACCTGGAACTGCCGTCACATCGCGCGCGGGTCTGTTATTCGTTCACTTCCCGTGGTAAACTCGAAGTATGGCTACGGAACACCTGCAATCTGTACGCCGGAGGAGTTGTTGTATGAAAACCCAGGAATTGTGGACTGACACGATAGTGGACGAGATCCACCAGATCCGGCAGGAGTTGCTCGAAGAGGCCGGTGGCGATCTTCAATCTCTCGGTGAATGGTTGATGAAGTCTCAAGCGCGGCACGGCGATAAGCTGGTTAATTTTCCGCCGGAGCCCGCGAGCAAAAACGCCCCATGAACCCGCACCACTGCCGCCGCTTTGACACCGCCATCGACCGCCGGGATTTTCTTCGCAAATCCGCCTTTGGCTTTGGCGCGGCGGCCATGGGTTCGCTGCTGGCGCGGGATGCGTCATCGGCCGTCAATCCTCTTGCGCCGAAGGCGCCCCATTTTACGGCGAAGGCGCAGCGGGTGATATTCCTGTTCATGACGGGCGGGCCGAGTCATATGGACACCTTCGACCCGAAGCCGGAATTGACGAAGTACGACGGCAAGCCCTTGCCGGAGAGTTTCAATGTGGAGGGGCTCAGCCTCCAGTTCATGAAGGCGGCAGGGGCGACGTTGATGGGTTCGCCTTTTCCTTTTGCGAAGCACGGGGAATCGGGCCTGGAGGTTTCGAGCCTGTTCCCCGAGCTGGCGCGGGAGGCGGACGAGCTGGCGGTGATCCGCTCGTGCTACCACGAGTCCTTCATTCACGGTCCGGCGTTGGGGCTGCTCAACACGGGCTCCACCTTGCTCGGCCATCCGAGTGCGGGATCCTGGGTGACCTATGGACTGGGCTGCGCGGCGGACAACCTGCCAGCCTACATGGTGATGACGGACGGGGCTTATCGCGCGGGGGCGGCGGTGAGCTACGGCAGCGGCTTCCTCCCCGCGATTTATCAGGGCACGACGATGCGCGCGGAGGGCACGCCCATCTCCAATCTGAACCCTGTCGGTGGCGCGACCCAGCAGCGGGCCATGCTGGACGCGCTCCACACGTGGAACGGGCGCTTTCAGGCGGCTCGTCCCGACGACTCGCGCCTATCCGCCCAGCTTGCGAACTACGAGCTGGCCTACCGCATGCAGACGACCGCGCCGGACCTGATCGATCTTTCCGACGAGCCGGAGTACATCCAGAACCTTTACGGATTGGACGACAAGCCCTCGGAAAAATTTGGACGCATGTGTTTGTTGGCGCGGCGGATGGCCGAGCGTGGCGTGCGCTTTATCCAGCTCTACAACAATGACTGGGACGGCCACGACAAGTGCGCGGACAACCACAAGGCGAACGGCGCGAAGATCGACCGGCCTATTGCCGGGCTTATCCGCGATTTACGTCAGCGGGGCATGCTGGAGAGCACGCTCATCGTGTGGGCGGGGGAATTCGGGCGCACACCGGTGATGCAGGGCAGCCAGGGGCGGGATCACAACCCCTACGGCTTCAGCGTGTGGATGGCGGGGGGCGGCGTCCGCGGCGGCCAGGCCATCGGCGCGACGGACGAGCTCGGCTTCCGCGCGGTAGAGCGCAAGGTGCACATCCACGATCTCCACGCCACCATGCTCGCGGCCCTGGGCTTTGACCACGAGCAACTCACCTACCACTTCGAGGGGCGCGCTCGTCGCCTGACGGATGTATTTGGTCATGTGGTGGAGGAGGTTTTTGCGTAGCCTCAGACCTTCACGCCGCCCGTCAGTTTCTTGAAGCGGCCCAGATCGGCGCGATATTCGAGAAGCTCGCCTTCGCGCAGGTC
>JBIJDL010000141.1:0-12435 GCA_044344195.1 Candidatus Hydrogenedentales bacterium
AAGTCAAAGAGATATCCTCTACACCAGTAACACGGTCGAACAAGGCCCCAAAGTGTTACTTATTTTACACCGCCAACTGTCGAAGGATGGGGGTAGCCTCACTCCAGACTCAACCCATCGTTTCCCCAAAACCGGCTACACTAAGTCCTTCTCGCCCCAGAAATCTTAGACCGAAGCCACTTCCAAAACCGCCCTTTGTTGTCCCACGGGAACGTGTAAGATTCAAGCTGTCGAATATCGCTTTTGATTCGTTCTCTAACTTGCTCCTTTGACAAGGTGTTCTTCATGATTGTCACCTTGTAGTATTCAGGGGCAACGCAGAACTCCATTGTGCTCGCGTATTTCAAGATATCCTCGACCAGGAGGAACTCCTCCTGCAGCAAGTCTTTTTGGTTTAATAGTTCAGAATACTTGGAATCTTTCATCAGGTTGAAAGTTTTCTCTGCGATCAGTACCAAAGTCATGGTATCCAGATTCGGAATGTTACGTCTGACAAAACGAAGCAGGGTGCGCACCCCCGTGCTCTCACCAGCAGCCTGAATGAAGGCCACTAAATTACTATAAGTCTTGTCAAGATTGGGGCCATTCCTTTCAAACTCATTCAATAGGCGTTCGATCTCCTCTTTCGCCCATGCAACCTCTCTCTCGCGTTTGATTCCAAATTGGAGATATTCATCGAGGACCCCGGCCCGTTCCATGAAAAAACCACTTCCTTTATGGCCGAGATAAATCTTCTTGGCCAACTCTTCGTCTTCGCGCGCACCGTTTAAGCTTCTCATTTGGTTACCATCCAGAAGTCTTCGCCAACTTGTACAAAACCCTTCGCGCCCAATGTCCATAGGCACCCAACTTCACGTGCGTAGTAGTCAGACGCCATTGACGGGTCATGTGACAAGAAGTAAGCTTTACTGGCTCTCCATTGCTGGTCAAGGAACTACTGGTTCATACTCCACATGGACTGCCTTCCGCACTGATTTTCCAAAGCTTTCCATCTACTCGTAGACAGCAGGAAGTACGTAGCCCCTCCATCCTCTGCCCTCCACTGATATTGCATTCACATACTTGGCTGCGAGGACACCGCGCGCTTCCGGATTATGGATTGCCTTGGTTGCGAGCTTCTTTGCCAGCCTTGATCTGAGAGATGCCTTCGCCCATTCTACCACCTTATTACACGTATTCGGTTTGAGGTTTTCACCGACCTCTTCCGCCGCCGTAAGCATCCTTCCCGGATAATTGCGTCCATTCGCGGTTCAACTGCTCTCGCATCTACCCCGCCAAAGAATTTGCGAGTACCTGATTTCATCTTATTGGTGCAGATCGGAGAAGCTCTGTGGGAAAACATTCCGCCATCCTTATCCCAGTTCCCGCAGACGTCGCTCGAGGAAACGCCGCTCCGGTTCCTGCCGTACCAGTTTCAGCGCCTGCCCATAGGCCTCCCGGGCCTCCTCGCGACGACCCAGGCGGCGCAGGAAATCTGCTCGCGCCGAATGCGCCAGATGATAGCCCTCCAGCGCGCCCTCCGCGAGAAGCGCCTCCACCAGCGCCAGCCCCGCCGCTGGACCCTCCGCCATGGCCACCGCGACGGCCCGGTTCAACGCTACCACGGGCGAGGGCTGGATTCGCCCCAGTATTCCGTAAAGGCCCGCAATGCGCGACCAGTCGGTGGCGGACGCATCCGGGGCCTGGGCATGCACCGCCGCAATCGCGGCCTGGATCGTGTAGGGATCCTGGCGCTCCGGTCGCAGGGCCAGCGCACGACCCGCCATCGAAAGGCCCTCCTCGATCAGATCGCGACGCCACAGGCTTCGGTCCTGATCCTCCAGCAGGATCAAGTCGCCCGTGTCCGTGCTGCGCGCGGCCCTGCGCGACTCCTGCAGCAGCATCAAGGCCAGCAGGCCCATCGCTTCGGGCTCCGGCAGCAACGCCACCAGCAGGCGTCCCAATCGTATGGCCTCGCCCGACAAGTCGGCCCGGGTAAGCGCCGCGCCAGATGAAGCGTAGTAGCCCTCGTTGAAGAGCAGATAAATGACCTGAAGCACGGCCTCCAGCCGTTCGGGAAGCTCTTCGGGCGGCGGCACCTGGTACGGTATGCCTGCATCGCGAATCTTAGACTTCGCCCGAACGATGCGTTGGGCCAGCGTGGGCGGCGCAGTCAGAAAGGCCCGGGCGATCTCCTCTGTGGTTAGGCCGCAGAGTTCACGCAGCGTCAGGGCTACCCGCGCTTCCGGGGCCAGCGCCGGGTGGCAGCAGGTGAAGATCAGTCGGAGTTGATCATCCTCCAGTTCCTCGTCGTTCCACTCCGCGGCAGCTTCGCCACCATAGCGCTCGGCGAGTTCCGGTGCGGCGTCGTCGAATCGCGTGCGACGCCGCAGGGCGTCGATGCCCTTGAAACGCCCCGCCGAAACGAGCCAGGCCCGGGGCTGGGCGGGAATGCCTTTCTCAGGCCATTGCTCCAACGCAGCACGGAAGGCCTCATAGAGCGCATCCTCCGCGAGATCGAAATCGCCCAGCAGGCGGATCAGCGTCGCCAGAACCCGCCGCGATTCCGTGCGATAAATCGCGTCCAGCGCGGAACGTACAGCATCGCTTGAATCGTCTGCCATGCAAGCCTCTGCCCGGATTGCACCCAAAGTCGCTACACTTGAGCAACCTGATCTTGAACCAAAAAATATCGCGCACGCATGGAGCGCCGGCGGCCCGCCGGCATCATGCGCCGAAGGCGCGTCATTTAGTCGTGATCTCGTATCACTAGTGTCCGGTTAAGACTTCGAGAAGTCGCTCTAAGTCATTGCAATGCAGTGATTTCACTGTGATGATTTGTTTTTTCGATTTCAACTCGCGCTTTCTGTTTTAGCGAGAGCTATTCGATTCGCAACCAATGCAAGGTCCGACAAGACGTCGCGAAAATAAAGTTGATGGCCAATTGCTTCGTGATTTTGGGTTGTACTACTAGTGAACTCTTCAAAGGGTACGGATAGAGAGTGGCGGCGACTCCTGCACAATTCTACAGTTTCTAGTCTTCGTTTTTCTCGTAAAAGGTGCGACTTTACGAGAGTTTTTGAACACCGAATACACTTTCCCGTCAACCCATTTGGTCAATCCATTGAATTTACACGAGTTTTTAACCGGACACCAGTGATCTCGTATACAAAGGCATCCTGTGCGCCCCACCTATCGTGGAGCGTGTCACCCTCGACCGTCAACGCGCCCGTCAAGTCAAAGCACTTCTTCACCGTCATCCCATCGAGTCCGTGGATCCTGATAGTCGCCTCCGTGGGCCGTTCAGAGGCGTTCGCCGTCAAGAGATACAGCCGCCCTTCGTGGGATTTAAGTCGGGCCTCTACGCCGCTGCTCGCTGGCGACACCGTTACCGCTATTTCGGAATCGTCCGCCGCGAACACGGGCCACATGAAATTGAGCTCCTGGAACCACCCGCGAAGCCGCTGCAGGCCCCCCGTCTGCGTGCAGATGTAATGATAGAGCCCGTCCGCGCCGTAGATGACGGACAAGTAGGACTCGTTGCGGAATCCCGCAATGGCGTCGGCGCGCAGCGAGTAGTAGGTGGAGAAATGTTCCGGTACGATTTCGTCGTCGTGCCAGGTCATGTAGAGGTTGACCTCCGCTAGCTTGAAGCGGCCGGGGTCCAGTACCTGCTCTGTTCGCGTGAGGAAGGGGCCATTGCGCCAGCCGGAACCGGGTCGCCCCATGATGTGCGTGTAGCAATAGCCCACCGCCGGGTGAACGTCGGGCCAGCTCACGTCGTGGTCGTAGAGAAAGCTCGAATCGTGATGGCCCCACACCAGCAGACGCTTCGAGGGCTGCGCAGCGAAGAGCCCCTCCATCTGATTCCGGTAGGCTACTTGGGCATCGTCCAGATTCCAGTAGTAGAACTGCTTCGGATAGGCACCCAGGAAGCCGGGGTGCGCAAAGATCGCCGGCACTTCTTTCTCAAAGGTCTCCACCTGACCGGGTCCGGGCCCGATGGGCATGAGATATACATTTTTCGACCAGGCCCGATCCGCCGCCGCGACCACACTGGTCACAAGGTCTGGATTGTCACTCCCCGGCGAGTAAATGGGGCGATACATATTTCCGCCGAGGTCGATCCCCGCGTCCCAGGCTTCGTTGCTCAAGGAAGGCACCACGGGGAAGAAAGGGAAGTCCCCATTGATCATGAGCCGGCCTGTTTCGTCGACCAATACGGACTCCACCGCAGGCAGGGGATGGCGAACCGTGTGGTGGATGCGGCCGAAACGCGCGAACTGCATACCGATAAGGGCATCCTGATCGTCGTACCACGAAAGCTCCACGGTATAGTCCTGCACCGGCATCGAATTGATGCGCAGCGTGTCCAGCGGAAAGCGGAAGGTCGAAACAGGCGCGTTAATTTCATGCTGCAGCGACGTGACCACACTGTTGTCTTCGAGATCCCGCACGATCACCTCGGCCCGGCCCTTCTCCGGCAGGGGCCGATAGCGCGCGTGCACTTCCACCACCGCCTCGGTCTCCTCGGGGAAGTAGTGCTCCTGATCGGGCACGAGCTCCATAGGCTCCGGCGACACCAGGGGATAGGTGTCTTCCAACAGCAATTCGCCTTTACGGCGCAGCGCAATATCGAAGGAACCATACGTGCTGCTGCCCGCATCATATGGAAAGGCAACGCGCTTCGTTTCGCCAGACTCAATCGAAACGGGAACCTCCACCATGGCGCGCCCGCGCACGCCCGCCGTCAACGTAAACTCGGTCGCAGGTCCGCTGTTGGCGATCCAGACCGTACCGTCGTTCATTCCCGCATACAGCGGCGGCTGGGACACCGGATCCCGCGTTTGATCGGTCTCGTGTTCGTAGCGGTTTCCAAAGCGGATGGAGCGAATGGACAGCCCGCGCGGCGCGGGGGGAACGAGGATGCCCGTCTCCGCGACCGCCGCCGACTTTCCCGTCCAGAAGCGATCACCGTCGGCGCCGCTTTGTTGCACGTTGAATCCGATTGGGCCCTCGGGCGCCCCGTCGAGCCCCAGCGCGCGCCAGGGCACGGTAATGGCCCATCCGCCCATCGTCATTTGCACGCCGATATATGATTCTGCTGCATCACCGAATTGACCCTCCGCTATCAGGCCCTGCTTTTCCACGGCATCGGCTATGCCGATTTGCCCGTTCTCCTGCAGACGGATCACCTTGAAGAGGTAGCGCTGATGTGTGCCCGTGGGGGCCCAGGCCGACGGGTTCAGGAAGACCCGGCGTTCACCGCCTTCCGGCGCGCGCGGAATGAACAGAGAAAGTCGCTCGTCGTTCATTGCCGCCTGAACTTGGCCCGAATCGGAATCACTCACGCCGCCCCATGCGCTGTATAGCGTTCGCTTGGGCGCGAAGACGGCGCTCGGGAGCGATGAGCCCTCGCTATCCAGTTCAAAGGCTTCTACATTGTCGAGCCAGAGGCTCGTCGTGGGCTCGGTGCCCAGCACCGTCGCCTGGAGCCGGATCCGAGCCACCGGCTTCTGCGGCATGAAGCCCCCGCGCAGGTAGTCCCAGTCGTGGTCGCTCTCGCCCAGGCAGAACGTGGGGGAGACCTCCTGCATGGTGCCGTCCTGATGGTAGACAAAGATCGTCAGGTTCGGCAGGTTGTCCGATCCGTAATAGCCGCCGCCCGCCGCGCTGTTACCGATCGAATTGTCCAGCTTCGCCCAGAGGCCAATCGCAATGGGCCGGACCGCCTCCTGGTTGAGGTGGACCACCTGCGACAGGCCGGAGACCTCGGCATAGGTCACGGTGCAGCGCATTGCCTTCTCGCTGCTGTACGCTGCGGGCGAAAACGTGGGCGCACGAAACGTACCGCCGACCCAACTGACCCACTGGTCGTCCATGGGCGCTTCCCAGCCAACCGGCCACGGCGAGCCCGGCGCCATCTGCTCGAAGCCGGGATTGTGCACAAGATTGAGTCTTTCGCCCAGATCCTGCGTCACCGACACATCATCGATCCACGCCACCTGCCCGTCTCCGAGGTTTCCGGCCGCGCGAAACGTGATCGACACGCCCCACCGCAGTGCCTCGGGCGTCATCGTCATCGCGATCCGCTTCCACTCAGCCTCCGGCCCCATAGACACCGTCTGGGTTTCGGAGGGCAAACCATCAATCGTGCCCAGCCGAATCTCGGCGCTGAACGCATCCGCGGCGAGCGTGGGTGAGGTCTTAACGTGGAAAGAAATCTCCACCGGGCGCCCCGGCGCCAGCGGCAAGCCGAAGGGCATCGTCGAATCCTTCACCCGCCAGTAGTCCGAGAAGACCGTCGCCTCCGCCGTTTGTTCATCGGCCTGGAGCGCAATTGAGTGCTTGCCGCCATGAACCGTTTCGCGGTCAAGCGATGCACCATGGCCGCGCTTCCAGAACGTGGACTCGCCCGAGTTCCACGCCTCCATGGTCGTGGTGCGCTTTTCCCCTACACGAATATGGTTCACAAACTCGTCTTCCACATCGCCGTTCGGCAGCAGGTTCGGCGTCTGGGCCCCGGCCGGAGCCGCGGCGACCACAAAGTACAACATCAGTGAACTGAAAAAGCGAAGATACCGGGAAGCGCATCTAGATGTCATTATCACACCTCGCCTGCCACGTGAGGTGACGGCCGATTGGAGTTTGTAAGCAATATCCGATTCCGCCCCATACTATCGCAACTTATACGACACAGCACAATCTCAAAATAGGAATGATTCACCACGAAGGCCACGAAGAGCACGAAGAAGAAAGACGGAAGGAAGTTTCTTGTAACTACCGTCATGCCAACTATAGTCCAGTCGAGTCGTAACTGAACCAGCGCCCCAATCACCTTTTGGCTTTCGCGTCTTTACGTGTACCCCACAAGAAACACGGCGTGACAGGGTTGACCAAATCGCCACCATGGTTCTGCACTGGGCCTCAAAATCTCTTCTCTTCGTGCCCTTCGTGCCTTCGTGGTGAGAATCTTTTTGCCGACCAAGTTGAAAGCACGAATTCGCGTCAATTCGCGTTCATTCGCGGCCCACCAAACAGTCCTTGCACTCCCAGTCGCGCCCCCGCGTTGACATCGCCAGCGGCATTCGCGATCATAATCCAATGGGAAAACTATCACCTCAGCCTGAAAGGGATTGCCCAATGACAAAACGAAGTTTCGCCAGACTTGCCGTCTTACTCGTGGGGCTCCTGTCGAGCGCCGCCATGGCCGGCGCCCAGGAAGCGGCGGCAAAGGCCCTGCCGCTTGGCCCGCTCCAGTTCCACATGCCCTCGGTCGCCGTGCCCTACTACCATGTGACCGTGGACCTCGACATCGCCAACCACGAGGAGCTCTTTGTCGGAGAACTTCTTGTCAATGGCGCGGTGGAGCGCAACTACCTTCTGGCCGATAAAGATCATCCCCTGCCGCCCGACCAGCCGCGCAACGAGCGGCGCCTCACCATCGCCGAGGCGCTCAAGAGCATTCGTCCCGACCACTTCTACACGAAACCCACGCTCTACGTGCGCGCGGATTGGCGTGCAGGCGAGTCCATAGCCCTGCGAGCCACCGTTCACCTCGGCGGCAAAAAGGGCGAAGCGCACACCGGCGAGATCAGCGCCGTCGCACCCGCTGCTGGTGGCTACTGGAACCCCGCCTGGAAACACTATCAGAGCGTCGTACTCAGTGAAACCGCTGGGCACCCCCGCGTCGCCGAGCCCGTCCAGGTGACCATGCTCGTTTACCCGGACACCCTGAACGACCCGAACCGCGAGATTCGCGTCGTACACTTCGATCCAAAATCGGGACTCCACCACGAACTGCCCAGCCAGATCATTGACTATGACAAGTCCATCGCCGAAGAAGCCCCCATGTACGACGAACACGGCAAGCAGAAGCCGGCCACCTTCCTGCCGACCGACGCCGTGACCGTCATGTTCTCCGCCGATGTCGCCGCGCGCGGAAGCGCCGTCTACCTCGTCTTCCACGGAAACCCGGAAGCCCCCGCGCCCCAGTACGCCTCGGACCTTCAGGTCTCGGGTGAAGGCCCGGGCGTGACCGTGGCCAACAGCACCTATGCCTTCAAGATGCACCCGCTCAATGGCATGCTCGACGAAGTCGTACTCAAGGCCAAACCCGAACTGAAATTCGAGCACAAGAAAGAAACCAACGGCGCAATCCAGTGGAATCCCGACGTCTACTCCCCGCCTCGGGCCTGGGTCCACATCTCCGACTGGGAACCCGGCAAATACGACTACGAATTCGAAGAGTTCCGCGGCCCCGTCGTCTACCGCACCCGCCTGTGGGGACAGATGCCGCTCATGCCCGAAGTGACGACCTCGATGGAATACGAGTTCTACGCCGGCGTGCCCTACTTCCGCATGCGCTCCTCCATGCACATCCGCCACGAAGTCGCCGTGCAGGCCCTGCGCAACTCCGAAGTTGTCTTCGCCCGCGAAGCCTTCAGCGAGGCCGCCTGGTTCGACGCCGAGCACAACAAAATCGAGACGCGCAACATCACCGCCGCGCCCGACCTCAGCGAATGGACCATGGCCGACACCACGCCCTGGATCGCCTTCTTCGACCGAGAAAAAGGCTGCGGCTACGGCGGCATCCAGGTAAACTACATGAACGGCGGTCTCAACGGCGAACTCCGGACCCTCAACCCCTTCATCTACGTTACCACCGGCCCCTGGATCTACTGGACCCGCGCCCTCGCCTACCCCTACGGTGGCCGGAACCCCCAGCAGCTTGTAAACATCCCCGAAGGCAGCGTCTTCCTCGAAGAATGGGCCTACCTCCCCTTCGAACTGGGGAAAACGGACAAGAATCGATTCGACGCCATGGGCCAATGGCAGGCCCGCCTCACCAACCCCCTGCTCCTGCACCTCGAAGCCCCCATCGACCCGCGCATGGAAATCCCGGAAGAGATCTACATCGAGCCCACCAAGACCGGCTGGGGCGACGACGCGGGCTATCACAAGGAATAGTCCACAGCAGCGAGAAATCGGAAACGGGCCGCACCCCATCGCGGCCCGTTTCACTTTTAAAGCACCCCCTTTGGGCATAGAAAAAGGGACTCGCGAATCTTCGCAAGTCCCTGATTTGATTATTGGTAGCGGGGGCCGGATTTGAACCGACGACCTTTGGGTTATGAGCCCAACGAGCTACCAGGCTGCTCCACCCCGCGTCAATTGGTGACAAGAACTAGTTTAGCAAACGTGGCAGGGTCCGTTCAAGTAATTTGCGGTCATAATTCGCTAGGAATGGAAAAATGTATTCCAATCCGGCCATAAATAGAAATCTATAGGCGGCAAACGCAACCGCGAACCCTACGACTCGTCAAAAATCGCCTTGAAGTAGTCCGGATTGTCCAGCAATCGCAGATCCACATTTTTGAATGACTCAAGCTCTTCGCTGGTGATGGGTGCCTGCTGCTGGTTTCCGTACAGGTCAATCTTGCCGAGTCCCGTCTGCGCGGGCCGATCCGGGCGACGGGCTTCATCGTCCTCATCCTCGAACGTGACGATCTCGTCCACTTCGTCGTCGGAGAAGAGGCGGTTAATCCGATCCTGCAGGAAGGTGCCCAGTATCGCGTTCAGGTGCTCGCGCTTCTCGTGCGTCGCGCCTTCCGTCATGATTTCCTTGTCGAGGGCCAGCACTTTGCCGCAAAAGACGGCCACCATGCCATGGCATTCCGGGCATGGGCCGATGATAATCGCACCGAGGGGCGGCAGCATGATCTGGCCCTGGGCGGCGCAATGGGGGCAAGTGACCTCAATAAGTGAAAGCATAGACGAGAATCTCCAGCGTTTTCATCTGAGAGAAGTATATCACGAGTCCGTAAATCTAGGCAAAAATACGGATATTCTCGCTTTAATGGAAATATTCACACACGCGTCTCAAAATGAGATTTTGGTGCAAAGAGAGAAGTCTGTCGAGGAGTACCCCCAGCGATTACTGCGCAGGAGTCGCTTCAACAACTTCCGGGGTGGTGCCGCTCGCGCGGGCGACGATGGCATCCAGCAGGGCCTGGGATTCGGGGGAATCCTCGGTCTTGCGGTCGTGCCAGCCGGGGTAGGTCAGCAGCGTCACGCCATAGGCCTGTTTGCGGGTGTCGAGGGCGATCCGGGTCTCGTTCGCGGAGACTTCCTCAAGCTGGAAGGTGTACTGGTAGCGGTTGGGCTGGAGGAGGCGGCGCTTTTCGGGCGTGTACGCCACAAAGCGGCCCCGCTTATCCCGCGTGTAGATGTCCAGTTCCTGTTCGCGCAGGACATCCTTCACCGTCTGCCAGGTCGTATCGAAGGAGGCCGGCACGACGGCATTGTGGCTCAACGCGAATCCCGTGGTGTCGCGGGGCGCGCGAACGCACCCCAGCGGGGACAACGTGGCGATAAGTAAGATGCTGAAGCACAGGAACTTACAGCGATTCATGCGGATTCTCCCGAGTAGGTTTCAGCGATTGTAGCACAGCGGCCGGGGGGGTGCAACACGGCGCACGCGCCGATCCTGTTCCCCGTTCGGACTACAGGGGAGGATTACTCGGCTTTGTCGCTGTCCGAAGGCGTCTCTTTCTTTTCGACTTTGTCTTCGGGCTTTACCGCTTCCTTGAATTCGCTGATGGCCTCGCCCAGCGAACGACCCACGCCAGAGATCTTGGAGCCGCCAAAGACCAGCAGCACGATAACCAACACAATAACCAGTTCTGTCATGCCAAGTCCAAACATGGCTCATCTCCTGTTGATCTGTGATTCACAGAATCACGGCCCAAAGCGGGTAACCCCGCTCGGGAGGCGTGTGTTTGCGGCGGCGCTTGTTCGACAGGGTTCTAACCAAGGGGATAGAGGGGGAATATCACTGCCAGCGCATCGCTTTTTGTAGCGCGTTTATTATAAATCCTGCCCGAAGCGAATACAAGCACGCTGCGAGCGCGCCATAGCGGCTTCATCGGAATCATTAAGGCAATGGACCCGCCGACTTCCCGCCTGGTGCCAACAAAAATGCAAATGGATGTCCCCTTCGGTCGGCCGCTCCCATGGTGCCCCGCCAGGCACGGGGCGACGCTGTCCCTACCGCACGCAGGTCCATACAACATCGCCTTCGTCGCGCTTCTCGACTTTCATGCCACCGTCGTCATCGCGATCCGGGCCGACGCTGTACAGTACAAAGCCTTCGCCCTCACGGCGGTAGCGATATGCCTCGCCAGAGAATGGGTCGAGCGGCAAAGGCTCGGATGCGCCCGGAGCGAGCATTTCCAATGTGTCTGGATAACTCCCATACTGGACTTTCCACGCACGAAGTTGGTTGGCGACATACATGAAATCGCTTCGCGCCACCATGCGGTCAAAACCGTCGATACCTCCGACGATTGCGGGCGCTAGAATTGGCACCATCCAATTGGTGGGGAGCATGGGGCCGTCGGCACCTTGCGCCAGTTCGTCCAACCGGGCCCTGCGTTGTATCGGCGAGTCCAGACGTAAAACAGTGTCCAAGTCAAACCAGAAATCAATCAGCGCTATTTCATTTGCAGACAAAAATAGCCGAGGAATGGGCGTTTCTCTGGACAATCCAAAGGCGGCTTCACTGGCCAGGATTTTTCGGTGTACTTCCGAGTCCGCCACGATCGTCAGCAGTTTCGAATAGGGCTCGCCCAGCGGCAACACGGCATCCGTGCAATTCATCACGTTTTCAGCGGCAGTAAGCGACAATTCGACACACGCGATCCGGACCAACAAGGCCAGCAGTGTGGGGTCTTCGTTCATCGTTGAGGCCATGCGCAGTCCGGCTTCCAGCCAGCGACACGCGCTGTCCAAGTCGCCCGAGCGCGCGTCGAAGATCGCTTTAGCGGCCAGGTTGCGCGCGAGTTCACGGGGAGCGCTCAACTCGAAAGGAGGCGTCTCGAAGTCTATTTCCTCCGCGGCTGAGCCCCGTGGCAGCGACTGCGCTTCTTCCACTTTTTGGAAAGCCTCCTCCATCGCCGCCAATTTCACCCGCACCCGACCTTCGATCTCATCAGGCTGTGGCAATTCCGCGTTCGGCTCGCCCCGCTTCCGAAAGGCTTCAGGGCCCTTGGTGAGCGCGGAAAATGCCGACCAGTCGCCGTACTCGGCATTGACTTGGGACATAAGCCCGGCGGCATACAAGTAGACCCGCCCCGCGTCGTCCTCGGGCGCGGGACGCTCGGGAATGAAGTCGCGGAAGTCCACCGCACCGAAGCGCTCTTTGAAAGCCTCGCGCTGATGCTGGACCTTGCGCAGCAGGATCTGGTCTGCGACGAGGTAGGTGACTATCAGCAGCACCACGAGGATGAGGAATCCGCGGAAGAGCCGGAACAGAATGCGGCGCTTCGGGTGTGGTGGAGAAGTATCTAGTTCGCTCATAAATTGCTCCTGACTGTGTAAGAAATCCGGACCGATGACCGCGCACCAACGTGGCTTAGCCTTCCAGGCTGAGATTGCGTGTCGGCGCTCGGTCAC
>JBIJDL010000626.1:0-3538 GCA_044344195.1 Candidatus Hydrogenedentales bacterium
AACTCCGCCCAGGTCCAGCCACGTTCCACTTCCGGGCCCAGGGCCTCCAGCGGCATCATTGCAGCCAATACGCGCAACCTCGCCGCCGCTGCCATGAGACGATCCTGTTGTGTCTCTACCAGCCAGCGAACGCGCCCGCGCGTCGTCGGTTGGCGTTCGGCCCGTTCATCCAATGGGCGAGAATAGCCACCGTCCGAAAAAGTCGGGCCTTCCAGTTTCTCGGGAAGAGGCATGTGTGCAAGTGCCCATTCAATCGCCGACCACGGTTCGCTGCTTTCGTTGTTGGGTGGGCTTATTGCCTCCAGGGCATCTTCCAAAAACTCGCGGATCTGGACATACCAACCGTCGCAAGTTTGTGTCCCGTCATCGTCCCAAAGTGTGATCAAAAACCGCGCCTGTGAAATGGCGTCGTCAATCATTCCCGCAGCATACTCGTAGTGAGTCATCGTCCTGCTCCCAATAGCGCGATCGCCGCCTTCGCATCGGACGTGGTTGTGTGCAAATACATTTGAGAAACCGCTAAATTCTGGTGGCCCATGAGCCGCATCAACACTGTCAACGGACAGCCCGCCAGCGCCAGCCGAGAGCCGAAGCTATGCCGTAAATCGTGCCACCTAACGCCCTCAATGCCGCACTCTGCGCACACCTTCCGCCAGCGCGTATATGCCGAGGTTCGCATGACGGGGAACACAGCCACGGAGTCACCAGACAGCGCCCGCCAGTCCTTCAGGGCCTTCAGCGCCCTCGGGGTCAGGGGTATCACGCGGGTCTGGTGGTTCTTCGCGTTCTCGCCGAGGATGGTTATCGTAGCGCACTCGAAGTCCACTTGCGCCCATGCCAGCGTCCGGGCTTCGTTGCGCCTGATGCCGGTGTCCAGCGACACGATCAACATGGGTCGGAAGAAGTCCGGCTGGTCCTGGTCCACCTTCGCGAGGATGGCCTTCTCTTCAGCCGCCGTGAGCGCCCGGAAGCCGCGCCCCTTGTCCGTCCGCTCTTGCTTGAAGCCCTTCAGCGGGTTCGCCGTGAGCAGGTCATTTTCAACGCCCCAATTGAAGGCCGCGTGCATTGCCCGGAAGTCTGAATTCAACGTCGCATCGGTTGCAGGTCCGCGCGCCCCCGGTATCGTGTGGGTCTTCCGCCACGTCCGATGCTCTGTGAAGTCGGCCAGGGTGAGGGTTTCCACCTTCCGCGCCAGCAAGCGCCGGAAGCCGCTCTTCAGCCGTGAGAGCATAGCCGGTGTCTGGCGTCGGTGTACTTCGTGCCACGGCTTGAAATGGTTGTCGATGAAGCTCTCGAGGGTGATGGACTTCCGCGCCAGCCGTCCGGCTTCGCCCGGGTCGATGCCGTTCTCCACCTCGCCCGCTTTCTTCGCCGCCATCTTGCGCGCATCGGTCGGTGTGATATCAGGGAAGCGCCCGAGCAGTACGCGGTTCCGTTTTTTGTTCACGCGGAACTCGTAATACCATGACTTGGTGCCGCCCGGTTTCGGCTGGACTCGAAGCAATAAGCCGCGCTGCGTGGTGTCGCGGAATTCTTGCGGCTTGTCGGTCGGCTGCACGTCTTCCAGTTTCGAGTGAGTCAGTTTTGCTTTCATAATGGCACCTTTTATGGTAAGTCCGCATTAAGTCCATCTGTGCTTAATATACCATGAATTGCGCCAGCTGATACAAGTTAACACATTTATGCGCTATACCTAATGAATACGGGGTTGTAATGCCACTTCAGCTTTCTTTAATTAACACCCGCTATTGTGCTTGTCCGTATGCGAGGTACGAACACCGAAGATCCGCCGAAGGAGGATTCGTGTGCCCGCTGCGAGACAACATCAACACCGTATCAGAACCCCAGACCAAGCGGCATGTCCCAATGTCTTTCCCATGCAAGGTGGAACTCGCCCAAGGCAAAATCATACCGTCAGTCAAATCGCTCATTCGAGTGAGACCATTCAACCCACGGAACTTGTCGCGAATGGCACATGAACGTTGCGAATATCAGGCCACCTCCAAGGGGCCCGTCCCGAACGCAAACTGGGTCGCTCGCGCCGAAGTAACCATCTGCATGCAAATGCAACGACCCCGCATCTCCTCAACGGGCCTTTCCGTTCAGGACGGTGCCGCCTTCTCCGCCTCCGCCTTGGCCTTCTCGTGGGCCGCTTTCAATTCCAGCAGCTTCGCATCGTCGGGCAGGTGCGGCAGCACCTTGTCGAGGATGGCCAGGGCCTGGTCGTGCTCTTCCCAGTCGAGGAACACTTCCGCCTGGGTCCGGGCGATCTCGCCGAGGTAGAACTTCGCGTTCCAGTCGTTGGGATCGATGGCAAGGGAAGCCAGGAACTTGTCCAGGGCCGCACTGCCGATGGCCATGCCGCCGTAGTATTCCTGCACGGCCTTCATGTCGTTTACGTGCGCCAGGTGCCGACGCTCCACGCGCGCGAGGAACTCGGGATCGGCGCCGGGCACAAAGATTGGCACCGGACTGCTCATGTGCTTTTCCAACTCCGCCATGGACTTGTGCTGCGTGCGCTCGTAGACCAGCTTGGGCGCGACGAACTCCGCCCAGGGCAAATCGTCGCGCATCACCGTGCCACCCTCGGCGTAAGCCTTCAGGCCCGCATCGTCCATGAGGTAGCATCCGATCACGGATTCCACGTCCATGAAGCCCACATCCTTCAGGGCCTTATCCAGCTTGGGATTCGCCAGGCGCGCGTGGATCCGTGCCGCATCGAGCTTCAGCGGCTCGTTGGACCCGATAAGAAACACGTCGGCGTTGATGAACCACGCCGTGTAGTGGGGAAAGACGGAGGTGAAGGTCTTGATGAGCGAGCGCACCACCTCGGGGTTCAGGCTGTGGAGCGGCACCCACTGAGACACCATGCCGCCGGGCTTCAGGTGCTTCAGGCAGAGCTGGTAGTACTCCGCGGTGTAAAAGGTGGACACGCCCGACACCGCGAGGGGCATGGGCTCGAAGGTGATCACATCATAGTTGTCTTTCGACGTGAGCAGGTAGTTGCGACCGTCGTCCACGTGAAAGGTAACTTCGGGCCGCTGGATCACCCCGAGGTTGTCCACCTCGAAGAAGGGCGCGGCCGCGAGCACTTCGGGCGATATGTCTACCGCGTCGATCTTTTCGAAATCGGACAGGGCCAAGGTGCCGCAGGTGATGCCCGAGCCGAAGCACATGAAGAGCACGTCCTTCGGATCTCGGTCAAAAAGCAGGGGCAGCACGCCCTGCAGCCGGTTCATTTTCACGCCCTTCTCGATGGAAGTCGTCGCCTGCACCCGGTTGATCCACAGCACGCGGTTCGTGCCGGAAGAATCCTCCACTGGCTCGGACACCGCCACGGTGCCCTCGACCCCTTCGTCGTAGTGGAGCACGCGGTGGTCTTCGGGTACATAGCCGGAGTTGAGCGAACGATTCACGTCTTCCGGCGCCCGCGCGTAGCTCAGGACCAGCAGCACCGCGCCCGCGGCCAGCACCGCGCCGCGCGTCGCAAAGCGGACGTCTGTGATCCCCAGCACCACCGCCACGCCGGCCGCCACGA
>JBIJDL010000627.1:0-3537 GCA_044344195.1 Candidatus Hydrogenedentales bacterium
CGCAGGCCCTTGAACATCAACTCCGCTCCCAGGATGCCCAGGCGCTGGGCGAGTTCCACGGCGGTTTCATTTTCACCAATCGCCACCCGCTCCTGAAGCAGCAGATCGCCCGCATCCATTTCGAGCACAAGGCGCATAATGCTCACCCCGGTCACGGTGTCCCCATTCAGGATGGCGGACTGGATTGGGGAGGGGCCCCGGTACTTGGGCAGGAGGCTCGGGTGCATGTTGAGCCAGCCATGCGTGGGGATGTCGAGCAGGGGCTGCTTCAACAGGCGGCCATAGGCGGCGATCATGCAGACCTCCGGGGCCTGGGCCTTCAGCCAGGCCTCGAAGGCGCCGTCGTTCAGTTTTTCCGGCTGGTGCACCGGGATACCCAGCTTCTCGGCGGCCACCTTGACGGGCGGCGGCACGAGCTTGCTGCTGCGCCCCTGGGGCCGGTCGGGCTGGCACACCACCGCCGTCACCTCGTGGAGGGCCTCGATGGCCTGGAGCGACGGAACGGCAATGTCCGGCGTGCCGAAGAATACGGTTCGCACTAGCTGGTCAACCCCGGAATATCGATGCCACCGGTCATTTCGGTCATCTTGGATTTCACCAGTTCCTGCGCCTTGAAGATGCCCTCATTGAAGGCGGCCTGAATCATGGTTTCCAGCACTTCGGGCTCGGCGGGATTGATGATCTCGGGGTCAATCTTGATGGAAATCAGTTCCATTTTTCCCGTCAGGACAACCTGCACCATGCCCGCGCCCGAAGTCGCTTCGATGCGTTCACTGCCCAGAGATTCCTTCAACTCCTCCATCTTCGCCTTCACCTCCATCGCCTGCTTGAGCATACTGCCCATTTTTCCAATATCGCCAAAATTAAACACGGCTTTTCCTTTATCTGATGTGCTGATCGCTCGAAAGAAGCATCCCTATAGGGTAGCACAGCGAGGGAAGTAGTTGATAGTTGATAGTGGCCGGTGCCCCCTCTTCGCTGTCAACTATCAACTATCCACTATCAACTAAAAAAAGCCCCTCCGGCGAACCGAAGGGGCTATAGCTCAAGAAAATCGATTACAGCGCGGCGGCACCGGCTTCGGCCACGGCATGGTCGTTCTCGACCGAGGAACCGGAAACGCCGATAGCACCGATGATGACGCCGTCTTTGTTCTTAAGCGGCACGCCGCCGGGGAAGGTGATGAGGCCCCCGTTCGAGTGCTCGATGTTGTAGAGGGGACCGGCCGGCTGGCTCAGCTCGCCGATAACGCCCGTGTTCATGTCGAAAAAGCGGGCCGTCTTGGCCTTTTTCTGGGCGATGTCGATGCTGCCCAGCCACGCGCCATCCATGCGGACGAAGGCCTTCAGGTTGGCACCCGCGTCCACGATGGCGATGTCCATCTTGGTGTCAAGCTCTTCGGCCTTCTTGATGGCCGCTTCGATGACGTGCGTCGCCGAATGCAGATCGATGTCCGCGCCCTCAAACTTGCCCTTTTCGTCGTGGGCGGAAACCGAGGACCAGTTGTAGGTGGCCGCGCTCAAGAGGCACAGGGCCAGCGCGCCGGCAAAGAACAGCTTGCTCTTCATGGGGGATTCTTCCTTTTGCGTTGGATTTTTTTGTGAGGGCATGCAGCACCCCTGCTGGGATTCAATGACTGCGCCCGGGACTGTTTCCTATCTTACTGGTTTGGGGACGGGTGGGTCAACGCTTGGGGCCACGAGACTTGGACATGCCAAGGGTATTTGTGGGTCTTATAGGTCGTATGGGTCTTATAGGTCGTATGACAACCGCCATTCATAAGACCCACAGGACCCATAAGACTCATACGACCCATTCTCCCTTCGTGACTATCAGCCAAGCGCCCCGATGCGCTATACTTGGTGCCTTGAGAAACTGTGAGAGCGCCGAGGTAATTCTGTGAGTCAAACCACCGCCCTATCCGCTACCCAGGAAAGCCTGGAGGTCACCCGAGAACTGCTGGACCGATATGATCGGCCCGGACCTCGCTACACAAGCTATCCAACGGCCCCCGAGTGGAGTCATGACTTCGGTGCGGTCGACTACGGCCGTGCGCTGGACATCGCCGCCGAAAACAGCGCCTGGCCCCTATCGCTCTATGTGCACCTGCCCTTCTGCTGGGAACGCTGCCATTTTTGCGGCTGCAACGTGGTTATCTCCAAGCACCCCGAGGTCTCCGAGAAATACCTTCAGTATGTATACCAGGAAATCGCCATGGCGTCCAAGCGCCTGGGCGGCCGCAAGACGGTGAAGCAGCTTCACTGGGGCGGGGGCACACCGACCTACCAGTCGGTGGAGCAGATTAAGGCGCTTCACGGGGTGTTGACCCGCGAGTTCGACTTCGCGCCCGATGCGGAGGTCGCACTCGAGGTCGATCCCCGGGTGACCTCGCTGGAGCAACTGCAAACCCTGCGCGCCTTGGGCTTCAATCGCATCAGCATGGGCGTCCAGGATCTTGACCCTACAGTGCAGGCGACCATCAACCGAAACCAGACGGAAGAGCAGACCCGCACCCTTTTCAATCGGTGCCGCGATCTGGGCTTTTCCGGGATCAATATAGACCTGATCTACGGCCTGCCCGACCAGACGCCCGAGACTTGGGCAAAGACCATCGAGACGGTCATCGATATCCGGCCGGATCGGCTTGCGGTCTACAGCTACGCCCACCTGCCCGACCAGATCAAGCATCAGCGGAAAATGGACGAGCGTCCGCGCCCCACCGGTGCCGAGAAATACGAACTCTTCGCCATCGCCCGGCGCCTTTTCGTGGCCGCAGGCTACCGCATCATCGGGATGGACCATTTTGCCCTGCCGACGGACGAGTTGGCCGCCGCACTGAACGAGCGCCGCCTCCACCGCAATTTCATGGGCTACACCGTAGTCCCTGCGGAGGACATGGTCGCCTTTGGCGTTTCCGGTATTGGCGAAGTCGGCGGAGCCTATGCCCAGAACGAAAAACGCCCCGCCATGTACTACAAGGCCCTGGACGAAGGCGTCTTCCCAACGCTCTGCGGCGCCTGGCTCACGGACGATGACGCCATACGCCGCTGGACCATTCGCCAGCTCATGTGCAATTTTTATCTCGATTTTGCCGTGCTGAAACAGCGATTTGGTGTGGACTACGACGCCTACTTTACCGACGAGGAGTCGCGCCTGAAGGAGTTCTATCAAGAACAGTTCATGGTGCGCGACGCAGGCGGCCTGTGGGTGCTGCCCCTGGGCCAGGCTTTCGTGCGCAACGTGGCGATGGTGTTTGACGCGCATTTGAAGAAGCCCGCGCATTTTAAGAATTTTTCGAGGACGATTTAAGGCGTAGGGACAGCGTCGCCCCGTGTCTCGAAATAGTGAAGAGCGTCCTACTACCGTTATTCCAGCGGGACCGAGCGAATCTTGCTTTAACAGGCGGGGCTGTCCTGTCGCTAGCGAGATTGGCCCGAACGTTCGTTTTTCGGCCTGAAGGGCCAGCGCAGCTTTCAGCTCAGGGCAACGCCCTGGGAAAAAAGCGAAGTTAAATTTCGCCCTGAAAGGGCAGCGCAG
>JBIJDL010000628.1:0-3536 GCA_044344195.1 Candidatus Hydrogenedentales bacterium
GCGGACGGCCATGTTGCGCTGGCGGGACTTCTCGTTGGTCAGGTTACGCTTCTTCTGGGACTTAATGTTTGCCATGGATTCAGTACACTCTCTGTGAGTTGATATTTGTGAGAAACCTGTAGACGAAGAGTATAGCAAAAGAAAGTAGTCATATCAACAAAAAGTCGCCACTTAATTCTGGAGCCAATCCGTTGAGGCTTGCTACCCCGAAAACCTTAGATTCTGGAAGATATGGTGTATACTGGTATTGAAATCATGGGAGCACCACACTATGCAGACTACCATCAATCTGGACGAAGTCCTTCTTGGCGAAGCCCAGCGAGTTACTGGGGTGAGCGAGCAAACAACGCTCATTCATGCCGGACTCCGGGCGCTCATAGGTAGTGAAGATGCCCGGCGAATTGGATGTATCGCGGGTACTCAGAATCCGTTGAAGCCGGTACGTCAACCGGGTTCGGCGCGCGGGCTGCTGAAAATCCTCTCTGAAGATGAGGAACACCTGGTAGATTTTCAGGACTACATGTCGTGAGTCTACTGCTGGATACGCATGTATTGCTGTGGTTCGTATTGGATGAGCCGCGCCTTAGCAAGACGGCACGCACCAGTATCATCGAGGCAAATGATGCCGTATTCATAAGTCCGGCCAGCCTTTGGGAGGTTGCCATCAAGATTGGCCTGGGCAAGTACTCAATCCCCGGGCCCTTTGAAGAATTCTGGACACATCAGATGTCGCTCAACAGTTTCAGCCTGTTGCCCATCACTTTAGTACATACAGCCAGGGTTATTGATTTGCATCCAGTACACCGGGATCCCTTTGACCGGTTATTAGTCGCCCAAGCACTGGAAGAGGGTATTCCGATTGTGAGCGGCGACACAATCCTCGACGAGTATGGAGTCGTGCGCATTTGGTAGTGGCGATTGACGCCATGCGCCCGATTGCCGCTGCCAATCAATTCCCTCTCCACTGTACGGAGAATCGGTTTCTTCACGCATATTGTTTTCACTATTGCAGCCTGGCCCGGTACGCCGGCAACTGCACCTCCAGCCCTTCCCGCAGCACCTCCAGTTTCTCGCTCAGCGAATAGGGCGTGTACACATAGTCCACCTCAAACTGGAAGCCGATCCGCGCGTCATGCTTCATCGCGTTCAGCACCAACTCCGTGCGGGTGATCTCCTCGCGCAGGATGCCTTCCATCTGGTCGAGCAGGGCTCCCGCCTTCGCCGGATCCTTTTCGGCCATCAATTGGAGCCGCAGATCCTCAAAGCCGAGTATCGCCTGGTTGCTCAGCAACATCCGCTCGATCTGCTCCGCCACGATGACTTCGCGGAGCGCCCCGGCCCGTTTGCCCTCGGGACTTTCCATCGCCGCCTTGCGATAGAGTGCGAGTCCTTCGCCCAGCTTGTCCGTGGCGAGTCGCAGATACTTCAGAAAGACCGGCAGCACTTGCCGATCACCGGGTGATTCGATCCCCGAAACACCCCTGGCATAGCCCTCGGCCGCGTTGGAGCTGTTGCTAAAATCGGGGATGAACACCAGCCGCGAAACCGTGAAAGGCCAGTAGGGGTTCATCTCCGCCCCGAGATAGCCCTGCCACATGCCCTGGTCCATCCATGAGTGGTGAAAGGTCCCGGTGCGCGCGGGCGGCTGCTCGAAAAAGATGGGATTGCCCACGGCGTTGGTCGTCCCCATGTACGGCCCTGTGTCGGGCACCAGGCGCGCCGCCTGACTGAATAGGTCCCATGCCTTCACGACGTTCGCAGCGTGCTCCGGACCGAAGTCCCGCGCCGCTATCTTCAGCAGCAGCTCTTCCAGCGGCGGCGCGTCACTCCAGGAATACCAGCCGCGCAACTCCGTCACAAAACACGGCACATAGCCGGACGACCAGCTCTCCAGCGTCCCGTTGATGCCATGCTCCTCCAGGGCCATATAGCGCGCGTGCCACTGCTGGGGAAAGGGCTGGTAGGGCACGGTCTGCAATTGCGCGCCACAGGAAAAGGTCTGGGCGTTGGAGTAGACCTTCATGCCGCGCTTGCGCGCCTCTACGATCTGCGCCGCCGTCACTTCCGCTGGCCCGACCACGTTGATGCCGTAGTCTTTCAGGTGCCCCTGAAGCCCGTCGATCTCAAAGCTCTTTCCGTTCTCCCAGGTCAGCAGCGGGGTGGAGTCCTGAGGCAACTGCTGGATGAAGTAGCGCTTCGTGTCCACATTCGACGGGCGAAAGTCGATGTTGTACTCCCAGGGCAGAATCTCAATCGCTGGATTCACCGCGTGGCACTCTTCCGCCACAATGGCCACGGCCCGGCTCCACTGGCGCGCCCAGTCCTCAATGTATTCCTTGCTCGCGCCATGGCCGCCGCCCCATTGCTTGTACCAGAAACCTTCCGTCAGCAGGACATACCCCTGAATGTCCGGAAAGTCCCGCAACAACTCTTTCACTAGTCGCCGAAGGTCCGCTTCACTCTCGGGTGTGCCCGTATACTGGTAAATGATCGGTGTGTACACCTTGATACCGAATCGCTTCGCACGATCAATCAAATCGCGTACCCGCGCGGGATCCTGATGCCGAATCCGGTGCATCAAGCGCGCGTAGAAGTCGGTCGAACTCTCCGCCGTCGTCCGGTCGCCATTGGGGTTCGTATACACCGACGCAAAAATGGCGTCAAAACCATCGTGGGCCATGTGGGAGAGTACCGTATCGGGAAACTCCATCCAACCCATCCACGACTGGACCATGCGCGTATCGTAGAGGCTGTGACGGACCGTATGAAGGTCGGCGGGGAGGAAGGGAGCCTCCCGCAGATTCATCCGCGCTTCCAGGTTGTGGAGGCCGAACAGGACACCCCGTTCATCGTAGCCGCAAACCGTAATCCGGTCCGGCGTCACGGTGATGGCATAGTCCTTCGGTCCCTTCAATCCAGCGCCTGCATCGGGCAAATCTTCCCGCGTCCCCACCACAATCGACTGGCCGAGCGTCGAGTGGTCGCCCAGCCCATCTCTCGCATCAATGCTTACACGCACCCCCATGGATACAGCTAGATAGTCCTGCAGGTCAAGCACAGCGCCTGAAAGGACCGTCGATTCGCGAGACTTCCAAACCAGCCGCCAGCCCGTCGGGGAAATCTCCATCTCCCCGCTTTCCACCTGGGTATCCACGTTGCGCCGCGCGCGATGGACGGGCTCGATTGAAAGGCGCTCGTGATAGGCATAGGGAGCCTCGACCGGCAACACCCGCGCAATTTCTGCGGCGACCACCTCGGTCGAGTAGTCGGCGGCCAGGGCGGGTTCGCCGAAGAAAACTATCGGAAAGGCGCTGAGAAGCACACCCGAGAAAAGTCGCATTGCAGAGGCATTTACAATCATGGTAGCTCCTACGCTAAGGTAAGTCCGCCCGCCGGATAAGGCGAGAGGAGGACAAGTATCGTCCAATGGTTCCGTCAGGCTGCGCCATGCCATGGCCATCAGATGCAGGCTAAGCCAATGACGTCGGTAGATGCAACAACGATAGAAAAAGCGCGCCGCCTCGACTCGTTCGAGG
>JBIJDL010000629.1:0-3510 GCA_044344195.1 Candidatus Hydrogenedentales bacterium
GACCAAAGAGCAAGATTCGTAACACTTTAGCCGATTGAAGTTGCCCCACCGGAAACAACACATGAGCTGCCAGGCCGTGTGGCTTTCCGCCCCCCGCAGTACCCGGCATACGGATGTCTTCGGCGGCAACCCCGGGCTAGTAAGGCGCGCCAACGGAGGTTAGGCATTCTTGCCTGACCTAAAGCCCGCCTGGATTTGAAGCGGCCCGTTTCACGGTTTCGCGACCCTGGTCGGCAAAGGATTGCGAAAGGCCCGTCGGAGGCTGGAGCAAGCTCTGGGTCAGGCAAGAATGCCTAACCTCCGTTGGCGCTCGATTCTGTTGGACGTGGCAATACAACGTCAAGGCGTTCTCGATCGGGCTCGTGGCCCATAATCATCGAACTCAACACCGTGGACCTACTTCAGGCGGCTAAAGTCTTACCAATTTCGAAATTGCCCTTTGGGCGTGTAACTCAGACTCGGTCATTCCAGTCGAGAGTCGTGAAACTCACCGCCGGGCCTCCTTGGGTTTCGGGTTTGCTTTGCCACGGACAGGAATCTCCGCGATCCTTTGCAAAGGGGCTCGGACTGTCTTGTCCGAGAGCAAGCGCGCTCGGGCATGGAAGCGCGTTTGTGGCGTGTAAGGAAATGGCGAACACTGGAGATTCAGACTTTGGCGAGTGCATTCACCGTACACGTTCGCCGTGCCCTTCGGTATCGTCGTGCGCTTTGTCTCAGGCAGGAATGCCTAAGCCCCTTTTCAGCGAAATCCCCCGGGATGCGAGATATTCCTGTGGAGCGCACCCGCTCCACACTTCAAATCGGCAATGGTGTTGCCCGGAAACAGCAATGGCGCGGCAGATCGATTGACCCGCCGCGCCATCTCGGAAAGTTCTCAGGAGCCTTCGGCCCGGGCCGCCGCGTAGGCGTCGGTAATGCCCTTGGCGATGTGATCGGGCACCTCGTCAAAACCGTGGGGCACCAGTTCGAAGCTGCCGCGACCGTGGGTAATGCTGCGCAGGTCGGTGGCATAGCGGAGTACTTCGGCCTCGGGCACGATAGCCCGGATGCACTGGCGTCCCGCACCGGCCGACTCAAGGCCAATAATTCGACCGCGACGCGAGTTGAGATCGCCATTCACATCGCCCATGTACTCTTCGGGCATGGTGACCGCGATTTCCACGATGGGCTCCAGCAGACAGGGACGTGCATCCTTCACCGCCTTCTGAATCGCCATGGAGGCCGCGATCTTGAAGGCCATTTCGGAGGAATCCACATCGTGGTAGGAACCGAAGTAGAGCTCCACGACAACATCCACCATGGGGTGCCCGGAGATGACGCCCCGATCCAGGGCCTCCTGGGCGCCCTTGTCCACATGGGCAATGTACTGCCGCGGCACCACGCCACCCACGATGCTGTCGATGAACTGGTAGCCCCCGCCGCGTTCGTTGGGCCGCAGGCGCAGGTGTACGTCGCCATACTGGCCGTGGCCGCCGCTCTGTTTCTTGTGCTTGCCCTGGGCTTCCGCCTGGGCGCGGATGGTCTCGCGATAGGCCACGCGGGGCGTGGAGGTTTCCACTTCCACATGGTACTTCCGCTTCATCCGGTCCAGCATGATTTCGAGCTGGAGGTCGCCTGTGCCCTGGATTACGTGCTGTCCCGTCTCTTCATTGCGGTAGTGAATGAAGGTGGGGTCTTCCTCCGCCAGGCGGTGGAGCGCGTCGCCGATCTTGTCTTCGTCCGCCCGAGATTTGGGCTTGATGGCCAGTTTGGTCATGGAGGCGGGCAGTTCCAGCATGGGCAGGTGGTAATTGCAGCCGATCGCGCCGATGGTGTCGCCGAAGTGGGTGTTCTTCAGCTTGGTCACGGCCGCCAGATCGCCGGGGCCGACTTCGTCCACCACCGTCTGTTCCTTGCCGTTGAGCAGCAGGATCTTGCCCGTGCGCTCCTTGCGATCCGAGGTGACGTTGTAGAACTCGGAGTCGGAGCGGAGCGTACCCGTCAGCACACGAAACAGGGTGATATGCCCCACGAAGGGATCCACCACATTGCGGAACACCTGGCCCAGAAAGGGCTCATCCGCGCTGACGCGCAGTTCTTTCGACTCCCCGCTGCCATTCTGCACCATCACGTGCCGGTCCAGCGGGCTGGGGAAGGACTCGGCGATGACGTCGAGCAGCTCATCCACGCCGAGGTACTTCGCAGAACTTCCCGCGATGATGGGCATGATTTTGCCCGCCGTGATGCCGTCGTGGAGGCCGCGGTGGAATTCGTCGGGCGTAAGTTCACCCGTGGCGAGGTACTTTTCCATGAGGGCGTCGTCGGTCTCGGCCACCGCATCCGCCATCTCCTCCTTCATGCGGGCAATCTGGTCCGCAATGTCCCCCGTGTCGCCATCGAAAATATTGACGACCCGCTCGAGCCCCGCGCCCTCACCCACCGGAATAACAAGTGGCACGCACTGCTTGCCGTAGGTCTCGCGAAGGGAGGCCACCACCTGATCGAAGTTGGTGTGCTCGCGGTCCAGCTTGTTTACAAAAAAAGCACGCGGAACGTTGTGACGTTCCGCGTATTTCCAGGCGATGTCGGTGCCGACCTGGACGCCGGTTGCAGCGTCCACGAGGATTACCATTCCATCAACCAGGGGGCTTGAGGCCGCTATCTCCCCCTGAAAATCCATGTAGCCGGGGTGGTCGATGAAGTGGATTCGATCCCCCCGCCAGTCCACGTGGCACAGCTTCATGGTAATACTGTGTTTGCGGGCAATTTCCTCGTCGAGGTAGTCCGCGACCGTGTTCCCCTCTTCGATCGAGCCCAGCCGCTTAGTGATGCCGGCGTCGTGAAGGATATGCTCGATGAGCATGGTCTTCCCGACGCCGCTGTGGCCTACAATCCCGACATTACGTTCTTTCCCCGGATCTACGACAGGCATGTTAGTTCCCTCCGCATCGCGTTGGTCAAAAGCCAGGACATCCACGGCCAGATCCAATGCAATACGGGCCGGGCCGATGGCGAGCGGTCGCTCCAAATCGTCGCCTGCATTGAGCCGACGATCAGGGGCGGCTGCACCGAAATGCCCTGGGGAAACACAGGGCCCAAGGGCCTTCCGATCCGTTCACTCCCCAGTATACGCCCCTGAAACGCCGCCCTCAAGTGCAAAACACAAAAAAATCGTAACACTCTAGCGGAATGAAGTTGTGAGGACTGTTTTGAGCTTGATACCTAAGCAAATGAAGAAGAACGGCGGGCCCAGGATCTCGGACATTCCTGTCCGAGGCAAGGTATACGCCAATGCTAAAAGAACTCGCTGAACGAGTACCGTGATCACGCCTCGTTAAGGTCGTGACTTCTAAGTCCCTGGCCTTCCCACTCCCAATGAGTGCGTTTTCAAGCCGGAGCACGCTTTGCCTCGGACAGGAATGTCCGAGATCCTGCGCTTGCGGCTCCGTTTACAAATCCACAATCGAGGCTCGCGTATGCCAAAAAACCGCGGCCACTTCATTCGGCTAAAGTGTTACAAAAAATCGTTTC
>JBIJDL010000630.1:0-3506 GCA_044344195.1 Candidatus Hydrogenedentales bacterium
GATGCCATCCCCCACGCGCATGGATGCGTGCATGACCTTGTTTTCCATCCCCGGCGCGAGCATGTCGGGCGGCAGGGGATCGGGGCACTCGCTGAAGCGCATCAGCATTTCGAGCTTTGCGCCGAGGGCACTGGTGTAGAACGCGATAGCTTCTTCACAGCGCCCTTCGAAGAACAGGTAAGGTTGGATATCCATGGATTACTTCCTCGTTCCGGTTGGTGTTGGTTGTTTTCTGGCCACCTCGGGCGGTCTTCGCTTCCAGGCTTATTTCCGGCGATTAGATCACATCGGCCAGGCGTTCGAGCATCTGGAGCCAGCCCGCATGGGCGCCCGTGCGCACCGCGACGGATTCGAGTGCGTTCTGGTGGAGCGAGAGCATCGTCTGCCCGTCCTCCTCGGCAAACTCCACAATCACGATGGTCTCGGAGGGCCAGTCGGCGTCTTTGCCCGCGTCGTCGGAATCTAGAAGCCGTCCCTCTTCATCGCAGAGAACCATGGAAAAGGCTATCCGCTTCGGCGCTTCGATTTCGTGATAGGTGCCGGTGCACCAGCAGTCGGGATAATCCGGATTGCGAATGCAGGTGAGAAAGGTTCCGCCAGGCTGAAAATCGAAATGGCGAATTTCGACCGTGCAGCCGTGGGGCGCATACCAGCGCCTGAGAGCGTCGGCGGAGCTCCAAGCGGCGAACACCGTCTCCCGCGGCGCGTAGTAGGTGCGGGAGATGTGGACCATCTTGTCGGTTAAGTCGATTTCGGGCAGGACCATCGTTCTCATGGGAGTATCCTTTCGATGGAGAGGGGGCTTTTCAGCTCCATGTCATTTCGGTTTGCGAAGGGGGATCAGAGCGCGGATCCGTGCGTCGCGCAGGAAGAGCCCGCCCCACAGCAGTACGCCAAAGACAAGCGGGCCGATGAAACCTTCTTCCGCGCGCACGTGGGTCACGATGGCGCCACCAAGATATCCCGTGAGCAGGATTGCGCCCAGCACGGCCGTCTGCGGGACGATGTAGAGGACGGTGCAGATCAGTTCCACAATACCGATGGGCATGATCACGCCTGCGGGAAAGCCCATCGCCGCAAAGCCATCCGTCACGGCCTTGGCCTTGGATATCTTCATGCCCGCGCTCATGAGCAGCATCAGCACGGGTATGGCGCTCATGACATAGCTGACCCACAGGGCGACTTTCGATTGAGATGGCGGCGTGTTTTCGGGTTCCATGGTGTTTTCCTTTGTGGGTTTACTGTCCGTACTTGCTTATTCAAGAATGCTCAGCGAAGTCCCGCCAGCGTTGCTTCCAACTTGTCGAGCATTTCGATCCATCCCTGGGTGCATGCGCTTATCTCACTGGCTGGAATACCTTCATGGTGAAGTTTGAAGCGTGTTCTATCCTCAAATTTTTCAAAGGTCAACGTCACGTTCAAGAACGCCGGATAGATGTCGCCCATGCCATAGTAGGTGCCGGAAACCACGTTGCCCTCCGGATCAGCGAAGGAGTCCGTGAATACCAGGCGCTCCATCAGGACGATTTCTAGGTAGCTACCCGTGCTCCACATTTCTTTGCCATCGGGCATCCGCATGCAGAAGTGATATTTGCCACCCACACTAAAATCGATGGTGGCGGCGGGCGAGGTGAACGTCTTCGGGCCCCACCATTTCATGAGGTTGTCCGGCTCGGTCCAGCAGCGCCACACTCGGTCGCGGGGTGCGTCAAATACCCGCTCGATGCAAATATCTCCGGTTTCAGTTGCGACAGTCATGACTCCGTTTCCTCAAGCGCTCGGCGCGGCTTCCGCCGCCGTTTGCATGGCCGCGAGGCCCTTTTCAAAATCCGCACCAACCATCGCATCCATGTCCACGAACAAGCTGAAAGCCTTGCCCATGAAATCGTTTTTTCCGGTCATCCTCCAGGTAACGGTCGTCCCGTCACCTTGGGCCTTGAAGCTGAACTCCGTCGCATTCGTGACTTTCATCGGTGCCAGGAACTCCAGTTGGATCCCGACCCGCTCGGGTGCGCGGCTTTCGAGAATGGTCATTCTCCCTTCGCCCACGTCGCTGTTGCCAACCCAGGTGTAGATGGCGCCCGCGCCGGATTCAGATCCTTCGAAGGTGGTCTCCATCGCCGGATCCAGCTTCGCCCAGGGGCTCCACTTTTCCCACTGGTGAAAATCGTTCACCAGCCCGAACACTGTGGCCGGTGGGGCCGCGATGGTCACGCTCCGCCCGATGCTGAACTCCGCTGGCTGCATCGCCACCGTCACCGCCAGAATTCCGATCAGGGCCGCGAACAGCCCCAGCGCAATCATCACTTTCTTCAACATGCGTTTACACTCCCGTGTTGGTGCGAGTCAATGCTGAACTCGCCTGCTGCCTGCGGAGACCCGGCGTCACTGCCCGTGACCTTGTCTCGCTCGTTTCACTACTGGCGGTCACTTTCCGCCTGCATTTCCTTCAGGTACTCATCCAGTCGATCAAAGCTGCCCTCCCAGAATACACGATACTGATCGACCCAGGCCGCGGCCTCCTCCAGCGGCCTGGCCTCCAGCCGGCAGGGCCGCCACTGGGCGTTGCGCCCACGCTTGATCAGTCCGGCCCGCTCCAGCACCTTCAGATGCTTGGAGATGCCCGGCAAGCTGATCCTGAAGGGCTTCGCCAGTTCAGTGACAGACATCTCGCCCGAGGCCAGTCGCGACAGGATCGCCCGTCGCGTGGGGTCGGCCAGGGCCGCAAAGGTCAAGCTGAGTTGGTCGGCAGACATAATTCACCATCCGGTTAAGTAACTAAATGGCAAAATACAACAAACTGGGCATAGTGTCAAGACAACTTTTTTCGGTCCGGTCTGCACCGGAAATTTCTTGGGGTGCGATTCCCTTTTCTACAACTACGACGAACGGGAATCGGGGAATAGGACAGGGTCGGGCAGGTATTTCTTTAGATGGAACGGCGTGTAAATCGGGGGGCCCTTGCGTGGTCACAGAGACGGCAGGGACAGCAGCGACGGCAGAAATGATTCACCTTCTGCCGTCCCTGAAGTCTCTGCCGTCCCTGCGATGGTAGAAGTCCGCTACAGGCCGTCAATCGCCCCATAGAGCCCGGTCCAGAAATCGGTGAACACCGGGGGCGGCTCCGGCGAGTCCATGTTCCGCTGCGTGAGCAAAATGCCGATGACACCATGCTTCGGATCGGTGCGGGCCGAGGTGCCAAGGCCGCCGTCCCAGCCGAAGCGACCCGGATGCTCGTAGATCGCGCCCCGCGAAATGTCCACCGACATGCCCAGGCCCCAACTGGTGTTTTCATTGAATAAGAATGGGTTTGCCGCACGTTGCGCGGGGGTGAGGTGGTCCGAGGTCATCAGCGCCACGGTAGCCTCCGAGAGTATCCCCACCTTGCCGAGGCTGCCCCGATTGAGCATCATCCCGCAAAAGGCGTGGTAGTCGTCCACCGTGGAAACTAGACCGCTCGCCGCGGCGGGAAATGCGGGCGGCGTGGCCCATTCGCTGTCTGCCAC
>JBIJDL010000445.1:0-5328 GCA_044344195.1 Candidatus Hydrogenedentales bacterium
ACGGAGGAGAAGCGAAACACACCGGAGCAGGTCATCGGCGTAGTGGGGGACCTGCCCGCCCTGCCCGCAGTGGTTGCCGAAGTGCTGCGCATGACTGAAGATCCGTCCACGTCCACCGCGGACGTAGGCGAGATCATTCAGAGCGATCCGGCCATGACGGCCAAGGTATTGCGCGTCAGTAATTCCTCCTATTACGGCATGAAACAGTACGTGGGGACGCTCAAGCTGGCGCTCGTAATTCTCGGTGTTCGCGAAGTGCGCAATATCGTGCTGGGCATCTCCGTATTCGAGACCCTGAACGAGCAGGGTGGCGATATGAAAATTGCCCAGGAAATCTGGAACCGTTCCTTAAAGACCGCGGGGCTCTGCAAGAAACTTGCCGGCGCGCTGGCACTCGGGCTTCAGGGAGAAGAATTTATTGCAGGACTCCTGGCCGATATCGGCGTCATGGGCATGCTCCGAAAGGACGGAAAGGGCTCCTACCGGTCGATCTACGAGTCGCTGGGCCGCGACCCCCGAACGCTCTGCAAGGCCGAAAACTTGCAGTGGGGCTTCACCCATGCCGCCGTCAGCAGAGCCATGGCCATGCAATGGAATCTCCCTCAGACCCTTTCGGATGCCTTGGGCCACCAGTACCCGGTAGAGGGACAGAGCCTGCGTTCAGCCAAGGATCCGAAACTGGCCGCCGTAATCCGCATCGGCAAGGCCATCGGCCACGCGGGGGACAGCGAGAGCCGGATCGATCTGGCGCTGGAGGAACTGGAAGCTTGGACGATTCTGGCGGATGCCCGCAAACCCATCGCGGAAGATGCACGGAAGCCGTTGCTCCTCGAGTTTCTGGAAGAGTTGCACGCCGTGGCCGCACTTCCGCTCTAACCCACACGACTTACCTGAAGATTTTCCAACGAGGTCCTTTCCTGGATGGCAAACAAAGAAAAAGTAGATATCAAGCGTTCCGACACGTTTCAAGAGGTTGATGAAGAGTTGACGCGGGCCATGGCCGAGCTGGACTCCACCATCGAGCGCGTAAGCCTGATTTTTCAGCCCGAATCCGATGCCCTTGCCGCAGGGGAGGGAGACCCGAAGTCAATCGACGTCCAGGAAGTCGAGCAGGAACCGACCGAGCCCGCCGAATCCGAAGAGCAGGCCACGTCATCCGAGGAGCGGTAGCGCCCTCCGGGCCTTCTGGCCGGAAACGGGACGGCCAGGCTTTTGCCCGGGGCCAAGGAAACGGAATGTCACAAGGCCCTTTGCATATTCTCCTGACTGATCCCCACAGCGATGGCGGAGGGCAAGTGCGATACGTGCAGAACCTCGCTGGTGAGCTTCGCCGCATGGGGCACGCTGTAACCATTGGGTGCCGTCCGGAAAGCGTTCTGGTTCAGGTGGCGAAAGACACCGACAGCAACGTCCTGGATGTCTTCCATTTCGCGCGGGGAATGCGCCCGGCGAAGTGGGGGAATGATATCCGCTCCATGAAGCGCTTCCTCCGCGATGCGCGCCCCGACATTGTTCATGTGAATGGCTCCCAGGATCACTGGGTTGCCGCCTTGGCGCGAACGTTCTTTGAGCGCCGCGCCTGTGTCCTGCGGACGCGCCACAATACCTATTCCGTCAAGCGCGGCCCGGTGAACCGCTGGCTCAATGCGACGAGTACGCGGCACCAGATTACCGTTTGCGAGATGGTCCGCCAGTCCCTGGCAGGCCACCCGGCTTTTGACGCGACCAGGCTGACCGCCATCCACAATGGTGTGGACACGGCACGCTACGCCCCGGATCCTGCCGCCCGTGAGCAAATGCGCGCTGAGTTCGGCTATGGAGATGGAAACATCGTTTTTGGCATCGCCGCCCGGCTGGTGGAGGCCAAGGGCCATACGTTTCTTTTTGAGGCGACCGCACGAATTGCCGAAGAAGTGCCTGCGCTGCGCATACTGGTCCTGGGGCAGGGTACGCTGGAAGAGTTGTTAAAGGCGCAGGTTCAGCGCCTCGGATTGGCGTCTCGGGTCCACTTTGCGGGCTTTCGATCCGACATGGAGCGCTGCGTACACGCCTTTGATGTGGGCGTGCTGCCCTCCATTGATTGCGATACATCGTCTTTCAGTCTGAAGGAGCAGATGGCGGCGGGAATTCCCGTCATCACCTCCGACTACGGCGGGCTGCCGGAGATTGTGTGTGATGGGCGGGAAGGGCGCGTGGTTCCCAATGGAACGATTGAGCCCCTGGCCCGCGCGATGGCCGAACTGGCGGCCAGCCCCGCGCTTCGGCGCCAGATGGGTGTGGCCGGCCGCGAACGAGTACAGAGCGAGTTTTCCCTGCAGGCTTTTGCCGGACGCACGGTGGACGTTTACCGAAAGATACTGGAAGCAGCCCGTGAACATTCTTCATCTTGACGATCAAATCGGATGGCGTGGGGGAGAGCAGCAGGCAAGCTGGCTGGTCCAGGGCTTGGTGGCCAAGGGCCACAAGGTCTGGATATCGGGGAAGGCCACCGGCGAGTTCCTGAGGTCCACCCATGGTGGCGCGCCGCTGATCCGGGTACCCCTGCCGTTTCTGGCGGAAATCGACCTTTATACCTGCTGGCACCTTGCCCAGATCGTTTATCAGGAAGAAATCAATATTATCCATGCCCACACCAGCCACACCCACACCATCGCCTGCATCACGAGAACGATGGCGCGGCGCGGTGCGGCCGTGGTCTCGCGCCGAGTGAGTTTTCCCCCGAAGACCGACCGATTCAACCAGTGGAAATATCGCGCACCCGATGCACTCCTCGCCGTCTCCGAAAAAGTCGCGGACGTGCTCCGGGAAAGTAAGCTCCCGCCGGACAAGATCATCCGCGTTTACAGCGCCATCGATCTGGCCCGGCTCGATGTGCCGCCCGCGACGCGGGAGAGTCTAGGCCTCGACGAAAAGGCGCTCTTCCTGCTTTCGGCTGGTGCCCTCGTGGATCACAAGGATCACGCGACGCTCCTGAGCGCCATGCCGGCGGTCGTCGCGGCCTTCCCAAAGGTCCACCTGCTCGTCGCGGGCGAGGGCACCTTGCGTGAGCCTCTGGAACAGCAGATAGCGGCACTCGGCCTCGGCGCGCAGGTTACCCTTCTCGGGCACCGGAACGACGTCCCGGCTCTGGTCAATGGGGCGGACCTCTATATCTCCTCCAGTTGGTCCGAGGGACTGGGGACGTCGGTCCTCGAAGCCCTGGCCTGCAAGACGCCCGTGGTGGCGGCCGTGGCGGGGGGAATCCCGGAGATGATCCTGCCCGGAAAGACGGGGCGACTTGTGCCAAACCGCAACCCGGAGGCCCTGGCGGAGGCGATCATTGAGGCCCTCAAACACCCGAAAGAGAGCGCAAAAATGGCCGTGGCGGGCAAGAAGTTGGTAGAGCAGACCTTTACCGCATCCCGCATGGTGGAGAGTACGCTGGAGGTCTATTTGAAGCTTATTGCGAAGGCCAGGGAATACACCCCATGAGTATCAGCACCCAAGCCCTTCGCGAACATGCCTTGTCAGTCCTCATCCTGGTCCCCAACGCTGAGGACCGGCTGGAGCGCTGCCTCCAGAGCGTGACCTGGGCCGATGATATCTTCTGCGTGGTCGATTCCAAGACCCACGACGGGTCGGAGGCGATTGCCCGCCGATTCACCGATCACGTGGTTACCCATACCTATGAAAACGCGGCCGCCCAGCGTAATTGGGCCCTTCCGCAAATCACGACGGAATGGACCCTTGTGTTGGATGCGGACGAGTGGATATCCGAGGAGCTCGTTCACGAGATACGGAAGATCGTCGCGGCCCCGGGCGGGCTCCATGGCTACCAGATCAAGCGCCTGTCCTATTTTTTCGGTAAGCTGATCCTCCACTGCGGCTGGCACCGCGATTACAATCTGCGGCTTTTTCGCACGGCGCAGGGACGCTATCTGGACAAGAAGGTGCATTCCCGGGTTGTTGTGGAAGGTGCCGAAGGCCGCATCGACGCGATCATGTACCATGACACCTACCGCAATTTCGACGAGTACTTCCGAACTTTCCAGCGCTTTACGAGCTGGGGGGCCGAAGATGCCTACGCCCGCGGCAAGCGCGCCGGCCTGCTCGACCTGACGGTGCGGCCCTTCCTCCGATTTGTTAAAATGTACCTCCTCCGACAGGGCTTCCGGGATGGGTATCACGGCGCCGTGCTCTGCGGTCTCGCGGCCTGCTCGGTGTTCACCAAGTACGCCAAGCTCTGGCATCTCGCCCAACAAGAGGTAAAGGTAAGCCCCCCGGAAAAGTAGGTTGCGACTCGATTGCGCAGCCAATCCAATTCGACTGATCCGTCCGATTTTTGACACACGCCACGACAAGACAGGTAGTAGCATCCATGAGTTTAGTACGCCTTGAAAACATCACGAAGACCTATGCTGGCCGGGAAGTGCTGGACAGTATCGATTTCCGCGTGGAAGAGGGCGAACATGTCGGCCTCATCGGCCGAAACGGCACGGGAAAGTCCACGATCTTCCGCCTTATTACGGGGGATATTGACCCGGACAAGGGAATCGTGGACCGCATGAAACGCATGCGCGTCTCCTGCCTTTCCCAGCTCCACAAAGTGGACGAAACCATGACGATCTACGATATCGTCCTGGAATCCTTCGAAGAAATCCTGGCCCTGGAGGTGGAGTTGGGGGTGCTGGAGGAGCGCATGTCGACGGGCGACGAGGACGCCCTCCACGAGTACAGCGAGAAGCAGGAAAGCTTCTCCATCCGGGGCGGCTATGATTTCCGCGTACGAATCAAGCAAGTGCTCCAGGGCCTGGGCTTCGCCGAGACCGAGTTCTCCATGCCGTTCATGAATCTCAGCGGTGGGCAGCGTACCCGGTTGATGCTGGCCCTGGTGCTGCTGGAAGAGGGTGACTTGCTGCTGCTGGACGAACCAGAGAATCACCTGGATCTGGAGGCGCGGGAGTGGCTTGAGAGTTACCTGAAATCCTGCCCCAAGTCCGTCGTGATCATCTCCCACGACCGGCAGATGCTCAACAACGTCGTTGATCGCGTGGTGGAACTGGAGCGCGGCGAGATTCGGAGCTACCCTGGAAACTATGACAGCTTCCTCGCCCGGAAGACCCTTCATCGCGAGCAGCAGCAGGTCGATTTTGAACGCCAACAGGAATTTATCCGCAAGGAACAAGCGTGGATTGATCGCTTCCGCTACAAAAACACCAAAGCCAAGCAGGTTCAGAGCCGGATCAAGCGCCTGGAAAAGCTTGACGTGGTCAATGCGCCGCTGGCCGAGGCCAGCTCGGTCAAGTTCAAGATAGTAGACGTGGCGCGCTCGGGCGAACTCGTGCTGGA
>JBIJDL010000352.1:0-6897 GCA_044344195.1 Candidatus Hydrogenedentales bacterium
GCCAAGGATCTCTCCATGGGTTATGGGGGGCTGACCCTCTACAAGAAGGTCAGCTTCACGGTCTGTCGCGGCGAGCGCGTGGGAATCGTCGGGCCCAACGGGACGGGTAAGACCACGCTACTGTGCCAGCTCGCCGGTCAGCATCCCGGACTCTCGGGCGAGGTTTCGCTGGGCCACAAGGTAATTCGGGGCTTTTACGAGCAGAACCACGAATCCCTGAACCCCTCCTTTGATATTCTCACCGAGGTGCACTCCGCCAAGGTCGATTGGACCCCGGAACAGATCCGCAGTTACATGGGACGCTTTCTCTTTACCGGCGATGACGTCTTCAAGAGTATCGACAGCCTAAGCGGCGGCGAGCTGAGCAGAGTGGCCATGGCAAAGCTGCTGCTGGGCGGCGCGAACCTCCTGCTCCTGGACGAACCCACCAACCACTTGGATATCGTCTCCCGGGAAGCCCTCGAAAAGTCACTCACGACTTATGAGGGCGCGATCATCGTTGTCAGTCACGACCGTACGCTCATCGACAAACTGGTGGAGAAACTCATCATCATCGAGAATGGCATCGCCACGGTCCACCTGGGCAACTACAGTGACTACCGCTACAAGAACCGGGAAGTCCCCGAGAAGAAGGCGGAAGCCACCGAAGAGGTGCTGAAGATTCGGCGGGGTGAGAACAACCGGAAGGACAAGAAGACCGACGACAAGGAACGGCGCAAGATCAAGCAGAAGATGGAAAAGCTTGAGCAGGACATCGAGTCGATGGAGGGCCTCGTTGTGGAAATGGAACTTCGCTTCACCAAAGTGGACCCCACAGACTACGCGACCCAGAAATCCTTGAAGGAGGAATACGACGCGCTCAAGGCGGATCTCGGGGAGATGTATCGTTCCTGGGAGTCCCTCGCGGCGGGAGAATCCGAGGTAATGTGAAAAATGCGTTCCCGGTCGCAGGTCGTTGAAAACGCATTCCACGTGAAAGCACAACCGGCGGCGCGCGCGTTACGATACCTTAAGCCCTTGCGTCGTAAGAGGAAGGGGCCCGCCGTAATGCCGTTCGTGTTCATTGGTACTGTAGTTGAAAAACAGCGACACCGTGAAAAAATAATTGACAATAAAAGGTTTACATGCTATTACAATGTCTGTAAAATAACGCAGGGCATGTCGGAAATCATGCTGTCGGAGGCAGGAAGCGCGCAGGGCGCATCTTTTCGGCAGGTTGAGCACGACGCGCCAGCTACCATTTTGTGGAACGGGGATGATTCTGGGAGTGCTATCCTTTCGGGTTGCGCTCAAGTCGAATCCGAAAGTTGTAGAACAGGAGAACATCACGAATGAAACACCACCGATTGGTGAGCAAAACGCCGCAAACGTCCCAGACCAGCGGTAACTTTCAGGCCAAAGTTGACTTCAAGGTTGATTTCTCGGCCCAGGTCGTACAAGTCGTTTTTAACAAGACCTCCTAACTCCAGGGAATTTGCGCAATGAAATTGAACGGACATCTTCGCTTTGTGAGCAAAGCCCCTACGGCGGCCCAGTCTAACTTCGCCATCAAGTTACAGGGTACGCTGGATATCATCGATACCTTGCTGCTTGCCCAGCGCCAGGCCCCGTGGAAGGCGTTCTTTCCCGATGGTGGTGCGGATGGGGAATCCGGCGGTACCGATACCGGTACGGATACCGGCGGCGGACTGGGCGAGCTGTGACGCTCCGCCAGTTCGTCTTGGAATACCCAAGTTTCTTGAAATGATATAATTACGCCTGCCTGAAGCGCTCGTGTGCTTCAGGCGGGCGTTTTGCTGTTTTCTGTATGGGGAGCGCGGGGCAGGGCGCTCAGATGCGACTGCGGCCCATTTCGGCAATGGCGATACGCAACTCATCGCAATCGCCGAAGCGATCCGCGGGCTTCTTGGCCATGAGCTTCAAAATGACATCGCCAAGGGCGTGGGGGCACTTGGGGTTGACGAGGGAGGGGTGATCAGGTTGGACATTCAGATGGCACTGGTATAGCCGCTGGAGGTTGTCCACCTGGAAGGGGAGACGCTCCGCAAAGAGCAGGTACATGGTCACGCCGAGGGAGTACTGATCGCTCTGGGGTGAAGCGCCCTCGCCGCGAATAATTTCCGGCGGCACATACATTGGGGTGATCTGTTCGCCCGCACCCTTGTCGATCAGGTCGAGAAGGAGGCTGTTTCCGTAGAGCGAGAAGTCGGCCAGCTTTACCATCCCCGTGCGGGTGAAGAGGATGTTGGCCGGCTTGATGTCGTGATGGATAATCTTCTGCTCGTGGAGGTACTGCAGGCCCGAGCAGATCTGGGAGATAACCCCGATGCGTTCCTTGACGTTCCACGGGCGGTTGATGAGATACCACTTCAGGTCGGGGCCGTCCACATACTCCATGATCATGCACTTGCCGTCTTCGCCGTCCATGAAATCATAAATCTTCACCACGTTTGGGTGACTGTACTTCTTAAAGCGTTTGACGCTTTTCACGACATCGCGCAGGTGGAGTACGTTGCGGAAAAAGTTCTCTTTAAAGAGTTTGATCGCGACTACTTCGCCCTTTTTCGTGTCGATGCCCCGATAGACGCGCCCCGTGCCACCCTGGCCGAGAATACGGTCGAGCTTGTAGTGGTAGAGCTTCGGCCTGTCCGGGGCAAATTGATCATCGGCCATGATATGTTCCTGTCGAACTCCTGCCCTCAGGGCTTCAGGTCAAGCTTGAACTCTGGCGCGTCGGCCCAGAGGCCGTCGAGATCGTAAAATTCCCGCGCCTGTTCACGGAAGATATGGAAGAGGATATCACCAAAGTCGATGATGAGCCAACCGTCATTGTAAGCGCCTTCGGTATAGATGGAGGGCTTGCCGATTTCCCGCATCCCTTCCTTGACGGCGCTGAACACGGCCTTCACCTGGGGCTCGCTCGTGGCGGTGCAGATAACCAGGGCGTCCGTTGTTACGGTGAGGCCGTTAACATTGTAAAGTTTGAGATCTTTGGCCTTCTTTTCCAGCGCCAGATCGGCGAGCTTGTAAAGATTGGCCTCAAAACGTTCTTCTTCGGATATTTCCTGTTTCTTCGGGACTAGCGTTGCCAACGGGCATGCCTCCTATTCCGCAAGTTGCTTGCGTAGTATGTCATTCACCATTTTCGGATTGGCCTTGCCTTGGGTGGCCTTCATGATCTGCCCAACAAGGAAGCCCATGACCCTTTCTTTGCCCGAGCGGAACTCTTCCACCTGAGCGGGATTCTGAGCCAGCACCTCCGCCACGGCAGCCTCCAGCGCGCTGCTGTCGCTGATCTGGATCAGGCCCTTTTCTTCGATTATCGCCGCCGGAGCCTCGCCCGTGCGGTACATCTCCACCAGCACCTCCTTTGCTATCTTACCACTGATTATACCATCTTCTATCAGTTTTATCATGGAGGCCAGGGATTCGGCTGTCACCTTAACTGCCTCGATCGCGCCTTTTTCTTCCACGATCAGCGCCTGAAGATCGCCCATGATCCAGTTCGCCGCCTTCTTCGGATCCGCTGCTTTCGCCACAGCTTCGTAGTAGTCCGCCATCGCTCTCGACGTAGTCAGCACGCCTGCGTCGTAGGCCGACAGCCCGTAGACGTTAACCATGCGGTGGCGGCGGACCGCCGGCAGCTCGGGTAGCGATTCACGAATCCGCTGCTCCCAGGCCTCGTCCACCACGATGGGCACGAGATCGGGTTCGGGGAAGTAGCGGTAGTCGTGGGCCGATTCCTTCGCGCGCTGCGAAAAAGTCACGCCGCGCTCTTCGTCCCAGCCGCGCGTTTCCTGCACGATCTTCCCGCCTTCATTCAGTACCTGAATCTGGCGGGCAATCTCGTACTGAATCGCTTTATGGGCACCGCTGAAGGAGCCCAGGTTCTTCACTTCCGTCTTCGTGCCGAGGGTTGTGCTGCCTTTCGGGCGCACGCTGATGTTGGGTTCGGCCCGCAGCGCGCCTTCTTCCATGTTGCAGTCGCTCACATCGAGGTACTGCAGGATCTGCTTCAGCTCCGTGAGGTAGGCGTGGGCCTCGTCCGCGCTGTGAATGTCGGGATCGGTCACGATTTCGAGCAGCGGCACACCGCAGCGGTTGAAGTCCACGCCGCTCTGCCCGCCGCCCAGGGCGTGGGTGTTGCGCGCCGTATCCTCTTCAATATGCGCACGGGTGATGCCAACGCGCTTCGATTCGCCGTTGACTTCGATGTCCAGGTGACCGCCGTGGTTCACGGGCAAGTCGTACTGGCTGATCTGATAGTTCTTCGACTGGTCGGGATAGAAATAGTTCTTACGGTCCATTTTCGACCAGCGGGATATCTTGCAGTCCAGCGCCAGACCCACCGCCACGGACTTGTCCACCATGGCGCGATTCATCACCGGCATGGCCCCGGGCATGCCGAGGCACACCGGGCACACGTTCGTGTTCGCGGGCGCGTGGAAGTTCGTGCTGCAGCCGCAGAACAACTTCGACTTGCAGTTTAACTGCACGTGTACTTCCAGGCCTATTACCGCTTCGTATTCCATACTTTATGCTCCTGGTCCTCGCATCCGGCGTGGCACCTGAAATCTGTTTCATCCGATCGGTCCGATCCGTCCGATCAGTCCGATTTTTCCCTACCCAATCGCCGCCTTACCCAACGCCAGGCCCGAGTGCTGCTCGTAGCAATAGGCGGCGCGCAGCAGCGTCGCCTCGTCGAAGGCCTTGCCGATCAACTGCACGCCCACGGGCAGGCCGGAGGCGCTCAGGCCGCAGGGTATGGACAGCGCCGGCACGCCCGCGAGATTGGTCGAAATCGTGAAAATGTCGTTCAAGTACATTTCGAGCGGATCTTTCGACTTCTCACCGCGCTTGAAGGCGGGCGTAGGCGCCGTGGGGGTGAGAATCACATCACACTGCTTGAAGGCCTCGTCAAAGTCCTGCGTAATCAGGCGGCGCACCTTCTGGGCCTTCAGATAGTAAGCGTCGTAGTAACCGCTGGAGAGCACATAGGTGCCCAGCATGATGCGCCGTTGCACTTCCGGCCCGAATCCTTCAGATTTGGTCTTCACGTACATCTCGGTCACGTTGTTCGCGGCCGGGTGACGAAAGCCGTAGCGCACGCCGTCGAAGCGGGCCAGATTCGCGCTCGCTTCGGCCGGGGCCACGATGTAATACACCGTCACGGCATATTCGGAATGGGGGAGCGACACCTCCACAATCTCCGCGCCCTGGGCCTTCAACACCGCCGCACTCGCCTCCACCAGGGAACGCACTTCGCTGCCGAGGGCGTCGATAAAGAATTCCTTTGGAAGCCCGATGCGCAGGCCCTTCACGCCGCCCTTAAGTCCGGCGACAAAATCTTCCGCCGGCAGGTCCGCGCTCGTGGCGTCATGGGGATCTTTCCCGCAGATTACGTTCATCGCCAGCGCAGTATCGGTCACGTCTTTCGTCAAGGGGCCAATCTGGTCCAGAGACGAGGCGAAAGCCACCAGGCCATAGCGCGAGACGCGGCCATAGGTCGGCTTGAGGCCCACGCAGCCGCAAAAGGCCGCAGGTTGGCGAATCGAACCGCCGGTGTCGCTGCCGAAGGACATGGCGCAGGTGTCGGAGGCCACGGAAGCCGCCGAACCGCCGCTGGAGCCACCCGGCACGCAGTCCAGATTCCAGGGGTTCGAGGTTTTCTGGATCGCGCTGTTCTCCGTGGAGGAGCCCATGGCAAATTCGTCCATGTTCACCTTGCCCAGGAGTACAGCGTCCGCCGCAAGCAACTTTTCCGTCACGGTGGCGTTGTAGGGGCTGCGAAAGCCCTGAAGAATACGCGAGGAACAGGTGGTGAAACCTTCCGTCGTGCAAATAAGTTCTTTCAACGACACCGGCACACCGGCCATCGCACCCACGGGCTCGCCCGCCGCGATTTTTGCGTCGACTTCCGCCGCCTGTGCCAGCGCGTGATCGCGCCACACCTGGGTGTAGGCACCCACGTTGCCGTCAACTGCTTCGATGCGGCCCAAGTACGACCGGGTTACTTCCACGGCACTGACAGCGCCGGAGGCCACGGCCTCGCGAATTTCGAAGGCCGTCTTTTCATACCACTTCGTCATGCGCCACCGCCTTCCACGTCCAGGATTTTTGGCACGACAAAATACTCATCGTCATGCACCGGCGCACCGCGCAGGGCCAGCTCGCGGGGCAGCGAAGGCGCCACTTCGTCCTCGCGAAACACATTGGTCATGGGCATCGCGTGCATCATCGGCTCCACGCCATCCGTGTTCAAGGAATTCAGCGTGTCCATATACGTCAGAATATCGCTCATCTCCTGGGCCATCCGCGCTTTCGCGGCGTCATCCAGGTCAAGCTGGGCCAATCCGGCCACATACTCCACATCCTGTATAGATATCTTGCTCATTCAGTGCTTTCCGGGGTAAATGAGGGCATTGCGGGCCTGTAGAGTATCACAACGGGCCGTTTTGATTCCATTTTGAGCCACCATTGGGACGGGCGCGCGCTCGAGAATCCGACCAAACGAAGCCCCAGTCACGTCATAACTTGGCCCAGGGGTGGAGGGTGCCAACCGCAGGGCGCGTGGCGGCCCCCACGAGTTTCGCAACGATTACTCAATCAATGCGCATTCCGCTCAACGAAATGCTAAACTTTCCCAGAGCGACCCGCAACCACGTTGAAAACGTTTTCTGTTCGTGCGATAAAGCAGCGGAGGGCCAACATGAGCGATTTAACGTCCACTGACTATCCCGGCTTTCTCATGGAAGTCAAAAACCGTATCCGGCGTGCCCAATACCAGGCGCTGCGGGCAGTCAACAAGGAGCTTCTTGAACTCTATTGGGACATTGGGGAGTCCATCTATCAGCGTCAAGAGTCGCTTGGATGGGGTAAGGCCGTGGTCGAAAACCT
>JBIJDL010000143.1:0-12222 GCA_044344195.1 Candidatus Hydrogenedentales bacterium
GGCTCGTCCCTCTCCTCAACCGGAACGAACAACATCGACGCAAGTGACGGAACCTCTGTCGGCGAGCTTTTCTCCGCCGCGCAGACGATTCAGGCCTTCGCCACGCGCAACACCGAGACCACAAACACTTCGCGCTCCAACCAGACCTCCGGCGGCGCGGCCCTCTCCCAAAACTTCGCCACCGGCACCTCGGTCAGCGTCTCAACCGACTACGCTGGCGCAAGCAACGACCCCGCCAACGATCTCTACAGTGGCGGGTGGAGCGTGGAGATGCGCCAGGCCCTCCTCCACGGCAGGGGACGTGACATCAACTTGATCACCGTGCGACAGGCGGAGAATGACCTGGCCAGCAGTATCCATGGTCTCCGCCAGCAGGTTATCAGCACCGTGCGCGATGTGGAGTTGACCTACTGGGACCTCGCACTCGCCCGGGAAGTGCTGAAGATTAACGAAGTCGCCGTGGCCCTGGCCGACGAGCAGATGCGCCTCAATGAAGACCTCATGAACGCGGGCCGTGCCGTTGAGGCCGATGTCCTCTCCGCCAAAGCCGAGCGCGCAACCCGCCAGGCCGATCTCTCAGATGCCCAGGCCCAGATCGAAGATCGCAATCTCGCCCTCATCCGACTGCTCAATCCCGACCAGCCGGATCTGTGGCAGCTCATCTTCGAGCCGGAACCCGCCCCTGAGCCCGCACCGGTGGACGCCGATGCGGCGACCAGCGTGACCCTCGCCATGGACTACCGCCCGGAACTCGCCCAGGCCCGCCTGAGCCTGGCCAACGCCGAGTTGAGCACCAATCGCGCGAAGAACGACCTCCTGCCCCGCGTGGACCTCGTGGCCACGGTCGGCGGAGGCGCCGATGGCGATCATGGCAGCGAAGCTTGGAACATGTTCGAAGCCGGACGGGATGAATCCTACGGTATCGGCTTTGAAGTGGAGACCGCCCTCTACCGCCGCGCCGAGAAGGCGCGCCTTCTCCGCAGCCAGCTCCAGCAGACCCAGGGCGAACGCCAGATCGCTGACACCGAGCAGGCCATCGAGACCGCGGTGCGCCAGGCCGTTGTCGAACTTCGCCGCAACTGGGACCGCCTCGGCTCAACCCGCGAAGCCGTCACTGCGCGCACGAGCGAACTCGAAACCGCCCAGAGCCGCTACGCCAGCGGGCGCTCCACCAACCTCGACGTCCTACTCGTCCAGCGGGATCTGATCAGTGCCCAGATCGACGAAGTCGCCGCGCGCGTAGGCTGCGCCCAGGCCCTCACGGGACTCTACGCCGCCGAAGGCACCCTGCTGGAACGACGCGGAATTGTCGTGGAGACAGAGGAAGTGAAGGCTGAAGGCTGAAGGCTGAAGGCTGAAGGCTTAAGGCTGAAAAAATGGGTCTCATAGCTCCAATGGGCGGTACGCGTCGCAATGAAAATCATTTCGATCCATTGGACCTATAAGACCCGTTGGACCCATTTGACGAGATAAGAGCTTTCTGCAGACAGACGCATGTCCTGATTGCGCCACTCCAGACTCCAGACTCCAGACTCCAGACTGGTCTTCATCCTTCATCCTTCATCCTTCATCCTTCATCCTTCATCCTTCATCCTTCATCCTTCATCCTTCCACTGTCCCGCTTCACTTGCCCCAGCGAACCCCGACCCCGCTGCACCGCAGTGCGATAAAGCCACGGCCCAAAAATCGCCGCAAGCGTTGCCGCCGCAAGCGCGGCGTACAGGTAGTCGTGAAAAATCTCTCCATCCGAGTTTCGATAGTATCGGCGCGGCATGTTCACCACGACCAGCACGAAGGTGGCGACAAACAACCCGATGCGCACCACGATATCCGCAATAACGTGCGCCCAGAAATCCTCCCGGCGCGAAAACTGACTTTTCAATGCACTGTCTCCCGCTATGCGAACGCCATGGACCCGCCCGGCGACTCTTACCATCGGCTCCTGAACTTTATTCACAAGTCGAGCCCAAAGCACCGCCAAGCGTTACCTGTTCTCAATTCATAATTCGTAATTCGTAATTCAAAAAAAGCGCCCCCGCAGCGCCAGAAGCATTGCGGGGGGCGAACAACAGACACATGACGGTGTGCCGTCAAGTGCGATATCAGGCACTCTTTTTGCGGCGGCGGGAAATGAGACCGATCAGGCCCATGCCCAGCAGACCAAGGGGCGCAGCGGCGGGAATCGGAACGACGGCGCCAGCTTCGAGATTACCGTTGATCGTGACGTTGCTGATGACATAGCCTTCATCACCGCTCACATAATTGCTCAACGTGTCACCGTAAACAAGATTGAAACCGTGGCCAGCCTTGGGCGCGCCCGTTCCTCCCCAATTCGTAGGGTCGGCAATGGTCCAGTTGCTGGCAGCTAGTTCTGCGTAGGTAATGAAGCTGTCCCCTCCGAGCCATCCATAGTTGGTGTTCGGGGGATTGGGAACCTGAAGCGTTTCGTGGATCTTGAAAGTCATACCTGTCAGATTCAACGAAACCTGCGTGTTGTCTGCGGCATAGGGGTAGTTTGCGTAATACGGATTGTACTCGGGATTGGAAGGCTCGTTCGCAACAATCGCATAGTTGCCGAGCCCATCAGTTATCCAGATATTGATGTACGGCATCCAAGGTCCGGGCGCATTCTCAATCAGGAACGACACCGACTGGAGTGACTCAAACTGCATACCGTCGAAGTAGCTGGTTCCATAACCAGCCTTGTCGCCGCCGACCGCAGTTACAAACTCAACCCCGTCCTGCCCGGGCAGCTCGGTGGCCGTGCCGCCGCCGCGGATCCAGAACTCTTCGAAGTCGATGACGGCCGCCTGCGCCGTACTGCCGGCCAGGAGGGCCATTCCCAGGATAATACTTTTCCTCATTGCATTTCCCTTTCGTTTTCTTTCACTTCCACACTTCGGGCGCAAGGACTGGAATCAATTCAAGTCACCCATATACGCCGGGAATGACGCAAGAATTGTTCCACAAGGGCAATTTTTTCACGGTTCTGCGGTACTTTGTTTTGGCGCGGCGTGCAGGTCGTTCGGGCCAAAGAACTTACGTCTTTGCGTCATTGCGGCGTCTGTCTGGGTACACTATTGGCACTGTTGCGAAAAAAATTATTTACTACCCCAATACGTGTAATATTTACTACCCCAATACGTGTAAGGTGCTACTTACATGCCTACATATATTAGTCATGCGTGCTATATTCTTATGGGGGGCGGTAACTTTTTTCGGGGGTGGTAGGCCCTGCGAATTGATTGGGGCGCGTCAAGAATTTATTGTGCGTCGGGCTACACGCAAGGGAGGCGTTGGCCAAGATGAAGGGGAGGGAACGCACGGCGGGCACGGCAAGGATTCTAATGGCGGAGAGGCAGGGATTCGAACCCTGGTTACGGTTGCCCGTAAAACGGCTTTCGAGGCCGCCGCCTTCAACCACTCGGCCACCTCTCCGCGCTGGGAGGGGGAAGTGTAGCAAATGCCGCCCGCGCGATGCGAGTTTAGGCGAGGCACCGGTTGAGCAAAGGCGCTCTATCGGACCGATCGGACGAATCAGGCCTATCGGCTTTCCGAATCGATCGGTCTGATCGGTCCGATTCGTCCGATGCCGCCCCCACTACTCTTTTGGTGCCCCAAGATAGTAAAGAAATCCGTCCTCCGCGCCGATCAGCAGGTCCTTCACGCCGTTCTGATCCCAGTCCACCATCGTGGGGCAGGTGGTGTGCCCCGCAAGAAGGTGCGGATCGACCTGGCCCTCATTCTTGAAGTGAAATTCCCCCGGCTTAGCGGCAACGTTCCGCATGAAGTCGATGTTCTTGCTGTTGATCAGGAGATCCAGTTTGCCGTCGGCGTCCCAATCGTGGAACACAAAATTGCGCCGGCCGCTGCGCCCCGCAAGCTCCGCGTTCAATTGCAGCGGCTGCCCCGCCTCGTCTTTAAAAGCGCGCTTTGGCGGCAGCAGTGTGAGCGCTTCATCTTTTTTCGCACGCTCGAAAAATGCCAGGTAGCCCTCGGTATCCACCATCACCAGGTCATTGAGCCCGTCTGCATTGAGATCGAGCACCACAGGGGTCGTTCTCCATTGCGTGACAAGGTTTTTTCCTTCGGGATTCCACCAGAACCATGCGGGCCTGGGCGTGGGGCCTTCCCACTCCACGGTGACCGGCTGCGCGGCGGCCAGCGCGGGCTTGCTCGCCTGGCCAATGTTCTTCAACCACTCCACCTTTCCCCAGATCGAGTTATAGACAATATCAAGCAATCCATCGTGGTCCCAGTCGGACACGCTGACGGCGGTGTAGCCCCATTTAGCCTCGGCCGGCCCCTGAATCGAGCCGTTGGGCCCCGCCTGAATACGGAAGATCTCGCCGCCCGCCTCCAGATAAACGGGTTTGGCCCATTTCGGCGCTGGACCGCCACCCAGATTCTCCACAAAGTTGATATAGCCCGCCGTATCGCCCGCGATGATGTCTTCGTCGCCATCGCCATCCCAGTCCACGCTGAAGGGCGTCGCCAGCGCGCCGACCTTCAAACAGTCCGCCTCCTGCTGAAAATAGCGGGGCGGTGTAAACGCCGGCAGGCCGTTTCTCTTCTCGCCGATGCCCAGGAGCATCACCACGCGGCCGTCTTCCTCGCCCACGATGATGTCCGGGTTGTTATCCCGGTTCCAGTCGAATACCACCACCTGGAGCATCTCCAGATCGAGGTGGAGCGTTTCACCGTTCAGCTCGATGAAGCGCCCCTCGGCATAGACGGGCTCCGTCCGCGTGCCGGTGTTTTCGAAGTAGGTAAGCCGGTCCAGGAATTCGCCGCAGAGCAGATCCAGGTCGCCGTCCTTGTCCAGATCCACAAGATTGGGCGAGGGCGTTCCGTACACGTCCAGCGGCTGACCGCCCGCCTGAACCTGCATTGCCCCGGCATACACGGGCGCCTCGTTAGAGCCCGTGTTCCTCATAACGTACACGTGGCCGTGCAGCGGGCCCTTGGTCCATTCACCCTTCTCGTTGAAGGCGTTGTCCCAGCCATACTCGGTCCAGTCCCCCGCGCCCACGTAGAGATCGCGCACGCCGTCGCCATCGTAATCGCAGAACTTCCATTGCTTGCCGCGCGTCGCGCGAAAGGTGGGCTCATAGGGAATTGGAACGGGCTCCTGAAAATAAGTCTTCAGGAAATTGGGATAATACACGCCCGGTTCGGCCATGAAGAACAGCCCGCCGTCGTAGGACGGCGTCACGTCGCGCGTCACGGCATCCAGCCGCACCGCCGCCTTAAAGACGGGCCAATCGACGTTGCCCTGCACATTCTCAAAAAAATAAATGCCGTTGTAGGGCTTGTCCGCCGAGGCGCACAGCAGGTCATGGTCGCCGTCACCATCGAAATCAACCGGCATGGGCGATCCCCACAGACCCACGCCCAGATCCACCACCAGACCGGGGTGGTTGTAGGGAAGGCGCACGAGCTTCGAGCCCTCGCTGATCGGAAGTGAATAAGCCAGGCCAGCAAAAGCGGCAACGGAAATCAACATGACAATTCGCATGGGGTATCCTTTCGTGTAACAGACTCGCCCTATCTTACGGGATGGCGGCACGCGTTACCAAGGGCCGATCGGACCGATCAGACGGATCGGTCTGATACACCCCTTGACTTTCAGGGCATTTCCTCGTAAAATGAATATAAGCTCACCCATTGAATCTCTATTCACTCCAAGGTCAATCCCATGGCCCAACCGAGACGTATCCACGAAATTCTAGACGCCGCCGAGCACCATTTTCAGTCCAAGGGCTTCGCCCAGACCACTATGGACGATGTAGCCCGTGAGGCGTGTGTTTCTGTGGGCACATTGTACAACAGCTTTCAGGGCAAGGAAGATCTTTATGCCCAAGTGGCGGAGCGCATTGGCGAAGCGGTCATCGAGCGCCTCGCCTCCTTCGTCAACGTGACGAAGCCCGAAGAGGCCGTGCTGGATGTGATCCGCCTTCGGCTTTACAACCACACGCGGGATCGCCTCTTCTTCCAGCCCTTCTGTTTCCCCAGCTACCTTGGCATCGAGCCGCGACCGGAGCAACTGGGCCCGAAGGTCAACAAGCTCCACCGCCGCTATGTGGACTTTGTAGAGCAGCTTTTTGACCGCTACTGCAAAGGCGCGGCCCGCCCCCGGAGTTCCACGGTGAAGATGGCTGTCTACCTCGACGGACTTGTCACCTCCTTCATGGGCTACTGGAGCGGCAACGTCCAGGCCGACTCCATCGCAAAGGCCGCCCGGGAAATGCGCGACATGCTCTTCCGCTCGCTGGAGGGCTCCGCCTCGGATCTCCACGCCGGCGGCGCCTCCGGTGTCGCGGAGTATCGCGCCACCTGTGTCAACCAGTATGACCTGGACCGCTTGAAGGAGCTGATCGCCGTCGTCCGCGTCTTCGGCCGGAAAGAGTGGCAGGACAATGCCGACGCGCTGGATCGCGAATTGACGGAAGCCCGGGTCATCTCGCCCCGCGAGGTGCCCGCCGACGTGGTCACCATGAACTCGCGGGTGCGCATACTGGACCGTAAGAGTGGGGCCGAGCAGGTGGTCGTGCTGGTGTTCCCCCGGGATCTGCACGCCCACCCGACCAACGTTTGCATTCTCGACCCCATCGGCCTGGGTCTCTTCGGGCGCCGCATCGGCGACGTCTATGAAGTCCGCAACAAGCGCGGCGAGACGCTGTATCAGGTCGAAGAAATTCTCTACCAGCCCGAAGCTGCGGGCGACTTCCACATTTAACCCCGTCACGCCATTTCCGCGTGCAAGGAGGCACCCCCATGACCAAAAATATCTGGACCACCGCCGCCGACATGGCCCGCTTGCGCGCCTGTATCGAAGAACTCGGAGGCCTGGTCGATCGCCGCGATCGCCCCCACCTCGACGAACTGGAGCAGGAGCTCGACCGCGCCAAAATCATCAAGAACCCCAAGAAGACCCCCGCCGACGTGGTCACCATGCGTTCGGTGGTCGCCCTGGAAAACCTCAGCACGGGCAGCGCCCTCTCTTGCGCCCTGGTCTATCCCGAAGAGGGTCAGGCCGAGGCCAATCAGATCTCCGTCCTGGCGCCCCTCGGCACCGCCATGCTCGGCCAGCGCGTGGGCCGCACCTTCAAGGTGCGTCTGCCCAAAGGCATCACCGAGTTCCGCGTCTCGGCCATCGAGTATCAGCCCGAGGCGGCGGGGGATTTTGATCGCTGACCGTCCCCCTGAAATGCGCTGAAGGGTCGGGGAATCGCATTATGAACGCCTTACAGTCACTGAAAAGACTAGGGGAAATATGGAGAGGGGGCATTCCCTCCTTCGGCGCGTCAGCGACCCGCCCCCTTTTCGTCGAGTTCATCGCGCGATGAAAATGTATCTGTTTTGTCCGCACAACTGCGTTGCACGGGTCGGGGGCTGGAAAGCCCCCGCTCCATACCCCTGCAATCTTTTATTCTTCGATGCAATTACCCTGGATGGGGAGCCCGCACCTCGCACCTGCAGGTCGGAATTCGCTATGCTTCCCGCTTGTGGCGGTTGATCGTCACCCCACACCGAAGGAGATCCCATGCGTTTTGTAGCCCTGTTGCTCGTGCTCGCCGCAAACACGGTTGCCGCCGACAGCCCCGTCCATTTCCAGGCCCACCGAGGCGGACTTCGGGAAGTCCCCGAAAATACCCTCGCCGCCTTCCACCACGCCTGGGCGCTGGGGGCCGCGCCCGAGATCGATATTCGCACCACGAGCGACGGCATTATCATCTGCCTTCACGATGACATCCTGAAGCGCACGACCAGCGCCACGCTCAACGCCGACACCCCCGTCAACCAGTTGACCCTCGCCGAGGTGCAGGAGCCCGACGCGGGCGCCTGGTTCGACCCGAAATTCGCCGGCGAGAAGGTGCCTGAACTCCGCAGTGTGCTGGAGATCCTTCGAGATCACGAGGACTATGAAGTTTACCTCGATCTGAAATCCGTCGATCTCCAGCGCCTCGCCGCCCTCATCAAGGAGTACGGCGTGGCGAAGCAGATCATTTTCGCCCACAACAAAGCCGAGTCCTGCCGCGAGATCAAGGCCGCCGTGCCCGATCTCCGCGCGGGCGTCTGGATCGGCGGCACCGCCAACGAGATCTATACAAAGTTTCAGAAGCTCGCGAGCGAGGACTTTGCCGGCCTCGATCTGATCCAGCTCCACCTGAACGCCGCGGCCTCCGGAGACTGGCCCTACGCCCTCTCCCGGGTCCAGCTCCACCAGGCTGTCGCCCTCACCCAGGCCGCCGGTATCGTCTTAGAGGTTCTTCCCTCCCACTTTACCTGTGACGAGCTGGGTGAACTCCTGACCATGGACATCCGCTGGTACGCCACCGACGAACCAAAAAAATTCAAGGATTGCCTCGACGCGCTCGACGCGAAGGACTTTCTGGCCAACGGCGTCACCGCCCACCGGGGCGACTCCGGCGCATTCCCGGAAAACACCCTCCCTGCCATCGAAAGCGCCCTGAAACTCGGCGCGGACTGGATCGAAATCGACATCCATCGTTCGAAGGATGGCGCCCTCGTGGTCATCCACGACGAGAGCACGGGTCGCACTGGCGACCGCGATATCCCTGTCGCCTCAAGCACCCTCCAGGAGCTCCGCGCCGTGGACGTGGCCGCCGCCTTTCGCAAGCTGAAGGGCCTCGATGAAACCGCGTGCCCGCCAGAGCCCATGCCCACGCTGCGCCAAGTGCTGATGCGCATCATCCGCCAGAAAAAGACCCGACTCTCCATTCAGCCCAAGGCCGATGTGGTGGACGACGCCATCGCCCTGATCAAGGAAGTGAATGCCCAGGACTGGGTGGGCTTCAACGATGGCGACCTGGCAAAGATGAAGCGCGTGAAGGAGCTCGCGCCCGAGATTCCCGTCTTCTGGGACCGCCCCGCCGACTTCCCCGCCGCACAGGACATCGCCACGGCGAAGGAGCTGCGCTTCGAGTCCATCGTCGTCAAGGCCGAGGGCGCAACCCCCGAGACCGTCGCCGCCATCAACGCGGCGGGCCTCGAATCCGGCGCCTGGACGGTGAATGACGAAGCCGAGATGAAGCGCCTCCGCAGCCTCGGCGTCAAGAGGATCTACACCGATTTCCCCGGCACCCTGTTGGGAATTGAGAATTAGGAATTACGAGTTGCGTGGTGAATGGCGAATGAAATCCCGCGCGCAACGTCGTGCGAATGAAAAATGGCGAGTCACAACCCGGTGACTCGCCATTTCTAATTCGCAATTCGTAATTCTCAATTCTCTTTATACGCCGGCACCTGCTTCGCCACCTCCAGCACATCCGCGCCGGAAATCACCACACTCGCCATGTTGCTCTCGTACTCGTCCGCCACGCCCATGCCATTCTGGGAGTTGGTCTTGAGCATTTTGGTCACGTTGATGCCCAGGCATTCGCCGGTGACGACGAAGACCGGGGCCCCGTGGCCCGCGTACTCGCCCACGAAGTAGGTCATTCTCGGCTTGTCGAGCACCGCATCCACGCGCAGAAGCTGGGCCGTGGAAACGCGGTTCGCCACCTTGCCGAGCCGGTTCATAGTGATGACCGGGTCAAAGGCCTTCGCAGGCGCGCCTGCGGCGAGATCCGTGAACGGCCGCGGCTCGGCGGGCTTCTTCACCGGCCGGAGAAATGCCAGATCCAGGTCGCGGTCGCGAAGCACGATCTCCGCGTCTTCCTCCGCTTCGCCCCGGCGGACCTTCAGCGACGTGATCTCCGTCTTGCTGTCGAAGCCCTCTTCGCTGTTCGCATACTCCTCCATCAGCACGGACGGGTCCACCACCATCAACGAGGTCACCATCAGGCCCTCGGGCGAGATGACCGTCGCGGTGATTTCCTGCGTATACTCGTTCACATCCGACCCGCCGTCGTAGGAGTAGGTCTCCTTCAGCGCGACTTTGACCGTCACCACGGCGGCTTCGTTCTTGGCGACCACCGCGCGCATGGCCTCGGCCAGGTCATCGGCCGGGGCCGACAGGCCAGCGGACAGGGCAATCAGGGCAATAGCAATTCGTGACAACATCGTGGAATCTCCCTCACGGTTCCGTTACGTTTCGGGGCGCGACTTGCGCCGCCGCATGCGATCTCAGGGCATCCAGCGCCCGCTGGAAATCCTGCGGGGGAGGCACACTGAAAGTCAACCGTTCGCCCGTGACCGGATGAGTCACGCCGAGCCGCTCCGCGTGGAGCGCCTGGCCGATCAATCCGTCCAGCGCCGCACGGGTTTCATCAGTAATGGGCCAGCTCTTGTATTCACGCTCGCCATACACGGGGTCGCCCAGCACAGGCCGGCCCGCAAAGCGCATATGCACGCGGATCTGATGGGTGCGCCCCGTCTCCAGTTGCAGCCCGATCAACGAGGCGATGCCGAAGCGCTCCAGCACCTCAAAATTGGTCACCGCCTCTTTCGCCCGAATGCCCGTCACCGCCATGCGGCTCCGATCACTCAGGCTCCGCCCGATATTGGCGTTGACGCGCCCGCGATCCTCCTCGAACTCGCTCCGCACCAGGCACTGGTAGCGCCGATCGAAGGTGTGGGCCGCCGCCTGCGCCGCCAGGTGTCGGAAGGACCGCTCGTTCTTCGCCACCACCATCACGCCCGACGTATCCCGATCGAGGCGGTGCACGATGCCCGGACGGCCCATGTCGTCGCCCGCACGCTGGAAATCCTTGCACTGAAACAGCACCGCATTCACCAGCGTGCCGGTGTGGTGACCCGGTGCGGGGTGGACCACCATGCCGGGCGCTTTGTTGACCATGATCAGCTCGCTGTCTTCGTAGAGAATGTCCAGCGGGATATCTTCCGGCTCCGGCCACGCCGAAGGCGATGGCGGCAGATCCACCGTGACCACTTCATCCACGGCCATCGTCCGGCTCGGTTTCGTGCACACATGCTCGTTCACCTTGACGAGCTCGTCCTTGATCAGTTTCTTGATATAGGAGCGCGAGGAATCCTCAACCGCTTCCGCCAGGAACACATCCAGCCGCAGGCCCGCGTGCTCCTCTTCCACTGTAATTTCTATCAACTCATTCAAAGTATTTGCTGCTTTCGTAAGTTCCGTGACAAAAGTTTCGCGCGCCCCTGCAAGATCGGCCCGATCCGTCTGATCGGTCCGAAGCTACAGACTCCAGACTACAGACTCCCCGCCTTCATCGTTCATGAATATCTCGAAAATGCATCACCGCCGCCATGAAATCATCGCCCAGAAACTGGGGCAGATAATCTCCCCCGTCCTCCGCCTCCACCCGCGCGGCTACGTCCGTAATCGCCTTCGCCAACAGATCCACCATGGCGCACCACAGGTCATAATTCGCACGCCAGAAGGACGTGTCCGCTTCCAACAACGCCACCAACAGATCACCCTCGTGGGCACCCGCCTTCAAAAAGGGGTCGCCCATCATCCGCGCGATGGACGCCGGCACCGTGAATCGCAGGCTCACCCGCCAGCGGACCAGTTGCATCAGCTCTGCGGGCGTCAATCGCCGCACCGGCTTCGTCACCAGCCCATGGGCATGGCGCGGCGCGTCGAACTCCTCGGGGTCAAAGGACCAGCCCTCCTCCTCCAGCTCGGCCAGGGATCGGGAAGCATCAAAAGAAATCGGGGGTTCCATGGAAAAGCCTGCTCCGCTCAAGGTGGGCCGCCAGCGCAACACCAAAGCACCAGCGTACCCTATCATACCACGACGGGCCCCGCGAATGCCGGAAACAGGCCGGTAAGCGCCATTCCCCCGCCCGCCCGAACTCTGCTATGATCACCCCGCATCGCGGCGGCAGCCCCATCCCGCGCAACGGAGACACGATGGACTACAGCATCGAGACCTACGGCCTCAGAAAAGTCTACGAGGGCGTCACCGCCGTGCGCGGCCTCGATCTCAAGGTGGAGAAGGGCTGTTTCTTCGGATTCCTCGGCCCCAACGGCGCGGGCAAGTCCACCACCATCAAGATGCTCACCGGCATCATCGCGCCCACCGAGGGCGACGCGCGCCTCCTGGGCATTCCCCTGCTGCGCCAGCCGCTCCAGATCAAACGCCGCATCGGCGTGGTACCGGAGGATCTCTGCCTCTTCGAAAACCTCACCGCGCGGGAGTACCTCGCGTTTGTGGGGCGCATGTACAAGCTCCCCCGCGAGGTGGTGCTCCAGCGCATGGACGAGTTGCTGGCCCTGCTCAATCTGGCCGAGGCCAACAAGACCCTCATCCTCGAATATTCCCATGG
>JBIJDL010000745.1:0-3495 GCA_044344195.1 Candidatus Hydrogenedentales bacterium
GGTGTATCTTGGTGAACTTGCTGCCTTGGTGGTGAAGTTTTTTTGTTGCTTTTTAAGGTGACTGATTACTCGGGTTTCGGCGCCGTTGGTTGCGGGCGGTCTTCTTCCTTCAGCGGGTGGAATACTCGGTTGATGTAGGCCAATAGGGCGCGGATGTCGCTATTGCCGAGGACATCCTTCCAGGCGGGCATTGAGGTATTGGGCAGACCCTCGCGGATCACCTGCGAGAGTCGCTGACGCGTCATGCCAGCCATGAAGACAGGGTCGCGCAGGTTACGGGCGTGCGGCTCAAGAAACTGGCCGATCCAGTTCTTTCCGGTACCGTCGGCGCCGTGGCAGAAAGCGCAGTTGTTCTGAAATAATTTTTCGCCGCGCTTCTCGATCGGTCGCAGTCCCTTGGTTCGAGGTGCAATATCGTGTAGGGCATAGGGGGTGGCGCCGGTCATGGCGTCAACCTTGGGAGGGTTGGCGAGAGAGAAGCCCCCACGCGGGTAGGATAGCGGGCGCGCATCCCAGACCGTGTCGTCCGGCGTACCTGCGCCGCGGTCGTGGCAGCTTACGCAAGCGTTGAGGTATAGGCGCTTTCCGGCAGACTGTGTTTCGCTGAGTGATTCCCATGCTTGAGAGAGCGGAATCTCGCCAGTGGCAAACGGGTAGGCGCTGCGGTAACGCTCGTGGTCTGGCCAGCCGTTTTCGATGGTGTGATAGCGAGTGTTGGGGGCACGGTGAACCACGAATTCGTCGACCACAAAACTCGCTACGACTTCCATCTCCCGCGCCGACAGTGTTTCTGCAAACGATTTCATGGCCGTTCCCGGCCGGCCCTGGCGCAGGGTGGTGAGAATGGACTCCCGACTGAGGGCCTGATGGGTGGGGCTGGTGAAATTCGCCGGCGGCGGGCTGAGAAAGGTGGCCGCCAGCGTTTTTGCGTCACCCGAGTAGCCGTGACAGAAATAGCAGCGAAAGTTGTACACCGCCCGCCCCTCCTCATGCACGCTGGCCTGCGTTGGCTGGACCGCGAAGGCGAGCAAGGCCAGCGCGCCGGGAAGGTGCCGGCGGATTGCTGGTATCAACGTTTGCTTCCTTTGGCCGTGCCGGCAGGGCGGATATAACGGACGAATACAAATTCGGAGACGTCGGTGATTTCCTGATCGGTAAGCACTTTGCTCCAGGCCGGCATTTCCGTGCCAAGGCGACCATTGGCCACCGCTGCATAAAGTGCCGGGCGATTGAAGCCGGCGCGAAAATCCGGGTCAATGAAGTTGCGTGGTTTCGGACGGATGAAATAGGCGCGCGGCCCTTTGCCGTCTCCCTTTTTGCCGTGGCAGGTGGCACAAGTTGCCATGTACATCTTCTCGCCCCGAGCGGCGTCACCGGTCAATCCGTTACTGAAAGGCTGCGCTTGTGCTGTCTTGTCGGCCGCGTTGTTGCCGCGCTCGCCGTGTGCGTGTGTGCCGGAAACACCCTGGGTCGAGGGAACCATCAGGGCGGCGCGCACGTAGTCGACGACGGCCTGAATATCGGCAGATGGGAGGCGCTCGGCGAAGCCGGCCATCGGGGTGTTCGGGCGGCCGTTGGTCACCGAGTGAATCATTCGCTCGCGGGTGAGTTCGGCACGGGCTTGCGGTGACGCCAGGTCGCGTGCCGGTATCAGGCCGACATTCGCCGGTGCACCCTGGCCACGTTCGCCATGGCAGACGGCGCAGTTGTGTATGTACAGTGTGCGTCCACGCAGCAGTTTGGGGTCAAGGGCGACCTGCATGAAATTGTCACGAATGTAATCAACGACTGCCTCGATTTCCTTGTCCGTCAGCTGTGTGTTCCACGCCGTCATGGCGCCCCCTTGCTTGCCGTGGGTGACGATGGTGATCATCGAACTGCGTGTCAGTTCGCTGGCTTTCGTGAAGTCGCGTGGCGGTGGAACCAGGCTGTTTTTGGCACGGCTGTTGCCGTCGCCACGGTCACCGTGACAGACCGAACAGTAGTTGTGATAGATCACGGCCGGCTTAATGGGGCCACCTTTGAGGGGGCGCTCTCCGGCGGCGGACTCCGTTGATAGGAGAGCAAAAACGGCGAGCAGCGGCGCGTAGCGGGTGAGCGAGCGCAGGATGGCGGTGGAGAACATGGGCTTCCTTGGTTAAGGGGGCGTAGCAAAGTCTATCGTATCAAACGCAAAAGGCATGCCAGATTCTCGTTGTTGAGAGAGGCATGCTTATTGCGTGATGCTTTTTATCGGTAAACGCTGGAGCGCAAGGTAGCGTAGTTTTTTGCTGCCACCTCCGGCTGGCCTGTTTGTTGAGTGGAAGCCAGTGGAGCTGATTCGCCTGTTATTTTCTGAGTTGTGGGCGTTACGCAACATGATGATGTTGTCGTGCGCGATGTTTTTCCTGTTTCTTGAAAATGGGAGCGCGGTCGCGCCCGTTGCTCGGGTGACGATTGACGATGGGCGAATGGTGTATGTGCAAAACTGCGCCGCTTGTCATGCCAACGGCGTGGCCGGTGCGCCACGTATCGGTACGCGCGAGGATTGGAGCGGACGTTTGGCGCAGGGGAGAATTGAGCTGTCACGATCTGTATTGAAGGGACGGGGGGGGATGCCGCCCAAGGGCGGAAATGCCTCGTTGAGCGATGAGGCTGCATTGGCTGCGCTGGAGTATATTGTTTCAGCTGTGAAATAGGCGCCGATGTTTCTGCGTGAGATGTAGCGCATGTCTTTTGGGCAAGCGATTGGATGAGCCTTGTGCGAAAATTCTCCGTATCTGACGTGTTATAGCGAATGAACAGTTGCATCAGGAATTCATGGAGAAACAAATGCTCAGATCAAGCGATATAAATTCACGATGGCTTGTTGGCCGGGTGCTGCTGGCGGTTACCTGCCTTTTGATGGCTGCCTGCGCGCCACTTCAGGATGCTGCCAAGCCGTGACCTCGTTTATCCGGCGCCGCCGGATGAACCGCGTTTTATTTATGAGCGGACGATCTACGGGAGCGCTGACGTGGTGCCCCTGGGTTCCGATGCCGAGCTGCGGCGCACGCTGACCGGTGAGTCCCAGCGCTCGGAAGGCCTTGGTAAGCCTTACGCAGTGGCAGTGCATCGCGGGCGGATTTTTGTTTCTGATTCGGCGGAGCGTTTCGTCAAGGTTTTCGATGTGCCCGAGGGGCGTTTTTTCAAGATTGGCGATGATGACGCGGGGCCGCTTGTCAAGCCACTGGGTCTTGATGTTGACCGGGCGGGCAATCTTTACGTCGCCGATGCGACAGCGAGGACGATCATGGTTTACACCCGTGATGGCCGATTTCTGCGCAAGATAGGTGGGCCGAAGATGTTTGACCGCCTGTCGAGTGTCACCGTCGACTCGAGCGGCGCGCGAGTGTACGTCGTTGATATTGGTGGTGTTTCATCGGAACAGCATCGCGTACGGGTATTTGATGCAATGAGCGGGACGCACCTGTTTGACTTTGGCAAGCGCGGCCGCGAGGGCGGTGAGTTCAATTT
>JBIJDL010000146.1:0-12085 GCA_044344195.1 Candidatus Hydrogenedentales bacterium
ACCCCATAGAGCGCCGCGATCGCGAGACTGATGTCGTGGTCCTCGGTCGGCGCCGCGTCGAAGTCCGACATATACTTCACCTGGTCGCCGCGCTTGCTGAGGGTGTGGGTATTTTCGTCCCAGTATTCAAAGAGGAGATCGCCGGGATCCCGATAGCGCGTCTTGAAGTGGGCTCGTTTCAGGATTTCATCATCGTTGATGCATTCGTAGGAACCCGTGTCGCTGTACGACGTGGCCTGGCCGTAGGCCTCCCGAATCCGGCGGACCAGATCCTTTGTCTCCGGGATTTGGCCCTCCGCAACGAGCTTCGCGAATTCCTCGCGGGTGTGCTTGTCTTCCCGGTAGATGACCATCAAGTGGATTTGTGATTGAATGGCGACGGTGGTGACATTGATGGAGGCCTTGCCCTTCCGGTAGTCCAGCAGGCCGTCCGATTCCTCTTCCGGGGGAAAATTGCTGGTCCAGCCGTTGTCCCTGAAAAAGGTACGGTAGAATTCAGCGATTTCCGCGGCCGTCTTGTTGGTGTACTCGGATCTGATGTGGAAATCGGTGCTATCGCTGCCGTCTATCTGGAATGACTCGGTGCCGGGGGGCAGAGGGACTTTCTGCAAAGCCTCGTCGAACATTCCCGTATCTCCCGAAAAGAGCGAGCCGCACCCCGATGCCAAGGCGCAGAGACCGAGCAGCGCCGGTATGATTCTTCCGATACCCAACATGGTTGTACCCCTCATCTGGTTACCCTGACTACCGCGCTCAACGTGTTTCTATTCTAATGCAGCTTCTACCCGAAACCCAAGATTCCGGCGCGGACCGGCATCCGCGACCGGAGGCAATCAAAAAGGCCGGACGCCCTCGGGGGGCGTCCGGCCTGGCATAGAGCTCGGAAGTGGGATTCTTATTGCACGGTAAAGTTGGCGGAACTGAATACTCCAGGCGAGGAGGAGGGCGTCTCTACGCGCTGTATCAGCGTGTACAGGCCGGGCTGGAGGCTGTCGGGCAGCTTGATGTCCTGCGTGGTGAGCCAGGTGCCGTCCTCGCGCGTGAACTTCTTGGAGGAGATATCGGCGATGACCTTTTCCCCGCGCACGAGGCGCCGCGTCTCGGTGACGGGGGTTCCCCCAGCGCCACCAATGATGGCGTATTGAAGGGAAGTGGAGATGGTCGCTCCGGCGCGGACAACCTGGGGCGAGACGGTGGTGTCTTCAATCTGAAGCACCTCGCCACTGCCGGGCGTGTACTTGTAGGTTTCGACAGTCTGCTCGCGGGTCTTCGCGCGCTGGACCTTGATGTCGTGGGCGATGACCCCTACCAGGGCCCCGGCGGCCGCGCCGATGGCCGCACCGGCCAGGGCATTGCCCGACTGGTGGCCGATGATACCGCCGGCCAGGGCGCCTACGGCCGCGCCGGCCCCGGCACCTTCACCGTAGGTCTGGCAGCCGGCCATGGTCATAAAAAGACAGCAGGCCATCACGGCGGCCGTCCAACGTTTCATAATAGTCATGGTAATTTCCTCTTCGTACGGTGCGCTTAAACGCGTTGCGCTCGCGGCAGATGAACAATCGCTGCCTTCCCTAGAGTATCCCAGAAAGAGGGCTTCGCGGGCAAACGGCCTACGGACTAGACGAGCTTTGGGGGGATATATTCACGCGGCGTTGCATTCAACGAATCCGGCGCGCCGGTTTTCTGGCGCGGTACCCGAGGCCGATCAACGCCACGACCAGCAGCGTGGCCACGGCGATCAACAGTCGGGGGCTTTGGGCCAGCGCGGCATCGGTGAAGTCATCCCCCGGGCCACCGCCGCCGAGTCCGGGCGCTCCGTTGGAACTTTCCTCGCGGGAAGTCGAGACGAGGCCCGCAGTCTGCGTACTGCGGAAAGCGTCAGCCCCACCCGCTCCGGTTTCCGGGGCGATTTCATCGTCGGGGGTTTCCTCGCCCCCGTTGGTGGATTTCAGGGGCAGCTTGTACTCACCGGAGTTTTCCCGCAGGGTAATTCCGGGCACGGTGATCTGGGGGGAGGGCTTTGCCGATTCGGGTCTTCGCGCAGCCATTTGAATGGGTGGCAGAGCTTCTCCACCCCCCAGACCCGGGTTGCCACCGGTGTCGGGCTTTTCACCATCCGGCGTGCCCCCGCCGGCATCGTTGGGCGTATCGGAGACGGTCACCTGGCGCGAGACCGGCACGGCGCGGTTGCCCACGCTGTCGGTCACACCGTAGGTCAGGGTGTAGGTGCCCGGCTCGCTGGTGTCCACGGCTCCGGCCACTTCGATCTGGTTGCTCAGGTCGCCATCTTCCGCATCGGTGGCCGTGGCACCGGGATCGTTGAAGGTGGCATTGAGGGCGATGTTTATCCCGGCGGTACCCTGGAGGCTGATGACCGGCAATTCGTCCGCCAGACCCGTCAACTGGGAAAATGCGACGTTGGAGGTCAGGGCTCCCTCGCCCTGGCGATACTCCACCTGGCCGGAGAGATAGCGGAGTCCGCTGTCCCGGGCGGGAACGTCGAGCACGTACTGAAAGGTGATGGGGGCGGTGGACTGCTCGATCCACAGGAACTGGAGGGTGCCGGAAGCGCCCTCTGCGGGCAGCACGCTGGGCATGGTGCCAGTGATGGCCCGAGCCGCGCGGAAGGTCCATCCTTCGGGCACGGTTTCATAAAGCCCCATGGCGGTCAGCCCGTCCCACTGAAAGGCGGAGATGTAGACCGTCACAGCGAGTTGCTTCCCGCCCTTATAGTCCTCGGGATGCTGGTGGAAGAGGATCATCTGGGCGGGGTTGCGCTGGATCTCAGCGGCGGGCTGCTGTTCCTGGGCGCGGGCGGCAAAGCAGCAAGGCAGCAGGGTCAGGTAAACCAGCAGAAGCCTGCCGAGCCCGGTTGTCCTGGAGTGTTTGTCTATCGGGGAAGCCATATCACCTAGTATACGCCAGAATCCCCGCCGCCGGGAGACAGGCGCAACGCACCGCCAATGCAATCGCATTAAAAACGCCTTACAATCACTTAAAAGGCCAGTGGAAATATGGAGCGGGGGCATTCCTGCCCCCTTTTTCGTTGAATTCATCGTGCGATGAAAATGTATCTGCTTTGTCCTTGCAACTGCGTTGCACGGGTCGGGGGCTGGAAAGCCCCCGCTCCTTACCCCCGAAATCTCTAATTTTTTTTAATACGATTGCTCTGGATGCACCGCCGGCCTTCAGACCCCAGCGGCATCCAGCAGGGAAACCACTTCATCGCTGGAGAGGATGCCCGCGTCTTCGTAGTAGTCGACACGTCCGGCGATGTCGGCGGTGGCTTCGGCGTTGGCGGGCACTTGGAGGGTGTAGGTGAAGGTCACGGGGAAATCCGGGACGGCAAACCAGATGAATCCCAGGTCGCCGGTATCACCTTCATTGGGTGGAATGGCGGGAACCTGTCCGATTTCTCCGTCAACGGAGACGTAGGTCCACCCCACGGGCACGGTCTCGGTCAGGCCCAGGGCGCTGATGGCGCTGCTGTCTTCGGCGGTAATCGTCACGGAGACGGTGAGCACTTCGCCCGGCGTAAACGCGCCCACCGAACGTTCGAGGGCCACGCCGGCGGGGTTTTCCGCGTCGATGCCGGGATCGATGGGGCAGCCCGCGATGAGGGCGGTGAGGAGGCCGACGATAATGAACTGGGATAAGTGGCGAAGCGTGCCCGACATGCGAATACCTCTGTCCAGACTGGACCTTTGTGAATGCCTTCTATATTACCCCATTTTCGGGGATCGTTACACCCTGGGGGGCCGCATCCACGCCGCCCAGCCGGCCCGGAAGAGCCGCGCATAGATCCGGTAGGAGTCGTGAAACTTCCGGAAATGGGAGGAGGCGTTGCCCTGCTCGTAGATGGTGCTGATGGGCACGGAGGCAATCGGGCGACGCTCCCGGATGGCCAGGGCAATGATGGCCATTTCGGTTTCGTAGCGCCCGCCTTCGACAACCGCAATCACCCGCTCGGCGAAGTTGCGCGAGAGGAGGCGGAAACCGCATTGGGTGTCGGGGAGGCGGTGCCGCAGCAGGAGGGCCGTAGCCAGGATGGTGACTTTATTGCCGAAGCGGCTGCGGAGGGGGATGTGGCCCCCGGAAAAGACGCGGGTGCCGATCACGAGGTCCGCACGCGTATCCCGGAAGGCCTCATAGAGCCGGGGAATCTCGGCAGGGTTATGCTGGCCGTCGGCATCGAGTACGCAGATGCAGGCGCAGGCCGGATTCTCCAGGGCGCGGCGAAAGCCGGCCAGCAGGGCATGTCCCTTGCCCCGGTTGGGCGAGAGGCTGAGGATGTCCAGGGGCAGATCGCGCAGGGAATCGATGGAGCGGTCGGTGGAGCCGTCATCCACGACGATGAGCGATGGGAGTTGGGCGAGGATGCCCTCGGCCACGGGGCGCACGCGATCACCGGCGTTGAAACAGGGGACAATGGCGGTAACATCCGGGAGAAGGTCCGGCGCTGGAGGCTGGGTCTCGGGGGCCATGAGATCCTTATGCGGCCTTGGCCGCGCTGTGCGTAGCACCCGGAATAAGTGCCCTGTCCAATCCGGTGACGCGTTGGGGTTTCAGGTGGAGGTCCGTGTTGCGCTGAAGGCCCGGGCCTGCTGGCTGGCCTCCTCGACGAGCCGCGCGATTTTCTCGGCATTGGCCTGGATGGCGTGTACGGCCTGGAGGATCTCGGCGTTGCCTTCGTGCTCCATGCCCAGCAGGTCGCTGGTGGCCATGATGCCCTGCAGCGGGTTGTTTACGGAATGGGCCAGCCCCGCGAAAAAGCTGAGCAGGGTGCCGATATCACCCATGGCGGGCCCCGCCTGATTGGTCAGCGCGCGCCGCAGTGCGTTGATGCGCATGGTGGCATTGAGCCAGGCCTGCAGCATGTTGTCGTCCACCGGCTTGGTGATATAGCCATCGGCGCCCGATTCCAGGCCTTCGGCAATGCTTTCGTCATCGGTGTGCACGGCGGAAATGAGGATGATGGGGATGGCGCGCGTTCGGGGATTGTTCTTGAGGATGTGGCACACGTCGATACCGGAAATTTCGCCCATCTGCACGTCCAGCAAGATAAGGTCGAGATCGGGATTGGCCTGGGCCAGGTCGAGGGCCGACTGCCCGTCGATGGCCTCAAGGATCCGGTAGGCCGCGCGCCGACTGATCAGACGGCGCAGCACCATGAGGTTGACCGGGTCATCGTCGACGATGAGTATCGTTTCGTTGTGCATGGAGACCGCTCCCGGAGGTTTTCCAATGGTTACAGAGTATAGGTGGCAGTATATCATTCCCCGGCCCGGAATGGGATCCCTTGTTGGCGGGGAGAATCAGGGAGGGCCCCGACGACTGGAACGGTCTCCGTCGTTGACTTGGGTGGGCCGTTGCCCTACCATGGGGCGAGCAATTCCTCCCTGATCCCGGCGATCTTCGCGATGCAACGGTGGTTCGGGGACACTGGAACGGAGTCTTTCCCCTATCATCATGAACATTTCCGCGCGCTGTGAGTATGCCTGCCGAGCAATCGTCGAGCTGGGTTCGCACTTTGATGCCCAGACGACGGTAACCTCCCAGGAGATCGCCGACCGGCGCCACATCCCCGAGAAATACCTCGTACACATCCTGCTTCAGTTGAAACGCGCGGGCCTGGTCCGGAGCCAGCGCGGCTCTCAGGGGGGCTACCTGCTGGCCCGGCCCCCGGAAGAGGTGCGCCTGCTCGATATCGTGGAAGCCATCGACGGGGGCATTCTCGAGCCGCTGCCGGTGGATGATCCGGGCACGGGCGGGTTGCGTATGGCGTGGGAAGAGGTGGCGGAAGGCATCCGGGGCCTGCTCGCCGAGACGACGGTACGGAATCTGATGGAAAAGGCCTCCAGCGCGGATATGTATTATATTTAGGCTTCAGGCTGTAGGCTGTAGGCTGTAGGGGGGACGTACCGTCGCCAGCGCACTACGCAATCAAAGAGTAGCCACGGTCGCCATTTCCATTTCAATCACCGGAAAGCCCCAGAAAGCGGCGGAATGTCCCCGTGGACGTTGCAAAGCAGCCGCCATGTCCGCCCGCGACCATCTTACACGCTCCATCTGATGGTGAAAGCGGTCTGATTACATGGAATGAAAGGCGGGATCCCGAGCGCGGGTGTCCGTCTTTTTTGTGCAAAGGTGTCTCAGGATGCGCTCCTTGACCCCCAGCCCGCTGGAGAAGTTATGCTGATACGAGACTCACCGACAGCACAGGAGGATCGCCGTGATCTTTGTGAGATACCACTGCAAGCCCACGCAGACCCACGCGGAATATGATACAACGGGCGACACATGGGTAAATGGCTGGATTCGAGTTCGCTCTTTCGCCGAAGCCAAGGCGCGAGCGCGGCGCGAGCTTCGCAATGGGTACTTGAAGGTCGTTCGGCTGGAGGAGATAGGGCGGGTTTCGCGGGAGAGCTACCCGGAAGATGCCAGCGGACGCGCTTACTATGATGAGGCCCAGGAGGCGGGTGAAGTATTTGTTTTTTATTCCTCCGTAAAGCACCCCGTATTCTGCGTAGACTTCGAAGCTGTTACTCTCCGCTCCAACCGTAATTTCCCGCGTAAGGCCCACGCGACCGTCAAGTATTGGGTACTCAATGAAAAGGTGGCGCGCCAGTTCTCGGCCGACAATGATATGGCGGCGGACGAGTCCTATGCGGATTTCTGGAAAGACCGTAAACACAGAGAGATGGCGGTCACGCTCGGACGAAAGAAGATTCAGGACTACGGGTGGCGTGTAACCGCCGTATGCAATGCTCAACCAGTCTGCTACGACGATTATGCGGGAAACGCCCTTTTACTGGAGCATTATGATGAAGCGGAAGAACGCGGAGAGTGCACGGCATTCTGGACCGACGTCCCTCCAGACTGAACTGGCGCGACACACCCGTGTGAATTTCGGCATCCGGGGGGGACAGGCCCGCGCTTTCGCGTTGCCTTCTTTCTGACAAGACCCATTGAAAACTAAAACGGGAGCCTCGCTTTTGCGAAGCTCCCGTGCGCGGGTCCGTCCCTGAGATTACTTTGCCGAAAACTTGTGCACCGTGTGGTGGCGATAGGTCTCGCCGGGTTTGAGGACCACGGTGGGCCATTCGGGCTTGTTTATGCTGTCGGGGTAGTGCTGGGTTTCCAGGCAGAAGCCGCTATGCTTCGGATAGATCACACCGTCAAGGCCTTCGAAGCTGCCGTCCAGGAAATTGCCTGAATAAAACTGAATGCCGGGCTCAGTGGTGTGGATTTCCATCATGCGGCCCGACTTCGGGTCGGAGACGCTTGCCGCGAGGTGCAGGTTGGTGGAGGTGTCGTTCAGGACGTAGTTGAGGTCGTAGCCTCCCTCCACCTGGTCGATGCGCGCGCCCACCGCCGTCGCCGTGGTGAAGTCCAGGGGCGTGCCCGCCACCGGCGCGATCTCGCCCGTGGGGATACCCGTCGGGTCGTTGGGCGTGTACTGGGCCGCGTTTAGCGTCAGCTCGTGATCGAGGATCGTGCCCGCGCCGTGACCGCCCAGGTTCCAGTAGCTGTGCTGGGTCAGGTTGACCACCGTGGCTTTGTCGGTCGTAGCTTCGTAGTCGAAGCTCAGTTCGTTGTCGTTGCTGAGGGTGTACTTCACCACGCTGGTAAGGTTGCCGGGATAGCCCTCTTCCATATCTTTGCTGACATAGGTGAATTTCACGCCCACGCCGTTTTCCGTGGTGAATCCTTCGGACTGCCACACGACCTTGTCGAAGCCCTTGAGGCCGCCGTGGAGGTGATTGGGCGGGTTGTTCACGGCGAGGGTGTAGTCCACCCCGTCCAGCGTGAACTTACCCTTGGCGATGCGGTTCGCGCAACGTCCGGCGATGGTGCCGAAGTAGGGGTTGTGGGCTTCGTAACCCGCCAGGTCCTTGCAGGCCAAGGTGATGTTTGCCAGCTTGCCGTCGCGGTCCGGCGTTTCGAGCGACACCATGATGGCGCCGTACTCGATAAGCACGGCCTTCAGGCCATTGCTGTTGGTCAGCGTATATTGCTTTACCGCGACACCATCTTTCGTGGCGCCGTAGGGGGCCACTTCAATGCCCATCGTCGTTCCTTCATTCGCCACCGCGAATGACGCGGATAGCAGCAGTGCGCCAAGCGCCAATAGGGTCTTGCCCATGTGTTTGCGTCTCCTGTCATAGTCCCTGTTTGGAAATTCCCCAAATACAGCACGGGCTAAGATACTACATGCGGGAGAAAAAGTCGAGATCGAGCGCGTGTGGACTCAGTGGAGGAAGTGGACTTAGTGGACGAGGGAGGAGATGTCCACCAAGTCCACTGTGTCCACTCCGTCCACGGACCTCATTCCTCGATGAGCTGCTTCAGCAAATCAATCGCCGCCGCGCAGAGGTCGTCCTTCTCGGGATCGACTTTCAGCGTGATCGACGGGTTCGCGCGCCAGGCGAGTTCCACGGCATTGCCATAGGCTTGATAGATGCGGTTCTGGGTCTGCTTGTCGGGGAAGCGGCCCGCGTCGAACTGGATATCGATGATGGTCTTCGCGGCCACGACGCTCCGGGCGCCCGCTTCGCCCGCCAGGGCACGGACGCGCATGACGTCGAGGAGCCGCCGCACGGGTGCGGGGGGCGCGCCGAAGCGGTCCTTCAATTCCGCCTGAAGTTCGTCGATTTCCTCGACGGAGGTGACGCCCGCGATGCGGCGGTAGAGTGTCATCTTCTGCTGGGCTGTGGGCACGTATTCGTCGGGGATGAAAGTATCGATCTGGAGGTCGAAGGGCGGAAGACTGCGTTTGCGCAGGGGCTGGCCCTGGTGCTCCGCGACCGCTTCTGCGATGAGGTCTTTGTAGGTCTCGTAGCCCACGGTGGCGATGTTGCCACTCTGCTCGCCGCCGAGAATGTTGCCGCAGCCGCGGATTTCCAGATCGCGCATGGCGATGCGGAAGCCGGAGCCGAGGGAGGAAAAGTCTTCCAGCGCCTTGAGGCGCAGTTGGGCCTCCTCGCTCAGGGCCTTGTGGCCGGGGATGAGCAGATAGGCGAAGGCGCGGTGCTTGTAGCGGCCGACGCGGCCCCGAATCTGATACAGCTCGCCGAGGCCGAAGGTGTCGGCGCGATCGACGATAATGGTGTTCGCGTTGGCGATATCGATGCCCGAGCCGATGATGGTAGTGCAGACGAGCACATCGATCTTCTTGGCGATGAAATCGCTCATGATCTCTTCGAGTTCGTGCTTGGCCATCTGGCCGTGGCCGATGCCCACGCGGGCCCGGGGGACGAGTTTGTTGATCGCGGCCGCCGTTTTGTCGATGGTCTGCACCCGGTTGTGGAGGAAGAAGACCTGGCCCTCGCGGGCGAGTTCGCGCTCGATGGCCTCCTCGATCACACGGGAATCCCAAGGCTCGATGGCGGTGTGGATGGGCAGGCGATCGTTGGGCGCGGTGTTGATGAGACTCATATCGCGCACGCCGATGAGGGAGAAGTGGAGCGTGCGCGGGATGGGCGTGGCGGAGAGGGTGAGCACGTCCACATGGTTGCGGAGGTGCTTGAGCTTCTCCTTTACCCCGACGCCGAAGCGCTGCTCTTCGTCGATGATGACGAGGCCGAGATCCTTGAACTTCACGTCTTTCGAGGTGATGCGGTGGGTGCCGATGAGGATATCGACTTCGCCCGCCTTCACGCGGTCGACCGTTTCTTTCTGCTGTTTGTCCGTGCGGAAGCGGTTGAGCAATTCGATGCGCACGGGGAAGTCCGCCATGCGCTCCTTGCAGGTCTGGAAGTGCTGTTGCGTGAGTACGGTCGTGGGCGCGAGGAGGGCCACCTGTTTGCCGTCCATGACCGCTTTGAAGGCCGCGCGGAAGGCCACTTCGGTCTTGCCATAACCCACGTCGCCGCAGAGGAGGCGGTCCATGGGCCGGGCCGATTCCATGTCGCGCTTGATATCGTCGATGGCGCGGGCCTGGTCGGGGGTTTCGTCGTATTCGAAGGCGTCTTCAAATTCCCGCTGCCAGGGCGTGTCCGCGGAGAAGGCATAGCCTGTGTGGCCCTCGCGGGCGGCGTAGAGCTTGACCAGTTCCTCGGTCATGTCCTTCACCGCCTTCTTCACCGCCGCCTTTTTCTTCGACCAGGTCTTGCCGCCGAGGCGGTCCACCTTGGGCATGGCCCCATCGCCGCCGGAGTACTTCTGGATGCTGTCGATCTGCGACACGGGCACATACATGACGTCGGTGCCGGCGTACTGGATGCACATGTAGTCGCCAGCCTTGCCCTCGATGCGGCGCAGGCCGGTGTAGCGCCCGATGCCGTTGTCGGCGTGGACGATGTAATCGCCCACCTTCAGATCGCTGAACTGCGTGATCGTCTGGCCCGCCTCGAAGCGGCGGCGCTTGCGGCGCATGTAGTGGCGTCCGAACATTTCGCGTTCGCTTAGGACGGCCAGCTTTTCCGCAACCGAGGTGAAGCCCGACTGGAGGCGCCCGATGGACACGCGGAGATCGAAGACGTCTTCACCGGGGCGATAGCCCTGCTCTTCGAGCAGCTCCAGAAGGCGCTTGCGCTCGCCGGTGTTCACGCAGATGAGCTGCACGGTGAACTGCTGGAGATCCCAGGCCTTCAACTGCTCCCAGAAATCGCCGCTCTGGCCGGCCCAGCCGGTGATCGATTGCATGGGCGTGAGGAAGCGCGGGGTCTCGGGGTCGCGCACGTAGCCGATCTGGGCGAGATGGATCTGTTTGAACTTTCCGAGCTTCTGCAGGGCTCCTTCCCAGGGGAGGTGGTGGGGACTGCCCGCCAGTTGGATTCCCAGATCCTCCGCCATTTCTCCAAGGCGCAGGGGCTCGTCGATGATGACGAGGGTGTCCTTCGGAAAATAGTCGGTCAGGGCCGTGAACTGGTCCGGGCTGTTTTTCGCCGAGAGCAGGACCTTTTCCGAGCGGGGCAGGATTTGCAACTCGGTCTCGTGGGACACGCTACGCTGGGTTTCCGGCTCGAAACGGCGGATGGAATCGATCTCGTCGCCGAAAAACTCGACACGGTAGGGCAGCTCGCTGGAAATGGGGAACACGTCCACGATGCCGCCCCGGACACTGATGTCGCCCCGGTGCTCCACCATGGCTTCGCGCGTGTAGCCCATGGCGATAAAGCGTGTCAGGAGCGTGTCGAGGTCGTGCTCCTCGCCGGTCTTCAGCGTGAGGCTGTCTTCACTGAGACGCTTGCGATTCACCACATACTGTAGGAGGGAGCGCAAGGGGGCCACGGCGAAGAGGGGTTGGCCCTCGTCCAGGGCTTTGGAGAGGCGCTTGAGGGTGTTCATGCGCTCCGCGACGATGTCGTCGGCGGGGCTCATGGTATCGGTCGGGAGCACTTCCCAGGCCGGGAACAGGGCGGCGTATTCCTCGCCCGCGAAGGTGCAGAGGTCGTCGTGGATGCCTTCCGCTTCGAGGCGTCCCGAGGTGATGAAGAGGAGGGGCGTCTTGAGGGCCGCGGCCACCTGAAGGGGCAAGATGGACTTGCCCGAGCCCCAGGGCCCCACCACCTCGACGCGCGGCGTGTCCTTGCGCTTGAGGCGTTGGACGATTTCGTCCACGGTGCTGAAGGTGGGCAGTGTTACGGCCATGGGGTTATCCGGGCTGGGTTATTTCTCTTGTAACCGTTCACGGACTGGTGCAATAGACTAGGCGGCTGCGTGGCACCTGTGTATGGGTCCAATGGGTCGTATGAGCCCTATGGAACTAAGGGTGCTAGCCAATTCATAGGTCCCATAAGACTCATACGACCTATAAGACCCATCCCGCCATTTTGCCGCTGTGCTCGGACGTTTTCACCAGGCGCAACTTCTGCCTTACGCCATCCCGCGATCAATGAGTGATTCGCGCTCCGGGCCCACGGAGACGTAGCGGATGCGGCAGTGGATCAGTTCTTCGATCCGGAGCACGTAGTCCTGCGCGGTCTTGGGCAGGGCGCTGAATTCGCGCACGCCGGTGATGTCTTCTTTCCAGCCGGGCACGACTTCATACACGGGGGTGGACTCTTCCAGCACGGCGTTGATGGGAAAATTGTCCGTCTTCTCGCCGTGGAAATCGTAGTGGGTGCATATCTTCAGCGTT
>JBIJDL010000632.1:0-3458 GCA_044344195.1 Candidatus Hydrogenedentales bacterium
CGATGGTGGCCCTGGCCCGTCGCCACGAGGTCCCCGCGCTGGCCAATATCTGCGGATCGGGCCTTCAGCCCGCCCACACCTACCACACGAACGAGGCGTGGTGGGCGGCGGCCATGAACGCCTGGAATTCGGGCGTCGACGGCATCTACACCTTCAACCTCTTCCCCACCGAGCCCGACGAACGGCTCAGTCGTCTCGGTTCGCCCGATACGCTGAAAGGCCTCGACAAGATCTACGCCATCGACGCCATCGAGCCGCGAGACTTCTGGGGCTTTGACCGTGCGGCACTCGTCGTGCCCGACCGCCTGCCGCTCACACTGACGCCGAATGAAAGTGTCTCCGCAATGCTGCCCGTCGGGGAAGACCTCGCCGCCAACGCCCCGGAGGGTAAGGCGCCGCGGGTGTGTCTACGTATTCGCTTGAGCGCGGTGGCCGAGGGCGATACCCTCCACGTCACCCTGAACGGCACGGATTTGGGCGTGGCGACACCGGAAACCCCCTTGGGCGCAATCGCGGCGCCCGTCTGGTTTGAACTTGAACCGCCCGTCCAGGATTCTCGGGTTGGCGACAATGAGGTGGAGGTGCGATTCGCCACCCCTCGCGCCCTCGAGGGTGGTTCAGTGCAGTTGGACCGTCTGGAGCTGATCGTGCGCTACACAGAGACTACGACCAAACAGGCATCAATCCCGTGACATTGCACTCTTCAACGTGGCTGACGGTACTGATTGCGGTTCTACGCATACGAATAGCCACTGAATTGAAAAGGCTTTTCGTCGAAGAGATAAGTTTTTCTCTCCAGGATTCTTTGCATCTGATTGCCTGGAAGAAGTATTTCTCCCCGGAGCACCTTTGACCAAATGGGCAGAAATGCAAATCGCTCTGGCAAGGTAGTGGTGACTTGCGCAAGGCAGGATTCGGGAACCTCGTAATGGCAGAGATACCCCGACGGGTGCACGTAGTGTACGAGATAGCAGCCTTTCCAATCTGCGGGGTTTTTCCCCGCTTTCAGCCAGGCATCCTTCCATAGCGGAACAGAGGCGATTACCCCGTAGTCACCTAAAATGGACTCAGACTCGGGATTCCGAGCTTGAGGGATCACCCATACCAGCGCCCCAACAGTGTATTTTCCCTCGAAGTCGAATAACTCGTTATCAGGCTGGCAATCTTGCGGTGACGGCATCGACCACAACAGCGTGCCATCACCGTTGTAGCACCAGGAACGACGCAAGGGTCCCCTACCTGGATCGAAAGCTGAAGATACACTCTCAAGTAGCAATTCCGAATCCAACATGAGTTCACAGATATGAAATCTCTGCTGGTTCCTGGTTTCCTCCCGCATTTGATCGCCCTGTGCCCCCCGAGACGCTTCAAGACAAGGTGTCCTCGCACAATCCTCGTCGGATGGGGGCTCCAGGTCCAAGCGGGCTCGGGTGAGTGCCACGTCAAGAAAACGACGTGCGGCCGATTTAGTGGAAAACGCCGCTGTCGCGTCTGTGTCGGGCCACATTGGTATTGCGTTGCTCTCGAGGTCCACCGTGTCCACGTGGGCCGAGAGAACCAGATATACGATGCCTTCGGTTGAATCCCCCGAATCCGAATCCCCCGATAGTCGATTGTCGCCATGCGACACTGCTCCGTACTTAACGGCAACATGATCGTCGAAGGAGACGGGCTCAAAAACGCTGGCTATCGGGCCATATTGCTCGAAGTCGAAGACCTCAACACCAGACGCGAAGGGAATCTCGTAAAGGAATCGTTCGAGTTCGTCGGCGGGCAACGCTATTTCACCTTTGAAATGGCGCGAAAGAAGCCCCAGAATTGCCGCTTCCACGGGCAACGGGCTTTCAGGTGGGTATAAATCGCATTCAAAGGACCAGGTCGGCACAGCAGTATAGTCATCGAAATATACGATGGGATAGGATCCCTCGAATACGTCATTTTCTCGAAACTCCGGAACCATTCCTCGCGTTTCAGTATTGATCAAGCGTATGACCGCAGGACAACTCCTCGACGGCCGACCGTTCCTGCCCAGTTCAACCCGCGCGAGATCTCCCGCGCGATACTTGGGTATTCCCTTATGGACGTTCCCTCCGGGCGAATTGGCATCGTCGATGTTTGCCAATTCGAAAGGCTCCCCGTTCAGATCGAAATCCATGTCCCGTTCACACTGAGCCTGCCAGGCATTGTCGGGAATCCAAGGCCTCTCACAATCTGGATATACTGGGCCAACGAATGCGCTTTGAGACCAGTCGAATTCGTCGAGCATTGTTCGATAGATGGTCTCCGGCAAGTCGAAAGGTACAATAGAAACGCGGTACCAGGGCCCCACACGATACCTATGGCGCACTGAATCGCGGGCGCAGGCGCGCCGCATATGGGCCTGTGCGGTCTCCATCGTGCTGAACAACGCCAGCGGGCTTGGAATGACGCGGCGCATGCCGAATTCATGTTCTAAGGGATGAAAGTAACATCCGATTACCAAATAGAGTTTGTGGGGCGTGTCCACCTGGCGTCTCCTTGGATTGCGCCTCCAGATTGCGAAATTCCTGTAACCAAATCTGACGCTCTGAGCGAATATGCACACCCTTTGAAATTGAACTGGCCCGGAAGCTCGCCGTTTGGGAGCGCTCTACTCATTGTCTGCCCCATGACCTTGAGCCCAAAGGCGCAAGCGCTCGACAATCGCTTCGGGGCTGGGTAGCTCCGCACGGTAGGCCTCGGGGAGTTCAGGGACCACCGTATACGTCGCAACGCCGATGGGTCTGCCTGCGGATCGCAGCGCATACTCCACAACGGTCTTGTTCTTGTCGCGGCAGATAATAATGCCGATCGGAGCATTCTCGCCCTCCAGGCGCTCCTGAGCATCCAGGGCCTCAAGATAGAATTCCATTTTCCCCTTGTGCTCGGGCTCGAAGCTGCCAATTTTGAGTTCAAGTGCAACGAGACAACGCAACCGCCGATGGAAGAGGAGCAGATCGATGAAATATTCCTTTCCTCCCACTTCGATTCGGTGCTGATTGCCCACGAAAGTGAAGGTACCGCCCATCTCCGACAGGAACCGGCGCAGATTGTTGACCAGAGCGCGTTCGAGCTCGCGCTCGGAGTGTTCATCGGCTAGATCCAGAAAATCGAAGGTGTAGTGATCCTTCACGGCCAGGGAAGCCTGTGCCCGGATATCCTCCGGCAGTGCATCATCAAAATTGGTTTGATTAAGCAGGTATTTTTCGTAACTCTTATTGTCAATCTGGTGCTGAAGGACGGCCTTCGTCCAACCGAATCGGGCGGTGGCGCGAAGGTAGAATTCACGCTCCAGGTCGTCCTTGCATCGGGTCATGATGACGATGTTTTTGGCCCAGCTTAAATCTGCAACCAATGGTTGCAGAATTGGACGCTGCGAGTAGTCCATGTAGAAGTTTCGCATATTCCACAGGTTCCGGGCTGAAAACCCATTTCGGCCC
>JBIJDL010000147.1:0-12010 GCA_044344195.1 Candidatus Hydrogenedentales bacterium
AGACCGTATTGCCGGAGGGGTGCCAGCGAATACCATCGGAAGAACCCTCGGGCAGGTGCGTGGCCTGTTTTGGCTGCTTCTCGGGGTCCGGGGACTGATCCGAGCCGTCGGAGGCGATGACAAAGATCTGGGTCGTGCCGTCGGGAGCCTTGGCGTGGTAGGCGATTCGGGTACCATCCTCACTGCCGCGCACGGTGCCCCCGGCCCAGGAGTGGGTCAGGCGCCGAATGGCCGTGCCCTTCGGCGGGGTCGGGTAGCGATCCGGGCCGCCGGAATCCGCCGTGGTCACATCCACATCCGTTGGAATGTCCACGACAAAGAGGGAGGTCTCATAGGTCACGCCGTCGTCATTGCGCACCTTGCCGATGAAGGCGCGCATGAGGCCGTCGCGGCCCACCCAGGAGTCGGCCGAGGCGATCTCGAGCTCGCCCGGCTTCGCGGTGCCCGTGGGTACCACGGGGACGAGATTCGCAAAGTAGTGGCTCGCGCCCAGCGGGGCCTTCGCATGGGGCACCATGAAGCCCACGGAACGGCCATACTGAGGCAGTAGAAAATCATCGTAGGTAAAGCCGATGCGCTGGCCGTCCAGCGTGAACTCGTGGCGGTGCGTGCCGCCACGGTGCGCGCCGGGCGTAGTGTCGCGGTCGGTAGCCGCATCGCGCGCGTCCAGCCAGCTCTTCTCGAAGCCGCCGTGCTTTGCGGGCATGCCGCTGCCATCGGTCATCACCGTGGCGCCCTGGCGGTTGGGTTTGCCATAGGGACCGCGCTCGGCCACTTCTTCCACGGCAGGCCCGTGAATAAAGGCCACGCGGTTTTCCGAGCCGGAGAACGAGACAGCACCGACACCCGGTGCGGCGCCTTCGCCCGTGACCACCTTCGCCGGCGTGTAGAGCAGGGTTTCTTTGCCCGTGGCAATCTCGACGATGTAAATCTCCTGGCCGTTGTCGATCCCCGGGCCGTCCATGTTGCGCGTGTCGTAACACAGGACCTTCCCGTCGGGGGAAAAATTGTCGTTGTTATCGAGGTCGTGATTCTTCGGGCTGGTGGTGAGTTGTTTTTCCTGGGCACCGGCCCCCAGGGTTCCCGCGACGACAGCGGCAAGAGCAAACATAACGCAGATCCGTCCCATTGTGATGGTTCTCCTCTCCAAGGCAGCGGGCGGGGTCGGGCCCCACCCGTGGTTGAAGGTCAACGATAGCCCATGCACGACCGGGGAGTCCAGCGCGGCGGGACAACGAAAAAGGCGCGCGGCTTGAAGGCCGCGCGCCATCATCAGGGGTGGGTTGCAGGTCCGATTATCCGAAGAAGCTCACCAAGCCCGCGTAGTTCTTGCTGGAGGGGAACTTGCCCGGGTACTTGGAGAATTCGACGTGGCCGTCCATGTAGAGCACGTTGGCGCCGCCGGGAATGTGGTTGAAGAGGCCGATGCCACCCGCTTCCGCTTCGCCGGACGCGATCGTGTCATAGGTTACCGGCACGGAGCTCTGGGCCCTCGCCGAGGCGCCAGGATTGTTGATATCCGTGATGACGAAGCGTTCGACGCCTTCACGGAGGCGGAGAATCACGTCCCCGTCGCCCGATCCGATGTTCAGCGGATTGAAGGCACCACCCACGAGGGGAATGGCTGCGGCGTTGACGTCAAGATCCATGAACCGGTCGTTGTCCTCATTGACGTTCGGCGTGGCGGGATTGTCGAAGGTCAGCGGGTTCTCGCCCAAATAGCCCTCGCCGGCTGAGCCGATCAGTCCGTAGGCCAGGATGGCCGCGATCTGTGCATTCACCAGAAGCGTGCCGGGTGTCAGCCCGAGTACCGCGGAAGGGACCGCCGGGTGGGTGTCTTCCGTCTTGTCCGTGAGATACCCGTTGTAGGAGTAGCTCTCGTCACTCTGCGTAATCTGGCCAACACAGGTCCGGGGACATAGGCCGGTACCATTGTCCACTACCAGATCGATGGATTCCGCGGTGCTGCCTTCAAGCCCGGCATCCGACGGGCAGAGGAGCACCGCCGGATCGGTCAGGTATTCGGGATAGAGCTTGCTCATATCGGCCATGAAATCGCTGTCGTCGAGTGTGTTATCACAGTTCGGACAGTTACTGTCGTCACCGTAAATCTCGTCACCGTGAAGCGGGGGCCATTTTTCGCCCTTACTTTCATTCGCATACATTTTGTAGATTATACCGAGTTGCTTGAGATTATTCTGGCAACTTGCCCTGCGCGCGGCTTCGCGGGCGCGGGCAAGCGCGGGCAGCAGAATAGCCGCCAGGATGCCGATGATCGCGATGACCACCAGCAATTCGATCAACGTAAAGCCATTCCTTCTCATACGAGATAACTCCTTTGCTTTGGCTGGTTGCCTTGAAAGTTCTGCCCGTTCTTTAAGTACACGACCAAACATGAGTTCGCACGCTCGCTTCATCCTCCTCCTTTCTTCCCTGGTTTTCCCACGCTTCACTGCTGGCCAACTGCGGTGCAGCCTGCGTAATACTATTCTATTAAATACGGGATTGGGCGAATTGTCAACTCAAAAAATGCGCTCGATCCGGTTTATCCGTTGTAAGAGAATTCATCCCTATGTTCTTTTCTGTACTGGATCAACATAAAGAGGCGCTTTGCCATCGATAGCAGAGCACTGGAGCCACCGTCGGGATATCGGGTATTCCTGTGCCGCAAAAAAACCTCACGACAATCGACTTACGTCCAATGTCAAAACTCGAATCCGAGTAACACTTTAGCCGAATGAAGTGCCCTCACTGGGGTTGGCACATCTTTCCAGGTCGTGTAGCTCTCGGTTTCCTGAGCTTCGCGGCAATCAAATACCTTGTAAATCGGCTTGGAATAGAAATGGGAGCCAACGTGGATTTGCCTTCCAGGCTGATACAAAGCCCCCGTTCGACATTGGCGGGCCTTGCTTATTGTTAGCGGACCAGCGTCAACAGACGAAAGTAAGGGGCCACTTAAAACTTAGAGCACGCTTTAGATCAGCCTGGAAGGCCAATCCACGTTGGCGCGCGATTGCGCTTGACGTCACACTACATCTTCACGGTATGGTGATCGGAGACGCAGCACAACAACTTCCGACGGCTAAAGTGTTACGAATCCAGATGTTTCACGCGAAAGTGCGGGATTTCGCCCAGCCAGGCAATGCGTCGCGTTGAAAACGGTCCTGGATAGGGCCACAAAGTGCGCGAATCCATAAAACCTCGTAGGCCCCATGATGTCTTATTATTTTTCATTGACAAATCGGCGCGTTCGAATAACAATATGGCTCGCAGTGTTAAGGAACGAGACGGTTACTTACTGGTCGTCAGCATCAGAGAGGAGAGTCGCAGGGGTCACTACGTTAAAGCTGGGGTATTGGTGCCCGGCCCAGGCGGCGTTTTGTCGTACTTGGCTTTTAGTTTCGTTTGGTCTTTCATCCAGAACTTATATGTGAGGACAACTTAACATGAAACACAAAGGATTCACCCTTATCGAACTGCTGGTGGTTATCGCAATCATCGGCATCCTGGCGGCGATTCTGCTGCCGGCGCTGGCCCGGGCGCGTGAAGCGGCCCGACGTGCGAGCTGCCAGAACAACCTGAAACAGTGGGGCTTGGTGTTCAAGATGTACGCCAATGAGAGCAAAGGCGAGTTGTACCCCGAAATCGCGCAGTATCGCGTCACTCCCGGCTACCAGTGCCGCGACACCGTCACGGGCAAGAACTTCCCCACGAACGCCCAGATTCTTCCGACTGCGGCACAGTCGCGCACGGCCTTCCACGCCAAAGTCAGCCGGATCTATCCTGAGTACCTTACCGATGCAAACATCTATGTGTGTCCGTCTGAATCGGATCCGGGCCTGGTAGTGAACCCCACCTCGGGCGAGCCGTGGATTCACCTTGAGTGCGCCGACTTTGACTACGGCAGCTCCCAGACCGATGAGAGCTACCTGTACATGGGTTTCTTGCTTGATGATTTCGATACGGCCACGGTACCAGCCGCCGCGTTCAGCACCAATCCTGCCTTTGCAGGGATGTTTCTGCCGAATCAGGTTGCTGCGGTCTTCGTGGCGCTTCAAGCGGGAACTTTCGCTGCCAGCAACAACAACGTTGACGTCGCTGCCGTATCCGCAGCGACAGGTGGCTTGATCCCCGCGAACTCGGGCAATTCCAAGGGCACGACCATCAACCGCCTGCGGGAAGGCATCGAGCGCTTCCTGGTGACGGACATCAACAATGCTGGCGCGAGCGCCAAAGCCCAGAGCACCGTGCAGATATCCGCAGACATTGCTTCGGTAACGCCGAGCGGTTTCAATCACATTCCCGGCGGCTCGAACATTCTGTTCATGGACGGCCACGTTGAGTTCCGCAAAGTCTTCGAACCCGGCTTCACGTCCAAGGGCTTCGCGGTCCTGACGGGTGTCGGCGGTGCCTGATCCGGGCGCGTGAATCCCATTTAGCTTGATAACGAGGGCCGGTACGCCACGGAGGGTGTACCGGCCCTCGCCGTTTGGCGGGTCTCCCATGTACCGTCAGGTTGAACGGCCTGTGCCGTATAGGCTTTACTATCGGCCATGGGGCGCAAGGCAGCAGCCGAATTGCAAGGAGAGTCATGCATTACCACGAAGACCATTCCCACGTTGTCAACCGCAATGCGCGGTACGGCCTTATCCTGTTCGCGCTTTATGTCGCGCTCTATGGCGGGTTCGTATTTCTCGCCGTATTCCGGACGGAAGTGATGGGCGCCATCATGCCGGGGGGCGCAAATCTCGCCATCGCCTACGGCTTCGCCCTGATCGGCGCGGCCCTCGTGCTTGCCCTGGTCTATGTGTTCCTCTGCGCCAAGGCCGTGCCCCAGACGGCCGCCGGTGACGCGGAACAAAAGGCCCGGGCCAACAACGAGACGGAGTCCCGCTGATGTTTTACTCGACTTCGCCCGCGGCCATCATGGTCTTTGTCTTTTTCGTGGCCACAGTTCTGGGCCTTTCCTTTTACCTCGGCCGCCGCGGCCAGAGCGCCAAGGGCTACTACACGGCCCACGGCCAGATTCACTGGGCCGTGAACGGCGTCGCTTTCGCGGGGGACTACCTCAGCGCGGCTTCCTTCCTCGGTATCTGCGGCCTCATCGCCTTTTACGGTTACGATGGCTTTCTCTACTCCATCGGCTATCTCGCGGGCTGGGTGGTGGCGCTATTCGTGATCGCCGAGCCCATCAAGCGTTTGGGCAAGTTCACCTTCGCCGACGCGCTGGACAGCCGCTATGACTCCCGGGCCATCAAACTGGTCGTGGCTATATCCACCCTGGTCGTCAGCGCCTTTTACCTTATCCCCCAGATGGTCGGCGCGGGCGCGCTGATCACGCCGCTCCTGGGCCTGCCCCACTACGCGGGCGTGCTCATCGTGGGCATCACCGTGACCCTGATCGTCGTTACGGCGGGCATGGTCTCCACGACCTGGGTCCAGTTCATCAAGGGCTTCCTGCTGGTTCTCTTTTGCGCGGCCCTCACCATCATGATCCTCGGGCGCGGCTTCAAGACCACGCCCCAGGAAGCGCCCCGGAGCCCCGATGCGGTTCGCGCCGAGGTAGCCGCCCAGAGCGGTCAGATCGACGAAAAGGTTTGGCCGGACAAGCCCTATGTGAAGGTGACGTCCGCCGACGGCGTCGAGTCGGTACTGCGCGTGACCGATGCGGGCTGGGTGACCACCCAGACCCTGGTGGTGAAGGCCGACGGTACGAAGCTGGTTAACGGCCAGCCCCAGTCGAAAGATCACGACCTGACGCCCGTAGGCACCATTTCCGCCCTGCCCGACGGCGCTGAATCAACCGGCGCGGTGGGCCCAATCGAGTACTTCGACACCCTGCGCCAGTCCACGGTTACCACGTGGAGCAAGGAGGAGCTCAAGACGGGCGACTCCAAGACGGTCGTGTACTACCCGGTTCAGAAGAGCGGGGCGGACCTGCTGACGCCCGGCGGTTACTTCAAGGGCATGACGTCGCCGAACTTCTCAGACAAGCTCGACTTCATCTCCCTCATGCTGGCCCTTTTCTGCGGCACGGCCTCGCTGCCCCACATTCTCATTCGCTACTACACGGTGAAGGATCAGGCCTCGGCGCGGAAGAGCACCGTGGTGGGAATTGCCGCCATCGGCTTCTTCTACGTGCTCACCCTGTACCTGGGCCTGGGCGCCATGACCTCCGGCGCCATGGACGTGACCGACAGCAACATGGCCGCGCCCCTGCTGGCCCGCACCTTCAGCGAGATGATGTTCGCGATCATTTCCGCCATCGCCTTTACGACCGTTCTCGGTACCGTCGCCGGCCTCATCATGGCGGGCTCCGGCGCGGTGGCGCACGACCTGCTGGAGAACTTTTTCCGGATCCCCATGAACGATCACCAGAAGGTGTTCTACGGCAAGATTGCCGCCGTGTTCCTCGGGGTGGGTGCCATGATCCTGGGCGTGCTCTTCAAGGATTTCAACGTCAGCTTCCTCGTCGGGTGGGCCTTTAACATCGCCGCGTCCGCCAACCTGCCCGCCCTGGTGATGATGCTCTTCTGGCGCCGCACCACCAAGCAAGGCATCGCCGCTGCGGTTTTCGTGGGCATGGCCACATCCCTCCTCTGGATTCTGATGTCCGGCGATACCTATTCCAAGGTCTACGGCTGGGATCCAACGACATCGATCATCCCCTTCAGCCAGCCCGCGCTGGTGACCATCCCCCTGGGTTTCCTCGTTCTGATCGTCGTCTCGTACCTGACGCCAAAGCCCGAGCACTCGGTGGCCGAGGAGCTGGCGGAAGCATAGACAACGGGACTGTCCTGAATGCAAAGAAGACAATCGCCCGCCCGGAGAACCCGGGCGGGCGATTTTATTCTGTGACACAAAAGTGCGTTCGAGCGCCTCGCAACGCTTCTTGACGGGGACAGTTTCCGATTGGGCTATCGACACGATTCCAGGATCGAGGTCTGGGACCAATCGGCAACAGTCCCCTCAGGACAATTCAATCAACGACGCATCGTACTCCGCGGGCTGCTCATAGCCCAGCAGGTTAATCAGCGTGGCGGCGACGTTGCTCAGGCCGGGGGTGTCGATCTCCACCAGCTTGAATTCGTTCGCGCCGGAGTAGTCTTTGATCACAAAGGGCACGGGGTTGAGCGTGTGGGCCACGTGTGCTTCGCGCACGCCTTTCTTCACGGTGAAGAGACAATCCGCGTTGCCATGGTCGGCCGTGATGACCGCAATCCCCTTCGCCTTTTCCACAGCACGGAGCAGGCGCTCCAGGCCCAAATCAACCGCTTCCACCGAAATGCGCACGGCCAGGGCGTGGCCCGTGTGGCCCACCATGTCGCCATTGGGCATGTTCGCGCGGATGAACTTGTACTGGCCCGATTCGATGGCCGCCAGCAGCGTGTCGGTTATCTCGCCCGCCTTCATCCAGGGGCGTTTGTCGAAGGTCATGTTATCCGAAGGGATCTCTACGAACTTTTCAAGTTTCTCGTCAATGTAGCCCGACTTGTTGCCGTTCCAGAAATAGGTCACGTGGCCGTATTTCTGGGTCTCGGAGATGGCAAAACTCTTCACACCCGAGCCGCAGAGGTAATCGCTGATGGTGCCGTCAATGCGCGATGGCACCACGAGGAAGTTCCTCGGAATGTTCAGGTCGCCGTCGTACTGCATCATGCCGGCGTAGAAGACATGGGGGCAGCGCTTGCGGTCGAAGCGGTCGAACTCATCGCCTTCTTCGAAGCAGCGCGTGATTTCCAGGGCGCGATCACCCCGGAAATTGAGGAAGACAACCGAGTCGCCGTCTTCAATGGTGCCGACGGGCTTTCCGTTTTCCGCGATGACAAATTCGCCCACGTGCTGATCGGTCACGCGGGGATCTTCGGCGTAGTAGGTCTGCACCGCTTCCAGCGCGGAAGCAAACTGGCGCCCCTCACCGAGGACGTGGGCCTTCCAGCCGCGCTCGACCATATCCCAGTCGGCGTCGTAGCGGTCCATGGTGATGTACATGCGCCCGCCGCCGGAGGCGATGCGGTAGTCCCGCCCTTCCGTGCTGCAGGCCTTCAGTTTCGCTTCCAATGCTTCGATGTAGCCCGGCGCGGACTTCTCGCCCACGTCGCGGCCGTCGGTCAGGATGTGACAACGGACGCGCGCCACCTTCTCCTCGGCGCAGCGCTCCAGGATATCCAGCAACTGCTGGATGTTGCTGTGAACGTTGCCGTCGGAGAGAAGGCCGATAAAATGGGCCGTGCCGCCGTGCTTCGCGCGCTCCACGATGGTCTTCCAGGATTCGCCGTCGAAAATACGTTTGCTGGCAATGGCCTCGTTGCAGAGCTTGGCGCCTTGGGGAAAAACCCGGCCCGCGCCGAGGGCGTTGTGGCCCACTTCGGAGTTACCCATATCCTCGTCGGAAGGCTGGCCCACCGCCAGGCCGTGGGCCTTCAGCTTGGTGAACAGCTTCTCCTTGAAAAGCCAGTCCATGGTCGGGGTGTAGGCCAGAAACACGCCGTCGGACTCGTCCTGCGGGCCCAGACCGACGCCGTCCATGATGATAAAAAGCAGGGGGCCTTCAAAGGGCACGTAGTTCTTCAGGGGCTTCAGCGAGTATGGGCTCATGGGGAAAATCCTATTGGTGGCGAGGCGCGCGGGTTGCACGCGGGGTCATTGGAAAGGCCGGAAGCCGCACACGCGGAGGGCGCGGACTAGCGGGAACGTGGAAGGGCGGAAGCGCGTCCCGCCGGGGCTTAAGTGTAGCGAAGGGGTGCCGGGGGATGCAAAGGGAACGGGAGCATTTACGTCGACAAGGGGACGTGCCGCCGCAAGGGCACATGGATGTTGGAGTCAATCAGGAAATTGCCTCGATGCTGCAACCAGCCGGGCATCCGTGGTACAGCATCTATCGGGGCACGAAATTCAACAGCCGAAAGCGTTTCCTCCGTTTGCTTGCCTGCTGGAGAGTACAAGTTCATTTTTTGGCCCCTCAGCCCGCGCTGCGCTCGTCCACCCGGCCCACATGAAGTTCGTTGCGGGCTTCGGCCAGCTTCACCTGGCGATGACGCTCGGCGCAGCGGGCGGCTTTGTCCTCCGTGAGATGGTCCGCGCAGCGGGGACAGCAGACGCCGGGCTGGAAATCGGGCGATTGGCGGTCCTCGGCGGAGACGGGCATGCGGCAGCCCCGGCAGAGCTCGTAATCCCCGGGCACCAGGCCGTGACCCACGGTCACGCGTTCGTCAAAGACGAAGCACTCGCCCTGCCAGAGGCTCTCGGAGGCCGGAACCTCCTCCAGGTACTTCAGGATACCGCCCTGGAGGTGGAAAACCTCCTCGAAGCCCTTCGCCAGCATCAGGGCCGTGGCCTTTTCACAGCGGATGCCCCCGGTGCAATACATGGCCACCTTCTTGTGTCGGGCCGGGTCGAGGTGCTGATCCACGTAGTCGGGAAACTCGCGAAAGGTCGTTGTTTCGGGATCGATGGCACCCTGAAACGTGCCTACTTCACATTCATAATGGTTGCGCGTGTCCACCACCACCACGTCTGGATTCTGTATGAGCGCGTTCCAGTCCTTCGGGGCCACATACTGGCCCACCTGGAGATTGGGATCGATGCCCGGTACGCCCAGGGTAACAATTTCCTTTTTCAGCCGCACTTTCATGCGATAGAAGGGCTGCGCCTCATGGAGCGACTCTTTGTGTTCCAATTTGGCGAGGCGAGCGTCGGCCCGGAGCCAGGCCAATAACCCGTCGATGCCCGCGCGAGACCCCGCAATGGTGCCGTTGATCCCCTCGGGCGCGAGGAGCAGGGTTCCCTTAAGCCCATGGCTTTCACAGACTTGCTCCAGAGTATCCCGGAGCGCGATACAGTCGTCCAGCCGGGCAAACTGATAAAGTGCCGCGATGACGATGGAAGGTTGAGCGATAGAAGAATTCATCGGTTGCTCCGAATAGAGCCGGGGGTTGGGGGGTATTATGCCATGGAGCACCCAGCGCTGTCTTGTTTTGCGCGTCGGGTGTCGTTGGAATAAGGCAGAATCCTCCCGCGTTAGGAAAAGAGGTGGGATAAGGACTGGATCTGGTCAAAATGCGGATTGTGCCGTATACTTAGGGTGTAAACGTACCCCCTGAATGCAAGGGCAGGAGGAATTTAATTATGGAAAAGGCAATGTTTGGCGCGGGTTGCTTCTGGGGCGTGGAAGCCGCCTTTCGCCAGGTCCCGGGTGTGCTGGAGGTGGTTTCCGGCTACTCCGGCGGCCATATGGAGAACCCGACCTATGACGATGTCTGCACGGGCAAGTCGGGTCATGCGGAAGTTGTCGAGGTGACCTTCGACCCGGCCCAGGTATCGTACCAGAAGTTGCTGGACGTCTTCTGGAAATGCCATAACCCCACCACGCTGAACCGCCAGGGTCCCGATATCGGCACGCAATACCGCAGCGTGATCTACTGCAATTCTCCGGAGCAGCAGAAGGCTGCGGAGAGCGCGAAGGAGTCCCTCAACAACCTGGGCGCTTTCCGGAGTCCCATCGTGACCGAGGTAACCACCGCGCGCCGCTTCTACCCGGCCGAGGAATACCACCAGCGCTACCTGGAGAAACGCGGTCTGGCCCAGTGCCACGTGGGCTGAAACGGGTGTTCCGCGAAGGACATCAATTCTTGATTCCCTAGTCGCTCGACACGGTCCCGGGTGGCACCAACGTCAAGAGAGACGGACGGCGGCTTTCGATGTCGCCGCCGGGTGCCACCTCAATCGAGCAACGCTCGTTTGGGTGCCAAGAGGGAAGAAAGCCCTATTCATCAACGACGCCCAGACTCCGCTTGTGAACCCGCGCCATTTATTGGAAAACATTTCTAAACGCCAACGAAACCGTCCCAGGTAACTTCCCAATTTCGGATTGCCACCGATCAAGGCACCCAAACGAGCGTTGCTCGATTGAGGTGGCACCCGTGAGTTTGCCTTTTCTCGGTTGGATATTTCACGATTCTTGATCGCCATACGCTTGGCCCGTGAAGGCTTGTAAGCACCTTTTTGTTAGCCCTACTCTTCTCCACCGGCTAACCTTCCCGCAAACTCCGACGCGCCCTTCACAAAAACCTCACCCAGCGTGTCGCCGTAGAACGAGGCCGTCACCTCATAGCCACTCAAGGCATACTCCTCCTTCGTGAGGATATAGCCGATGTGGGAGTTCGTGGTGCTCGCGATGACGGGATGGCCCGCGCCACCGTTGCGCAGGGCCTGCTTGATGGCGAAGCCGATCGCGGTGATGGGTTCGCCCGGCACGGTAATCATGTGAAAGTCGTTAACCCGGAGTCCGTAGATCGGCGCTTCACTCGGGAAGAGCACTTCCAGTGCCATGCCGAGCTGGGTTTCATCCACGCCATATTCCTGCCCCGCAATCTTCATGAAATCGGGCGAGGCCTCCTTTGGCGGCAGCGCCACACGCTGGGCCAGGATGGCAAAGTGCTCTACGGGCCCCGTGCGAATGGCCTCGGTCAGTTTGCTCGCGGCAATGCCCACGCGGCGACCATATTGTTCCGCCATCTCGTAGCGGCTGCCGCCCGTGTAACCCTGGGGCGCCACATCCCCTTCGGAACCATTCGTGTAGACACAAGTCACGTCGCCGCCGACGAGATCTTCCAGCGTGCGCTGCATGGCCCCGGCCCAATCGCCGGAGATCTCCATCTCCTTCTCCGTCATAATCGTTCCGTGCGCCGTATAGTTTACTACCACGGCAAGCGCAGAGCCGTTTGCGCGGTCGAGGCGAAGCACGGTCATGTCTTCGTCGGTGGGCGCGCCCTCGTGGCGACGGTTCCGGTTCATGCCGCGAAGGGGCACCACGCCCGTGCCCGCCGTGACGGGTTCCAGCCGCGATGCGGCTTCCTTGAGCGCGGCGGCCACGCGATCCGACACGAAGTTGAGCATGGCCTCGCTGAAAATACCAATGTGGGGATTGCCCAGCACGTTGTTGCGATCCATCGCCATCCCCTCGAGTCCCCCGTGATCGTGGCTCGCACTCAAGAGCACATTCTCCGTC
>JBIJDL010000636.1:0-3407 GCA_044344195.1 Candidatus Hydrogenedentales bacterium
CCCCGCAATGGAGGAAGCCGCCACGGCCCTCGCGGGCGTCTCCGCCACCTTCAAGCACGCCATCCTCCTCACCGACGGCCAGTCCCAGGAAGGGGACTATGCCGGCATCGTGGATCGTATGGTGGGCGATCTCGTCACGGTTTCCACCGTCGCCGTAGGCGAGGGCGCGGACACGAACCTGCTGCAGGACATCGCGCGCTGGGGCCGGGGCCGCTATTACTTCACCGCCGACCCCTACGACATCCCCCAGATCTTCACCAAGGAAACCATGTCGGCCTCGAAATCGTCGCTGGTCGAAGAGCCCTTCCTGCCCCAGGTCCTGCGCACCCATCCGGTGATTCAGGGCATCGACTGGAACAGCACGCCCTTCCTCTTCGGCTACGTCGTGTGCTCCGCGAAAGTCACCGCCGAGGTCCCCCTCATCACCGAGCGCGGCGATCCCCTGCTGGCCACCTGGCGCTTCGGCCTCGGCAAGACCGCCGCCTTCATGTCCGACGCCAAGAGCCGCTGGGCGGGTGACTGGCTCGGCTGGCCGGGCTACAACGTCTTCTGGGCCCAGGTCGTTCGCGACACGATGCGCGTCACGCAGAACCAGGGCAACGAAACCCAGATCGCCTTCAAAGGGAGCGCGGGGCACATCACCATCGACTCCGTGGACGAAGACGGTAATTTCGTGAACGGCCTCAACACCTCCGTGCAGTTGGTGCGCCCTTCGCTGGAAATGGAATCGGTACCGCTGACCCAGACCGCGCCGGGGCGTTATGAGGCCCAGGTAAACACCAACGAAACCGGCAGCTATCTCTTCAAGATCCGTCAGGAGTCCGGCGAGGAAACCTACTCCGATTTTACCCGCGGCCTTACGATTTCCTACAAGCCGGAATACCGCCACCTGGCCACGAACACCGAGTTCCTGACCGAGATGGCGGCGGCGACGGGCGGCAAGCTGAATCCCACCCTTGATGAGATCATGGCCGTCAGCCCGGAAGAGGCCGTGCGCGTGCGCACCCAAATCTGGCCCTGGCTCCTGATCGCGGCGTTACTCCTCTTCGTGGCCGATGTGGCGGTCCGGAGATTCGACCTGGCGGGCGTACGCCTACTCGGCGGCGATCAGCGATATGGGTGAGAGAGAGTAAGTCTGTGGTCCGGAGTCTGGAGTCTTGAGGAGAAAGCATTAAGTCGCGGCGCTCAACCCGATCCGTCTGATCGGTCCGATCCGTCCGATCCTTTCCCTCCAGACTCCAGACTCTCCCCTCCAGACTGCTTAACGAAGGGGATCGATCATGCAAAAGCGGGCACGTTTCATCGGACTGGCTCTGGTGGCCCTGGCCTGTCCCAAAATGGGACAAAACAGCCACGTAATAGCGCCCTAATACTGTATATTCTGAATTTACACATTGTACGATAAGGGCAGTACACTATAAAAAATATTTTCCTTGACAGGCGCATCGCTTTGCTGTATTTTCGGGATCAGCGGTTTTCCGTGCGGCACGAATGCACCGGGGATCGCACGATTCCAGGTCTCAACAAAGAGGGCTCCACCATGCACCTGTTCTCCCGCCACCATGTTTTTCTCCGATGCGTCTCCGTATTCACGGCGCTCACCTTCCTCCCCAGCTCCGTGCAGGCGTGGCACTTCATGCCTGCGGCATATGCGGGGGGGGGCAACAGAATCTATTGATTTGGAGGCCCTGTTGGACATGGAGTCCAGCCTGCGAACCGCTTCCGAGCCTCGTATGCCCGACAGCCCCGCGCAGCGGGGACACCTCGCGCTGGGGCAACCCAATGCATTTTATCTGGAGGCACTGAAATGAATCTGGTTTTCACCCAATCTTTAAGAGCGTTTGTGGTGGCGCTCCTCGCGCTGATCCTCCTTCCAGCGGTCGCACAACCCGCCCTCCCTCTGGACGATCCCGACCTCAAGGCGCTCCTCCAGGCCCGCACCCGCGCGGAGGCCTATGTGGCCGAGGGGGAACACGCGACAGCCATCACCGTCCTGCTCCAGTCCATGCGCGACGCGCCCGGCGATCGGGTGGAACTGGCGGATGCCGCCTATGGCAACGGCCAGATGATTTCCTACGTTCTCCTCCACCTGATGCCCGAGGAAGCGGCCTACGCCTTCGCGGAGAAGGCCTTCGCCGTCGAGACTTACGAGATCGACAAGATGGTCCAGACGTTGTGCTACATCGCCATCGGCCTGGAAACGGATGAGAAAGATAAGTTCTCCCGTGAAGCCCAGGGCCTTACATCGAGCAAGATCAAAAATAAGATCGTGCGGGCCATTACGCTCTACTTTCTGGCCAGTCCCTACTTCTACTACAACCACCGGGATTTCTCCATCCAGCATGCCGAACTGCTCGCCAAGGAAAATCCCAACCTCGATCTGGCACAGACCGCGCTGAATCTCTTGCTCTATGCGGATCGGGAGACGAAAGACTTCACCGAACTGGCGGCGGATGCCGTCTCGAAGGCGGCGGACGTTCCACCCTACAGATCCTGGTCCGCCAGCCTGCGGTCGCGTATCGGTGAATGTGCGGGCAACCTGAATACCGAAAAAGAGGTCCCTGTGACGCGGGGGCAGGCGCTCCAGCCCCTGCTGCGGGGCATCACGGAGGGGAGCGACTGGCGGGAACGCTATTTCTCCCTGTTGCTCGTGAAAAACGAATTCGACGGTGCCGCCGGGCCGGACCTGCGCCGGGTCGCCCGCAGCCTGGCGGCCACCAAAAGCAATACGCCCGATGCGGTCATGGCGCGGTTGGAACTGATCCGGGCACTGAGCGCGGACTGTACCCGGAAAACGGCGGATGTGGCGCTGCGCGACGAGACCCTCGCGCTGGCCCTGGAAGTGTTGGAAAAAGGCGTGACGGAGACGACCCCGGAGCGGGTCCTCTGGGAGAGTTGGGTCTACGGCCTGAAGCAGGGCGCGGAGAACCTGGCGGCTGCGGGGCACGTCGAGGCGGCCTTGACGCTCTACGGGGCGCTGGCGGACCGCGTTCCCGGCAGTAAGATCGCCGACGCCTGCCATGTGGTCATGGCGGACCTTTCTGGGAACGTGGATTCGGAAGAGGCACCGCAGGGGGCGGCGGAATAAACGAGGGGGACACGTCATGAATATTCGAAACCGCCAAATTTCCATGGCCGTTCTGGCCGTTGTCGCCGCCGTTGCCGTGCTCGTACTCTGGGGCGCGCGCGGCATGCTGCCCGCCGCCTGGGCCAACGGCGGCGGTGGAGGCACGTCGTATGTCCTCACCCTCCAGATCCACGGGCAGGGCACGGTTAAATTGGACCCCCCAAATCAGACGTACAGCGGCGACACGTCAAGGGCCTATGCGAAGGACACACCGGTTACGCTCACGGCAACTCCCGCCAGCGGCTGGTATTTTGACCGCTGGGAGGGGGACGTAAGTGGA
>JBIJDL010000635.1:0-3407 GCA_044344195.1 Candidatus Hydrogenedentales bacterium
TGGAGCATCTCGCTTTCCTCGCGAGCGACCAAGTCGCCGATGGTGCGTATGCTCGCGGCCTTGAGGCAATTTGCGGCGCGCACGCTCAGTTCCAGTTCATCGACGGTGCGGGAGAGGGTGCGGACCAACTCGGGATCCTCCGGGCTGTCGCCGCCGCCGTTCTCGTCGTCTTCCTGTTCCTGCTTAACGAAGATACGCAGGTGGTTGATCAGCAGTGTCGCGGCCTCTTCCAGCGCGCTTTCCGGCGTGATGGAGCCGTTCGTCCAGATATCGAGCAGCAGACGGTCATAGTCCGTCGTCTGGCCGACGCGGGCGTCTTCCACTTGGAAATTGACTTTCTTCACCGGCGAGAAGTTCGCGTCCAGGTAAATCGTATCGATGGGCGCGTGTTCCAACTCGAAGTGTTCGGCGGTGAGGTAACCGCGACCGCGGGCGACCTTGATTTCCATTTCCAGCTTGGTGGACTTGGAGGTGGAGGTCAGGATAACGTGGTCGGTATTGAACACCTTGATCAGCGGCTGATCCTTGAAGATCTCGCCGACGGTAATCTCGCCCTCGCCGCTATAGCTGAAGGTGAAAATCAGCGGCTCTTCACGGGCAAGGAGGATATCGCACTTCTTGAGGTTCAGCACGGCCTCGGTCACGTCTTCCCGGCATCCGGGAATGGCGGAGAACTCGTTGCTGATGCCTTCGATACGGATCGCGGTCACGGCCGTACCCTGCAATGAAGCGAGCAGCACGCGGCGCAGGGAGTTCCCCACGGTGGTACCGTACCCGCGCTCGAAAGGTTCCACTGTTATGCGTGAGTACTTTCCGCTCGTATCATCATCGATTTTTACGTATCGGGGAATCGTAAATTCTTTTGCTATCATCTATCCACGCCTTTCAGGACTCGCGCTTGTAAACAGCCCCGGCCTACGCCAACGCCAAGGTGCCACGGTCAATACCCAAAGCAGACAATGCGCCGGATTAGACGCGGCGCCGCTTGGGGGGACGGCAACCGTTGTGGGGCACACGGGTCACGTCTTTGATCAGGGAGACTGCCAAGCCTGCGGCCTGGATTGCGCGGATGGCGGACTCGCGACCGGCACCGGGGCCGTTCACATAGACCCGCACTTCCTTAAGGCCCAGTTCCAGCGCTTTCTGGCTCGCCTGCTCCGCGCTCAACTGAGCGGCGAAGGCCGTGCTCTTGCGGGAACCGGAGAAGCCCACCTGCCCGGCACTAGACCAGGCAATGACGTTGCCCTGCGGGTCGGTGATGGACACGATCGTATTGTTGAAAGTCGCCTGAATGTGTGCCACACCTGAAGTAACGCTCAGGGTTACACGGCGCTTTTTGTTTTTGGTCTTACGTTTTTCTTTCGCCACGTGACGGTGCCTCCTTTGGCATCAAGGTTAACTGGCAGTCGTATTATTTCTTCTTCACGGCCATTTTGCGAGGGCCCTTGCGGGTACGGGCGTTGGTGCTCGTCCGCTGGCCGCGAACGGGCAGGCCCTTCTTGTGGCGCTGGCCGCGGTAGCAGTTGATTTCCATGAGGCGCTTGATATTGGCGGAAATCTCGCGGCGGAGGTCGCCTTCCACCTTGACGGTTGCCTGGATCGTCGACGAAAGCAGGTTCACTTCCTCGTCGGTCAGATCGCGGACGCGCGTGTCCGGGCTGATGCCGGTCTTCTCAAGAAGCTGGCGTGCCCGAGTCAAGCCGATGCCATAAATCGACTGTAACCCGGCCTCTACCCGCTTCTCACGGGGAAGGTCTATGCCTACAATTCGAGCCATTTCTGTATATCTCCTAATTAACGCTGTACGGCAGGGGGGGCCGCGCCAGTTTAACCCTGACGCTGTTTATGCTTCGGGTTCTCACAGATGACCCGGACCCGGCCGTGTCGCCGGATTATCTTGCATTTCTCGCAAATCTTTTTTACTGAACTGCGCACTTTCATTTTCATTCTCCTTGGGGCGCGCACGTGAAGTGCAACGGCCGCCTGACTACGACGCCTTCTGTTGTCCCCAGATGTTTATCTTGGAATCCGACAATATCTCGCCACCACCTTCGCGCACCACGATACTATGTTCAAAATGCGCGCTCGGCTTTCCATCCGCGGTTACCGCGGTCCAACCGTCTTTCAATACTTTCACTTTTTCAGTGCCCAGATTCACCATGGGCTCTATCGCCAGCACCATCCCCGCCTTCAACCGAGGGCCCTTCTGGCCCGTGTCGAAATTCGGTATCTGCGGCTCCTCGTGCATCGAAGTACCGATGCCGTGGCCGACAAAATCCCGTACAATGCCGTAATTCATCGGGCTGCACACCGCTTCCACGGCCCGCCCGATGTCACGCAGATAGTTGCCAGCCGCAGCGGCCATGATAGCCTGCGCCAGCGCCTTATCCGTAGTTTCCAACAGCTTCCGCCGACCTTCGTCCACCTCGCCACAGGGCCAGGTGACGGCGGCATCGCCGAAATAACCTTTGTAAACCACACCAACATCTATGCTGACCACCTCACCCTCGCGGATGACACGGTCGCCGGGAATCCCATGCACGATAACTTCGTCCACCGAGATGCAGGTGGACGCCGGATAACCGTGGTATCCCTTGAAGGCCGGTTTGGCACCCGCCTCCAGAATAATCTCCTCGGCTGCAACGTCCAACTCGGCCGTGGTGATACCGGGCTTGATCAGCGCGCGCAGGGTGTCATGCACCCGGGCCACTATCTGATTGGCCTCCCGAAGAAGGTCAATTTCCCGTTCGCTACGGACCGAAATCATCGCTACATAACACGGCCCACCGGGCCGCGTCCCTTTTTGGGTGGTGGAACTCCTCCCGATATCCCTTTGGGTCAAACGGCAGGTATTGTACACTAACGGACTAACAAAAGTCTCGCTCGGATTTAACTTTCATTTCGACGGGCTCAGGAACCCCGTCAACCGCCGCGGCGTGACCGGATGCGTCCGCCGCTCTTGCCCGAGAATCCGTCGTAGTGGCGCATGGTCAGGTGCTGTTCGATCTGCTTGATGGTATCCAGCGCTACACCGACCAGAATCAGGAGGCTGGTGCCGCCGAAGAACTGTACGATGGTCCAATCCGGAACGTTCAGCACCACATACACCACCGAAGGGAGCAGGGCAACCGCCGTCAGGAACAGGGAGCCCACCAGGGTGATACGGGTCATCACGCGGTTCAGGTAGTCGGCCGTGGCCTTGCCTGGACGCACGCCCACGATAACGCCGCCGTACTTCTTCATGTTATCCGCAAGCTCAACCGGATTGAAGGTGATAGCGGTGTAGAAGAAGGAGAAGAAGATGATCATCACGGCGTACAGCACGTTGTGTACCAGGTAGTCCGGGCTGGCGATATTGTTGATGATGCTGGCAATGGTGACGTTAGAAATGCCCTGCCCGATCATGC
>JBIJDL010000022.1:0-27147 GCA_044344195.1 Candidatus Hydrogenedentales bacterium
GGCGCAGTTTGCAAAGTCAGCGGACCCCTATCAAGGCCACCTGTATTCAAGATACGTGGCGACGACGAGCAGTTTAGAGCGCGGATATGATCCGGAGCACATGCTCGCCGTGCTGGACGAGTGGGTAGGGGCCATGCCGAATTCCTATCGCGCCAGAATGATCCGAGGCATGTTTCGTATCCGGATGGGCCAGTACTATCGAGGCGACGGCTACGCCATCACGGTTTCCTCCGGGTCATGGGGTCGAATGCGAAAAGAAATGGAGCTTGCGCGGGCAGATCTTGATGCGGCGTTAGAAATGTTTGATCGAGATCCTGAAGTCTTCGGCAGCATGGGTACCATTTCGCGATATATGGACGAGGGGCAGGCGCAGGCCGAGCGATATTATGCACAGGCTGTTGCCGTCCAACCCCTGTCGCTCTCCGCGCGGATCGGTCGCATGACGGGCGCACTGCCAAAGTGGGGCGGTTCCTGGGAGTCGGTGGATGCGGTGCTGGCCGAGTGCGAAGCGTTGAGTCCCCAGTTCCCCCTTATTATGATAGTAAAGCGGGAGGCGGAGCGCCAGATGGGTGACCGGAGCCCGGCGCATGAGCGGGCACTTTCGACCTCGGAAAAGAAGCGGGAATGGGCGGAGCCCTATATCGGTCAGTTGGAGCGCAACCCGGGTGATCCGCTGTTAATGACCAATGCGGCCTTCTTCCTGGGCGAGAGCGACAGCTTTGCCGAGGCCGAGACTCTATACCGCACGCTGGGAGACACCTACCACGAGGGCACCAATTTTGACGACCTCCTCCAGTACAACAATATGCGCGCTTACGTCTACGCTGCCGTGGCCAGCAAGTACCCGCAGGGAGAAGAGATTCGCCGCCGGGCCGCCGAGGCGCTTGAGATTTCTCCGGACCATTACTATACAAATCATATCTATGGAATGACCCTCCTTCGAGACGGCAACCATGAAGCCGCCGCGCGCCACTTTGAAGTGTCAAGAAACGTCAATAAGGACTATCCGTGGAGTGCCATTGGCCTCGCGGAATGCGCCGAGACGCGCGGGGACCGCGCCGCCGCGGTCCGCTTCGCAAAACAGGCTATCGATGCGGATACAATGCCGGGTGCGCAGGAAGCCGGCCAAACGATAATCGAGCGGAATAGTTGAACGCATTTGTGAACGCATCCACGAGAGAATCTTTCATGTCCCCAGGAAAACCCCTATTTCAACTTCTTACAAGTCTCTTCGCGTGCGCGCTGGGAGCCCTTTTTACACTCGCCACATTCGCCGAGACGTCCGCGCTCTGGGGGATTTCTGGGGAGCGCTGGTCTTCCGATAGCCGCCTTCCCGATTTCTCCTTTGCCGGTTATCGTCGTGGCGAGGCGGAGTTGCCCGATCCCGTGGTGACGCACAATGTGCGGGACTACGGGGCTGTCGGCGATGGGGTGGCGGACGACAGCGATGCGTTCGTTAGAGCAATGGCGGCGATGGAGTCGGGCGTGCTGCTGATTCCCGAGGGACGCTACTTCATCACGAAGCCCTTGACCATCGACAAGCCCAACATCGTTATCCGGGGTGAGGGGCCGGATAAGACGGTGCTGTACTTTCCCACGCCGCTCAATGACATTGTCCCCAACTGGGGGGCGACGACGAGCGGGCGACCCACGTCGAACTATTCGTGGTCGGGCGGCTTCATCACGATACGGGGCGACTACCAGAGCGAGCGGCTTGCGGGCATTTCAGCAGCGGCATCGCGCGGGGGCCATGCGGTGACGGTGGACGATCCCGCGCCCTTCAGCGTGGGGCAGGAGATCGAAATCCGTCAGGAGGACGACGCAGAAAACAGCCTCGCCCGCCATCTCTATTCCGACGATCCGCGCACGAGTCTGGATAAGTTGAATGGACGGACCCATGCGTCTCTCGTTGCGCGCATCGTTTCGATAGACGGAGCGACGCTCCAGATTGACCGACCGCTGCGCTTTGATGTGAACGAGGCCTGGAAGCCCGCTGTGTATCGCTTCGCGCCGACCGTGACGGAGTCCGGTGTTGAAGGCATCCGCTTCGAATTTCCCAACACGCCCTACGGCGGCCACTTCACCGAGCTGGGCTACAACGCCGTGGCGCTGACGGGCACGTCGCACTGCTGGGTGCGCAATGTCCATATCCACAACGCGGACAGCGGCGTGTTTGTGTCGGGCTGCTTCAACACGGTCGATGGCATTTCCTTCACGTCGGAGCGCGCGCCCGAGCCCGAACAGCCCGCTATTGCCGGGCGGAAGGCCCAGGGGCATCACGCGGTGATTCTGGGCAACGACAATGTCTGCACGAACTTCGACTTTCAGAGCAAGTTCATTCACGACCTCTGCGTGAGCGGCAGCACAGGAAATGTGTACTCCAATGGTCGGGGCCTCAACCTCTCCTTCGACCACCACCGGAATGTGCCCTACGAGAATCTCTACACGAACATCGACGTGGGTGCGGGCACGGAAATCTGGCGCTCCGGCGGCGGTGAGGCGCTGGGGGCGCACTGCGCCGCCCGGGGCACCTTCTGGAATATTCGCGCGGCGAGGCCCTTCGCGCTGCCGGGAGACGACTGGGGTCCGTGGTCCATGAACTTCGTTGGGCTTACAAGCGCGGCGGGCAGTGCTACTGCGGCAGACGGCCGATGGATCGAGGTCATCGCGCCCGGCGACCTGCAGCCCGCGAATCTTCACGAGGCGCAATTGAAGAAGCGCCTGGGGCGGAAATAGAAATCCCCCGCGAAATAAGCCTGATTTCGCGCGGGACTTGCGTGGTGTTGAAGCGTTTGTGTTAGGACTGCTTGCGGCGCGCGCGCCCAATCAGTGCGGCAATACCCAGGCCCAGCAGCGTCACCGTGGCCGGTTCGGGTATTGGTTGCGTTGTTTGCGTCTGCCCAAATCGAACATTGTCGATACCGATATTGTCGGACGCTGTGGCCAGACCCAATTGGTCGACGGTAATGGTCAAGGATTGGCCGCTCAGCGGCGTGTTGAAATCGTATGCGCTGTGTGCGGAGAGCAGCAGGGTGTCCGCCAGAGATTCGTAAAGGACGGCGTTGGTTTCGTCGGTAACGCGTACGGAGCGGACGGCATAGTCGCCAAGCCAGCTTCCCAGATCGAAATCGTAAAGCAGGACTTCGTATCCGGCGTCGGCCGTAAGGGTCAATTGCAGGTATTCGCCCGAATTCTCTTGTTCGTACATGACGTTGACCAAGTCACTGTACCCCGTAGTCCAGAAGAGTGGCGATCCAGGCCCATAGTCCACGTCGACATTGCCAGTGAATCCTTCACCGGCTTCGCCATAGCTTCCGATTCCGTCCGTCAGCGCGGTGACACCATCGCCGTAGGCACCGTTGATGGTGAGTCCGATGCTGCTGTTGTCGATATCGAACGTGAGGATGGTGGCGTGGGCGGATCCCATTCCTCCCATCGCGATACTCGCAGCAACTCCCATCGCCGCATGCTTTAATGCTCTCATTGCCCGTTTTTCCTTCCGGCCGAGGTTTCGCAACGTGGAGCCCACCGGCATGCTGCCACGAAGGGAATAAGTTCACTTGCCCAACTCGCAAATGGGCGTGATCATTCTTGCAAAATTCATGCCACGACGTGCTGTGTTTGCTTTTCCGGGATACCCTGTGAGGAATTCGATGATTTCCAGATTGTCGCCTCGCTTCCCGTATTGAAGCGATGCTTACCTTCCCCTGTTGGGTGTTCAGGTAGGGCAAGAAGTTGTCGCCTTTGATTGATCTATTGTTGTCACCGTGGGGGCATGTAGGCGATTCTGGGTTCCGGAAGTGAAATTCATGGCACATGCGACTACCTTCACGGAAGCGTTGCAAATTTTCGTGGTGTAACCTCTTCCGCGATGACGGTGTAGTTACAGCCAGAACTTGTCTGCCAAGTATTCATCGACGCGAGGATTTCGACGTGACTGACTGTGCCGCACCCATTGAGATTGACGAGGTGGCGGGGCCAACTCCAGCAAAGTCCGCAAGCGCCATGGCTGAGAGCCCTCCGTCCGGTGGAGCATCCGGTAGTTGGTCGGCCTGTAGCGAATCCGTCCGCTCGCTCCGCGCTCCTTCGGCGGCGGCCGTGGCCAGTCTTCTGGCCGGGTGCCCGGCTCCAGAACCCTTCAACCCCGACGGGCTGATGCCGGTGCTGCCGGAGAATCTGAAGCGGCTCGTGGCGCGGGTGTCTTTCGGAATCAATCGCGAAGAGGCGGTGCGCGCCCTCGATCTGGGCTACAGCGCATATCTGGAGTATCAGCTTGATTACCTTGCCATCGACGACGGGCCCGTGGAGCGCGGCCTGGCGCGCTTTCCCACGCTGGACGATTCGCCCTTGAGGCGCTGGCGTGCGCTGGAGCAGGGCGACACGACGGCCATCTACGAGTTTTATGCGGCGACCTTTCTTCGTGGGGCGTACAGCCGGCGTCAGTTGTTTGAGCGGATGGTTGAGTTCTGGTCGGACCATTTCAACATTTTCTTCGAGGCGGAAGCGCAGCAGCTCTTAAAGCCCCTCGATGACCGGGACGTGATCCGCCGTCACGCCCTCGGCACCTTTCCTGCACTGCTTCGGGCCAGTGCCCAGAGTCCGGCCATGCTGCTCTATTTGAACAATGCTTCCAGCCAGGTGGGCGCGCCAAATCAGAACTATGCACGGGAACTCATGGAGCTGCACACGGTGGGCGTGGACAATTTCTCCCAGGAGGATGTACAGGAGGTCGCCCGGGCACTGACGGGCTGGTCGATCGACTACAACATCAACGCGGCGTCCTTCGGCAGTTTCAAGTTCTATCCCGAGTTGCATGATTTCGAGGAGAAGGTTGTGCTGGGAAAGCGCCTCGCCGCCGGTCGCGGCATGGTCGACGGAGAGGATGTGCTGGATATTCTGTCGCTGGATCCCGCCGTGGCCTCGATGACAGCGCGCTTCATTGGGCGCAAGCTTGCAGTGCATTTCTGGGGCTACGATCCGCCGGAGGCCCTCGTGGAGGAGATTGCCGGGGCCTATCTGGATACCGACGGCGATATCAAGGCCATGCTGCGCGTGGTGCTGCGTGAAGACTGGTTGATGCAGGCGCAGCCAAAGCTGAAGCGTCCGTATCACTACGCCCTGTCCGCACTGCGCGCACGCCCCGGAACGATCAAGCGCTACGACGAACTGGCGTATATCATTGGAACCATGGAGCATCTTCCCTTCAACTGGGCGCCGCCCAACGGGTATCCCGATTCATTGGCCTATTGGGGCGGCTACCTCATGCCCCGCTGGACCTACGGTATCTGGCTTGTTTACCAGGAAGACGCGGTGGATCTGGATTGGACGCCCTACAGGGAAGCCCCGGATCTGGAGAGTTTTCTCGACCGAATAGATGCCGACTTTTTTCACCATGCCATGCCTGCCGATCACCGCGCGGCCCTGGCGGATTTTCTGGCCCCGGCGCCCCTCGATCTGTTTCGCCGGGTGGAGGCCCTCTCACTCGCCATAGGCTCGGCGGAATTTCAGTGGTATTGACCACCATGCGGGAGAATTGAAATGGTACTGAAATGCAGCAAAGGGTGTGATGAGTATCGGGCGCTCAGCCGCCGCCAGTTTCTCGGCGCGGGTGCCGCCGCGATGGCCATGGCGGCGGGGCCGGTGTGGTTACCCCGTGTGGCCTATGCCCAGGACGATGTCGCCGGACGCGACATTATCGTGTCGCTCTTTCTCCGCGGCGGTTGCGATGGACTTTCCGTGATCGCGCCATTCGGGGATGCGGGTTACTACGCGGCGCGGCCCAGTCTCGCTATTGCACCGCCCGACGCCAGCGCCGGGGGAGCGCTCGATCTGGATGGCTTCTTTGGATTTGCACCCGCCATGGGTCCGCTCATGGAGCCCTTTGGTGCGGGGCATCTGCTGCTGGTCCATGCCTGCGGCATGAACGACGGCACGCGCTCGCACTTCGACGCCATGCACTTCATGGAGGTCGGCAAGGCGCGCGATCCGCTGCTGGCCACGGGCTGGCTCGGGCGCCATCTTTTCCACACAGCGCCTCCGGGCACCGATCCCGTGCTGCGCGCCGTGGGCATGGCGCCGGCATTGCAGCGTACCCTCGCGGGGAGTCCCCTTGCCCTGCCGATACCCGACCCCGCGGCCTTTCAACTTCCGGGCGATGAGAACTCCGCCGATGCGCGGCTTGCGGCGATGCTCGCCATGTACAGTGGGACCGACGAGCCGCTGAAGTCGTCTGCGGCGAAAACCAGCGAGACAATTGCGTTGTTGGAGCGCCTCAATATCGACGCCTATGCGCCGGGCGGCGGTGCGGTCTACCCCGAATCGGAAATCGGGCTGGCGCTTCGGTCTTCGGCCGCGCTCATCCGGGGCGACGTGGGGGTGGAGGCGATCGCGGTCGATCTCGGCGGGTGGGACACGCACGAAGAACAGGGCGCGCTCGATGGCGGCATGGCCGCTTTGATGGGCGGTCTGGCCGAGGCTCTCGCGGCGTTCCACGCGGATATCATCGCGGGCTCCGAGCACCGGGTCACCCTCGTGGTCATGTCGGAGTTTGGTCGCATGGTGGATGAGAACCTCAGCAAGGGGACCGATCACGGACACGGGGGCATCATGATGGTGCTGGGCGGCGCCGTGCAGGGGGGAAGGGTGCTCGCCGACTGGCCGGGGCTCGCCGTGGAGCAGCGCTTCGAGGGACAGGATCTGGCCGTGACCATTGACTATCGGGACATCCTGTATGAGATCGCGGAACGTCGTCTCGCTACCGCCGTTCCGGCGCTGGTGTTTCCAGATCTGGTGCATACGCGTCACGGCGTCTTCGGGGCATGAACGAGACGCGTGGAATTCTTCCCGCAGTACCGCGACCTTGATACTTGGCGTTTGATCAATTCTGCCGGGATTGACCGGCCTCCGGGGATCCGCTATGCTGGCGAGGCAGTCCCAGGCCCCACCCCAGGAGAGAGTTGTCATGAGCTTGAGTCGCCTTACACCGGAACAGATCGCCTTCTACCACGAAAACGGCTACATCAAGGACCTGCCGCCGATTTATGACGACGCGGGCGTGGCCGATCTGAATACGGGTATCAAGGAGATCCTCGCGCTGCTTGAGGGCGATGAGAAGCCCCTGGAAATTCGCGAGTGGCACCAGAACAGCACCTTCCTCTTTGATATCTGCATGAACGAGCAGATCTTGAACTACGTGGAGGACCTCATCGGGCCGGATTACTACATGTGGGCCAGCAGCTTTTTCATCAAAGATCCCCACAGCCCCCGCACCGTGGACTGGCATCAGGACTCCTACTACTGGCCACTCACGCCGCCAGAATCATGCACGGTGTGGCTTTCCTTCAACGGAAGCGATGTCGAGAACGGGGCCATGCGCGTCATCCCCAAATCCCATCTCGGCGGCATCATTCAGCACACGCAGGACGCCGATACGAATTCCGAGCTCACCCTGCGCTGCGAGACGGCGGAGTACAAAGAAAGCTCCATGGTCTACCTGAACCTGAAGCCCGGCGAGATCTCCATCCACGACGACAAAATCATCCACGGCTCCCTCGGCAACAACTCGGACCGCTCCCGCATTGGTTTTACGATTCGCTACTCCAAGACCAACGTGAAGTGCGATCTGTCGGTGAACCCCAACTTCAAGACCTACCACTGCCGGGGAACGGACATCTACAACCATAACCCACGTGGGCCCATCCCCATGCAAAAGTATGGCCGCATCTGGCAGGATTATCGGAACGTGGAGACGGAAGTCGCCGCCAAGAAGTAGTTGCCGAGCGAAATACTCATGGCACTAACGTCAAGGTGTGTTCTCGGGAAATAAAGGGTTTGGTTCGGGTGTCACCTTCAAACGGAATCGCGTAGCGATGGAGTTTGTGGGTGTGGGGACTGGTATTCGGGCTGTGCAATTCTCGCTTGGTGGAATGCTTTCACCCACAAGTCGTGACCGCCGGTGGCGGGGGGCCTTAGAAGAAACCGCTGGGTGCTTTACCGGGCTGAAGGCTGTAGATGTACGTGGATTGGTGTTAAGTGTTTCTTGCCGTGTTGTAGTCCCCTCACCCACAAAGTTCCCCCGCTGCGCTCCTCCCTTTGAGGGTGGCACCCGCAGACCCTGAGGGTGACCGGGGTGGGGCTCTGAACAGTTGCAGTTCCGTCGATATGAGGACTCTAATTGTCGGTTAACTGAGCCTTCTTCGGTAGATTCTACGGCACCAGTCGATATTCAAAAACCTCGGGCTGGCAGGTCAGGACGAGCGTGTCGCCCTCGCGTTGGACGGCCTCCAGGCTCAGCCGTTGACCTTCCTGACCGATGGCTTCCACCTGAGCGGAGAGGGGTAGTGTCCAGGGGAGCTTTGGCCACTCGATGCGCAACGTGAAGGCGGGACTTCCCGGCAGTGGGCGCACCGTGATCCCGTTGGCGTCGCGCGCGATCCTGCAGGCCCCCGTGGTGGTGACGGCACCGAATTGAATGGCTTTGCCGGTGGGGTTAAGTCGGGCGAGTCGGGGTTCTTCGGAATTGTCGGGCACCGTGGGTGTCCAGGTGATTCCTGTGACCGTTGCATCGGTGCCGGTGAAGGTCAGGGTGCCGAGTTGGACACTTCGGTCGCCATCCTGGGTATCCGCGATGCGCGATTGTGCACCCGTCTCCGGGTTGTAGAGACCGGCGCGTACGTCGAAGGTGTCGCCGGGCCGGGCGCTTTGGGGCAGTTGTAGCGTGCAGGACGTGTCGAAGGCGCCTTTCCATTCGGTGGTCGGCGCGGGGCTGTCGTGGTCGCCCTGGAACTGGATGGCGCCCTTTTGATCACGAAAATGTACGAAGATGCGCATGGGTGCGGGCGTGCCGCGATCGGTGTTCCAGTGGAGGGTGAGCGTGAAGGCATCTCTATTCAGCGGGGCGGCATCGGCCCTCACGCTAATGGGCAGGCGATCGGAAACGTCGGGCCGTGCGTTGACGAAGAGCGAATCCTTTCCGCGGGCCCAGTCGGTGATGATTCCATCGATGCGTTCGATGGCGGCTTCCCCCTCGGTACTCCGCGCCAGAAAACCGAAGGGGGGCAGTTGGTGACCCTCGACATCCCAGTCGGACTTGCCGCGATTGACCCAGACGTCGGTGCCGTTGTCCCAGCGGATGTGCTGGCGGTGGATGTCGCCGTCTACGAAGTCCACCGATTCGATGCGTCGCAGGGCGAGGTCGCGCATCAGGTCCTGGAGGAGCCAGTACTTCCGCACGACGTCCCGCCCGAAGGCGTTGTCGACCATGGCGGGGTGACCGGTCATGACCTCGGTGACGATGTAGTCGTCGCTGTAGATGCCGTGAAGATCGGGATCGAGACCGCCGGCATACCTGTTTCCGTAGCCCGCGCCGTGGAGGGCGAAGCGGTCGTGGTGGACGGCGTCCATCCAGGGAACGCGTTCGGCGTCGTCACAGGCTATGCGCCAGGTCGTCCAGTCTTTGGCCTCCGTGTCCACGCGCAGGTGATTGGTCTGCGCCGCGTCGAGCCAGCCGATGAGCTGGTCGTGGCCGCTCTCGGATATCTGGGGGGCGTTGTTGCCGAGGTAGTCGCGGATCCAGGCAAAGGCGTCGCCCCAGATCTGACGCGTTTCAGTTGCGGTGTAGTACGCGCCGTCGCGGGTCCAGTAGGCATGGGGGCCCATGGAAGACCACACGTCGATGAAGAAGCCCGTGGGGGCGATGCCGTCGCGGATATGGGCCAGATTGGCTTCGAGGAAGGGCCGCACGCGGTCGGGCCGCCAGCGGTAGGCCTGGGAGCCCCGGCCCTCGTTGAGCCAGCCCGCGATGGGGGCGCCTCCCTGCCAGAAGGCGATGGCGTCATAGGAAAACTGGTCCGCGTCGGGGTAGAAGTCGATGTAGTTGTCGTGAGGCGCGAAAATGACTTTCTGCTGCCGGCAGAAATCGGCCAGGGCGTTGAACTCGGCCTCCGTGCCCATTTCGGGATTGGGCGGCCAGATGTCGGGAAGGCGGTAGTCGTAGCCCCAGCGCTGCCAGTTGTGCCACACCACCATGGCGTCGGTGAGGCCGTATTGAAAGGCCCGTTGGAGGTTGTCGCGCTGCTGAGCGTAACTGCCGCCCCAGAGATCGAAGACAAAGCGTCCCGATGCGTCGGCAACGCCCCCGGCCGCCTTGCGCGGATCGATATCGCGCCAGGCGAGTGCGGCTTCCCAGGCGCTTTTTCCGGGGACGTAGCACACCGTCTGGGTATCCGCGACGTGGAGCGAGGCCGTTCGTGTCGCGGGGACGTATTCAAGTCGCAGGGGCGGCGCGTCACTGGCCTGGACGATGGCCATGCCGTTGGCGAAATCGAATCCGACAAAGGACGTGGCCAATTGGTGCCCGTCGAATCCCAGCGAGAAGGCTTCCGGATTGACGAGCACGTTGCCCTGACCGGCGTAGACCCGCGTGATGGCGGTGCTCCACGGTCCCGCGGCCACGTCTTCCAAGGTAGTTACTTGCCAGGGCATCGGTGCCGGGGTATTCTCGAGCTGGAACTGAGCCTTCAGGGCACCGTCTTCGACACGAAGTTCGCCGAGCAGTTCAAAGGGCCCCAGAGCGCTTTGGAAGGTGTGGCGGACCTTGTAGCCCGCGCAGGCTTCTTCCACGACGTTTACAAGAGGGCAGAGCACGTGGGGTTTCGAGACGGGAATTCCCAGCACCTGAGCGTTGAAGCCGGAGAAGGAGATTTTGCTGTCCCCGGAGGCAAAGGTGATTTCGGCGTCCAGCAGTCCGCGCGCGCCCGGTCGGACGCTCACAGTGTAGCGGGCACCGTTGCGTTCGATGATCCCCAGTTCTCGCGATGGTGCGAGTGTGGCTTCGCCCGTTCCGGGAGTGCCCGCAATCAGTACCGGCTCCGCCCAATGGGCCTGATCGCAGGTTGGATCGTTTCTGGGGCCAGGATGTACCTCGAACTGGAGCCGAATTTCCTGGCCCGCGAAGGCATCCAGATTGACCTCGGCGTCTTGCCAGCGTTTTGAGGCCGTGTGTTGCTCGTAGACGATTTCTCCCAGCGCGTTTTCGGGCGTATTCAAGGGCAGCACCCGCACCCGGAAGGTAACGCCATCGCTTGCCGGCTCGTTCTTTTCCACGTTATGGTCGCGAATGGCTACGGCGAAGCGCAGCCGGAGGGGGCCCGTGTCGGGCAGGGCGAGGGGCGTCTCGGTGAGCAGGCTTCCGGTGTGGCCGTCGCGCCAGGGGGGATGCATGGTTGTGGCCATGCGCAGGTCACCGCGATGGATCTCGCCTTCGGTCGTGACGGTTCCAAAGGAGGCCGGATCGGTGCCGCGCCATCCCATGGGCATGATCCTCGGTTCCTCGCCGTTCACGTGAATCACCACGCGCGACATGGCGGCGTAGCCGAGTTCGTTCTCCGAATCGGGGGCAATGGCGATGGCCTGCCAGGGAATGGCGGGGGTGGGGACGGACGGATTTGGAACGGTGGTCTTGAGAACGAGTATCGGGTGTAGTTGGAGCGTGACGTCGCCCGCGCGTGCATCGACATACGCGTGAATCGGATAGAGCGCGCCGAGGGTACTGGGGCCCGCGACCACGGAAAAGTCGAGGGCGATCTCCGCGTTCGGATTGACGACAAAGGACTGGGCGCTCTCGGGCGTGACGATCCAGTCATCGATGACAGCGAAGCGCGCGGTGCCCTGGAGGGGCGCGTTGCCCGTATTCGTCAGTACGAGCTTCAGGGGGAGCGGTACGCCGGTCTCGTTTACCGTGGCGGGGCCTTCAATGCGCGCGGTAAGGGGGCCGCTGGTGTCAACGGCGGGCGAAAAGCAGAAGGCGGCGTGGGGCAACAACAGTATCAGCAGCAGGGCCAGGACTGTCCGATGGCAAGGGCGTGGATTGGTGGTCGCGCGATGCGTGGACGGAATCGCGGCGTTCCCCGAAGCGTTCATGGAGGGATCTCCCCGTTACGGTTCCCGGACCCGTCACGCGACGCGGCTCGCAGCAGGGCCGCGATCAGGAGTACAACGAGAAAACTACATAGAAAGCATGCGCCTCAAGGGGCTTGTCGCGCAATATTTGTGTGATAGCGATTTGAGGGACCGGACAGCAAGATCAAACGTGCGGGCTGACCTTCTCTGCCGCCCGCGCGATATTCCGGCACATGCCCGCGAAGATGAACTCGTGAATGGGGTAGAGGGCATACCAGTAGAGGAGCCCCGGAATGCCATCGGGATCGAAGATGGCCGTCTGGCGAATCACCGAGCCGTTGCCGTCGTCCGCAGGCGAGACATCGAAGCGGAGCCAGGCACGGCCCGGGAGGCGCATTTCGGCCCGAAGGATGAGCAGGGCGCCGGGTTCAATGGCCTCCACGCGCCACCAATCCACCGTGTCGCCCACGATGATCTCCTCCGGATGACGTCGGCCCCGACCGAGACCCACACCGCCGAGAACCTTGTCGATGAGGCCGCGCAATCGCCACAGCGGCGTGCCGTAGTACCAGCCGGTCGCGCCACCGATACGCTGGATGGGCAGGAAAGCCTGGGCTGGTGAGGCAGGGCTCACCTCGATGCGCTCATCAATGATTCGTGCGCCGAAGCGCTTGCCGTCGTGTTGGGCGGTTGGTCCGGACGCGGAGGCAGCATCGGTCCAGCGGCTCGCGAGCAAAGCTTCCTTCTCTTCCCGGTCCGCCCGTGCGATGGCCTCTTCAATCCCCATGGGCCGGACCGAGAAGTCGGCGAGGGCCCGATCATCACGGACAACGCTGGCCACACAGATGCTTGCGATGAGTTTCCGTCCGACACGGGCCAGGAGGGGCGTCACCAGGGCGAGCCAGAGACTGGAGAGCCACGGCGTCAGGAAGGGCACATTGATGATGCGCCGCTTGAGCCCCTGGGATCTCGCATAGGCCAGCATCAGGTCCTGATAGGAGAGGACGTCCGCGCCGCCGATTTCGTAGATGCGGTGTCCGTCCACGGGGAGGGTGCGGGCTTCGTCCAGATAGGCCAGCACGTCGTCGATGGCGATGGGTTGGGCCTCCATCCGCACCCAGGTGGGGGCGATCATGACGGGGAGTCGGCGGACGAGGGCGCGGATCATTTCAAAGGACAGGCTGCCGCCGCCGATGACCACGGAGGCGCGGAACTCGATGGTGGGGATGCCGGATTCGCGGAGGGCTTCCCCCACGGCCTCCCGGCTGCGCATGTGGGCGGAGCTCGTGCTGCCGCCCGAGCCAAGACCGCCGAGGTAGATGATTCGCCCCACGCCGGCGGCCCGGGCGGCTTCCGCGAAGTTGCGGGCACCTGCGAGTTCCACCGATTCGAAGTCGCCCCGCTCGTCCAGGGCGTGGATCAGGTAATAGGCGGTCTTAGTCCCGGCGAGGGCCGCGTCGAGTCCTTCCCGCCGGGCAACATCGGCCTGGACCACGTCAGCGCCGGGGCCGAGGCGCTTCGCCAGCGTGTCGGCATGGCGCCCCATGCAGCGCAGGGGTACCCCAGCAGCCATGAAGCGGCGGGCGAGGCGACCGCCGATATAGCCCGAGGCCCCGGTGAGGAGCACATCGGGCGCTAAATTAGAACGGGTCGAATCAGACACAGCATTCCTGTCTAAGAGTGAGGGTTTTAAGGTTTGACAAATTATAGACAGATGGTTATACTTAGTGTACGTGAAAGTTAAACTTTTAGCAACCATCGCGTTTCGAAATACGCGAAAAATGATAAGGCGGTAAGTTATGCGACACTTCTTGCTTGCGATTCTCAGCACCATCTCCTTTTCCGGCTGTCTTGGACTTCCGGGCGATCTCGAGCCTGTGAACGGCTTCGAGGTGGAGCGCTATATGGGCAAGTGGTATGAGATTTACCGTCTCGATCACTCCTTCGAGCGGGGTTTAAGCCAGGTGACGGCCACCTACACCCTGCAGGACGACGGCAGCGTGAAGGTGGAGAATTTCGGCGTAAAGGAAGATGGCAGCGAAGACACCATCGTGGGCAAGGCGTTGTTTCAGGGCGATCCGACGGTGGGCAGCCTGAAGGTGTCCTTCTTCGGGCCTTTCTACGGCGGCTATCACGTCATCGCTCTGGACAAGGAAAACTACCAGTACGCAATGGTGGCCGGGCCGAGCTATGACTTCCTCTGGATACTTTCGCGCACGCCGCAACTTGATCAGGAGACGATCGATGCACTGCTGGCGCAGGCGGAGGAGAGCGGCTTCGATGTGGAAGGGCTGATTTTTGTGGAGCAGGATGTGGCGGAATAACCGCGACTACACGTGCAAACTCGTATTGCATCCGTGCCCATCCGGTTCATCCGTGGTAAAAAATTCTGACCACGGATTGCACGGATGGGCACGAATTTTTTTTGTAATCTGCGGGTACAGCCTGAATTCGGGCCGGTGCGACGCGCTCGGTCTCTCTTGAACCCTTGCGAGCACCGCCCTATACTGGCATTCCACTCCGCTGCGTGAGGTGCGTGATTGCGGAACAGGGGGCTCTGAGTTCGAGGTGCGATTGCATGGGTGTCTACAGATATTGTTCTGCTGCGATCCTGTCTGCGGTGTTCTCGCTTTGCGCGAACGCCGATGCCATCCGCTACTCCCGCGATATATTGCCCGTTCTTGCGGAGAACTGCTTCAACTGCCACGGGGCGGACCGCGTTTCACGGAAGGCGGATCTTCGCCTGGACACAGAAGCCGGTGTCAAGGCGGTCCTGGAGTCCGGGCTACGGCCCGCAGGTGCCGACCGGGCATCCAGCGCGGTCTATCAACACATCACCGCGACGAACGACGATCAGATGCCGCCGGCGGGCTCGGGGAAGTCCCTCACCCCGGCACAGATTGAAATCATCGGACAGTGGCTGGATGCCGGGGCAACCTGGGAGGGGCACTGGGCCTACACGCCGCCGGTGGAGACCACACCGCCGCCCGCCGCGTTGTCTTCCTGGATTCGTGGCCCCATCGATGCGCACATTCTCGCCCGACTCGAAGCCGAGGGAATTCAACCTTCGCCCGAGGCGGAGCGTCGGACGCTGGTGCGACGGCTTTACTTTGATCTCACGGGATTGCCACCGGAGCCCGCCGCCGTGGAGCGCTTTGTGCTGGATAACCGTCCCGAGGCCTACGAGCGTCTGGTGGACGAATTGCTGGCGTCGCCGCACTACGGTGAGAAGTGGGGACGCTGGTGGCTGGACCTGGCCATGTATGGCGACAGCGATGGCTATCTTTCCGATTTTCTGCGTCTGACGGCGTGGCGTTACCGCGAGTGGGTGGTGGGGGCATTCAATCTGGATCTCCCCTTCGAGCAATTCACCATCGAGCAGCTTGCGGGCGATCTCTTGCCCGATGCCACGGTCGACCAGCGCATGGCCACGGGCTTCCTGCGCAATACCTTGAGCAATCGCGAGGGGGGCGCGGACCTGGAAGAGTTTCGCACGCTCCAGGTGATCGATCGCACGAAGAGCATCGGCACCGTGTGGCTCGGGCTCACCGTAGAATGCGCCCAATGCCATGATCACAAGTATGACGCGGTGTCGCAGAAGGAGTTTTTCCAGCTCTATAGTTTCTTCAACAACGCCGAAGAAGTGAATATCGATGCACCGCTGGGTAAGGAGGCGGAAGCGATGGCAGCGGTGTGGCCGGATTACGTGGCGAAGCGCGAGGCCCTGCTTGCGCCGGTGGCGGCGGAGCTGGAGGCCCTCCAGGCCGAGTGGGAGGCGAAGATGTTGTGGGCGGCGGTCAATCCCGGCGGCCCCGATGCACGGTGGGATCGGCAGTGGGAGGTGCTGGGGCTGATCTGGGGGCAGGGCGATGGCAACGGCGAGGGCGAGGGGCAATTGGAGGGTTGTTCCATCGTGCAGACGCCCGTACCGGAGCGCACGAAGGACGAAAAGTTTCGCTTGGAGGATTACTTTTTCGCCCGCGGCGATTTGGTGAATCCGGACCGCTTTGTCGCGTTGAAGGTGCCGGAACTGGTGAAGCAAATCGAGGAAATCAAGCAGGTGCTCCCCAGGGTGAGCCGGGCGCAGTCCATGCGCGTTAGCCGCGTGACGCGCCCGAATCAACTATTCATCCGGGGCGATTTCCGCGTGCCGGGAGATCAGGTCTCACCCGGAACTCCAGGCGCGCTTCCCGCGCTCACTTCTAATGCGCCGGATCGCCTTGATCTCGCGCGCTGGCTCGTGGCGCCGGAGAATCCCCTGACGGCGCGGGTGACGGTGAACCGGATCTGGCAGGAGCTCTTCGGCAAGGGAATCGTTTTCACTTCGGGTGATTTTGGTGTGCGCGGCGCGCTGCCGAGCCATCCCGATCTGCTGGACTGGCTTGCGATTGAATTCCAACGGCAGGGATGGAGCATGAAGGGGCTGATCAGGACCATCGTGCTCTCTTCAACGTATCGCCAGAGCTCCGATGCGCGTCCCGAGCTTACGGAGCGCGATCCGGGCAATATGTTGCTCGCGCGGCAGAACCGGCTGCGCCTGGGGGCGGAGCAGGTGCGCGATGCGGCGCTGGCCACGAGCGGCCTGCTCAATCCGACGATGGGCGGTCCCAGTGTGCGTCCGCCCCAGCCCGACAGTGTGACGGAACAGGGCTTCGACAATAAATGGGTGGCCGACGAGGGCCCCAATCGTTACCGCCGCGCGCTCTACACCTTCATTCAGCGCACTTCACCCTTCGGGCAATTGGTAAACTTCGATTATCCCGATGTAAACCGATCGTGTACGCGGCGCGAGCGATCGAACACACCGTTGCAGGCGCTGAATCTGCTGAACGACCCCACATTTTTCGAGGCGGCCCAGGCCTTGGCGGGGCGTGTGCTGGCAGACTCGGACGATCGTGCGACGCGTCTGAAGCAACTCTTCGCAACGAGCGTCGCCCGTCCGCCATCGCCCGCCGAGCAGCTACGGCTGCTTGCACTGTTGGACGAAGAGACCGCGCGCTTCACACAGGAGACAGAGGCCATTGCCGACGTCACGGGTGCGAACGACGCCATTCCCAGGACGCCCGAGGGCGCGGCGTGGGTCATTGCGGCCAGTGTAGTGCTCAACCTCGACGAATTTATCACCAGGGAATAAGGGCCATGGAACATCACGACTTCAACGCGATTCAGAGCCGCCGCCGTTTTCTGCAGTATTCCGCGTGCGGACTGGGCAGCATCGCGCTGCACCAGTTGCTCGCGGGCGAGGTGCGCGCGGGCGAGGCCCAGCCCCCGGCAGTCCTGCGCCACCTTGCGCCTCGGGCGAAGAACGTTATTTTTCTGTTCATGGCTGGCGCGCCTTCCCAGCTCGATCTGGTGTCGCACAAGCCGGTGATGGCGAAGTACCACGGGACGCCCGTCCCGGCTGAGATGCTGGCTTCGTTGAATGACCCGCTCATCAAGAGCACGGCGCAGGTTTTTGCGAGTCCGCGCACCTTTACGAAGCACGGCGCGACCGGCATGGAATTCTCCGACTATCTGCCGCACACGGCAACCGTGGCGGACGAGTTGTGCATGATTCACTCCATGCACACGGACGTGAGCAACCACGATCCGGCCCAGCTCATCATGAACTGCGGTGTGCCGCGTTTCGGCTTTCCTTCCATGGGGTCCTGGGTGAGTTACGGGCTTGGCAGCGAGTGCCGGGATCTGCCAGGATTCATCGTGCTTACGTCGGACTCCGGCAAGGGGATCGACGGTGGCTCGGCCAACTGGGCCAATGGCTTTCTGCCCTCGGAATATCGTGGGGTGAATTTTCGCAATGTGGGCGAGCCAGTCTTGTATTTGTCGAATCCGGCGGGGGTGAGTCGGGAGACCCAGCGGGCGCGGCTCGATGCCATTGGCGATCTGAATCGCATGCACCAGGCCGAGACCGGCGACGCGGAGATTGCGTCGCGCGTGGCGGCCTACGAGATGGCCTTCCGCATGCAGCTCTCCGCGCCGGACCTCTTGGATTTCTCTACGGAGTCCGAGGCGACCCGCGCAATGTACGGCGTGGAGCAGGAGACCACGCGACCCTTCGGAACGAACTGCCTCCTCGCGCGGCGGATGGTGGAGAAGGGTGTGCGCTTTGTGCAGTTGTACCACTCCACCTGGGACGACCATTCCGATTTGAACGTGAATCTCAAAATCAACTGCGACATGACGGACCAGCCTTGCGCGGCCCTTATTCGGGACCTCAAGCAGCGGGGCATGCTCGACGAGACGCTCGTCATCTGGGGTGGGGAGTTCGGCCGCACGCCCATGAACGAAGTGCGGCGCGGCAACACGCCGGGCAAGGAAGGCCGGGACCATCATCCTTTCTCCTTCAGTATGTGGATGGCAGGCGGCGGCGTGAAGAGCGGAGTGGTCATCGGCGAGACTGACGAACTGGGCTACCAGGTCGTGCGCGATCCGATCCATGTGCACGATCTGCAAGCGACAATTCTGCATTGCCTGGGGGTGGATCATACGAAACTTACCTATCGGCACCAGGGTCGAAACTACCGGCTGACGGATGTGGGTGGGAACGTGGTGACGAAGTTGTTGGCATAGGGCTGACCACGGATTACACAGATGACACGGATGGGTAAGGGGCGAGGATACACTCATTACCTCGTTACCACGGTCCTCCGTGGTAATGCATTCCATTCCGCTTCTGCGGAACAGCGCGAGGGCGGTGAACTTGACCTCTCAATGCGAATGCAAGTGGGGAGGCAAGATTGGATCAGTGTAATGGATCAACGAGAAAAACTAACGGATCTCGTGACAAGCGAGTATTTTTTCCTGATTAGAGAGTTCGATTTTGGCTTGCCACAATATGATGTGAAGAGCTATTGCACAAAAATATTTTACGCAGGAACTGGGATCGGTATTGAATTGGAACTAGACTGGCATGAATTCCAGTTCTTTTCCCTAGTCGTTCGATTGGAAGACGGAAAGTTGCCGAACGGATACCGAGTGGCGAATGATAGAAAGTGCAGATTGTACATCAGAAGTTTGTTTCACAAAGGAAGTGGGAGACCAAAAAAATTCAAGCGAGCCAAGACATCTGGTTTTTCGGAGGAGTCATTCGTCAGAGCTGTTGTTGAAGAGCGAGACTTTCTTTTACCTCATATTGACGAGATTCTATCACGTGGTCAGGCGCTTTTTGGGGACGAAGTCAGTTAGAACGAGAAGGTATAAGTCTATTCATCGAATGAGTCGTGGAGCCTTGTAAATCACATTGAGCAATAGCTGAGATCACTGCCCACGCGCTGTACCGCAGAAGCGGAACTGTACGCATTACCACGGAGGACCGTGGTAACGAGCGAGTTTAGGCACGGAACACAAAAATTTGATCGCCAGACGATGGAACTCTACCGAAAGAGGGAATAGCAATGAGAGTATTTACTGCATGTGTTTTGTTCTTCGTTGCTGCCGTCCACATCCTGCCGGCGCAGGCCCAGAACTGGCCTCAATTCCGCGGTGCGGATTCGCGGGGCGTGCTGGACAGTGAAAAGCTGCCGACGACCTGGTCGGCGACGGAGAACGTGGCCTGGAAGGCCGACATCCCCGGTCGCGGCTGGTCCTCGCCGGTGGTTTGGGGCAACCAGGTCTTCCTTACGAGCGTGGTGAGCCTGGGGCCGACGGAGGAGCCGAAGAAGGGCCTCTACTTCGGAGGTGATCGCAAGGACGCGCCGGATTCCATCCACCAGTGGAAGGTCTACGCCCTCGATCTCGCCACGGGCACGCTCCAGTGGGAAAAGCTGGTGCATGAGGGCAAGCCGGATGCCCCGCGACACCTGAAGAACAGCTACGCATCGGAAACCCCCGCGACGGATGGCGAGCGGCTCTACGCCTATTTCGGTGGTGTGGGTATGTTCTGCTTCGACCTTGCGGGCAATCCTGTCTGGGAGAAGCGCATGGTGCCACAGAAAATGGCCTATGGTTGGGGCACGGCGGCTTCGCCCATCGTGGAAGGCGACCGGCTTTATCTGATCAACGACAACGAGGAGGCGTCTTATCTGCTCGCGCTGGATAAGAAAACCGGGGACGAGATCTGGCGCGTCGCCCGGGAAGAGGGGAGCAACTGGTCCACGCCTTATGTCTGGAAGAATAGCGCGCGCACGGAGCTCGTCACGCCCGGCTCCGATGCGGTACGTTCGTATGACCTGGAGGGTAAACTGCTCTGGTCGCTCACGGGCATGTCCTCGATTACCATCGCCACGCCCTACGCTGAGGGCGACTTGCTTTACGTAAGTTCTGGCTATGTGGGCGACAAGGCGCACCGTCCGATTTACGCGGTGCGCCCCGGCGCTTCGGGGGACATTTCGCTGTCCGAGGGGCAGACGAGCAACGAATTCATCGCGTGGAGCCACAACCTGGCCGCCCCCTACAACCCGTCGACGCTGGTTTATCAAGACCGGCTTTATGTCCTCTATGATCGGGGCACGGTAAGTTGCTACAACGCGAAGGACGGCGCGCCGATCTACGAGAAGGCGGAGTTGCCCAAGGGCGCGGGCTATACGGCTTCGCCCTGGGCGAGCAATGGGATGGTTTTCTGCTTGAACGAGGATGGCGTGACGCACGCGTTCAAGGCGGGCGATGCCTTCGAAGTGGTGGCCTCCAACGTGCTCGACGAGAACGACATGGGCATGGCTACGCCCGCCTTGACACCAGAGCGGCTGCTGCTGCGGACGGCGTCGCGGCTGTATGCGATTGGGGGCGGCAGGTGATAGTTGACAGTTGATAGTTGATAGTTGATAACGGCGGGTCTTCGGGTTGTCGTGCTGGTGGGTAAGTCCTTGGCCTGTCGTGTGTTGAGAGAATGCGCCGGGTGCCGTTCACTTATTTTTCTCTCGTGGGGAAGTTTTTGGGGGCTTCGGGGTACTAAGCCTTTCAGACACCCAACTGCTGCGGTGTTGGCGCAAACGAGTTCCATTGCTGCCTGAGCAGGCGGCCAAGGAGATTGAAACCATGTCTGAACGTGTATTGAACCCGAACCGCGCATTGCTTCGCGGCCTCGTGATCGGCGCGTTTGCCGTTACGGTGGCTGGCATTTCCGCCGTGGCCCAGCCGGGCGATGGTCCTGGTGGCGGATTGTAACCCGAAGTGCGTGCAAAAGTAGAGGCGGCCCAGGCCCAAGCCGTGGCGGCGTCGCTGACGCTGGATGCGGAGAAGGCGGGCAAATTGGCGGAGAGCTATTCGGCTGCGCGGAAGGCTGCAGCGGCGAATCGTCCCGAGGGCGGCGGTGGCCGGGGTGATTGGGAGGCGATGTTGAAGGCTCAGGAAGAGAATCGGGCCAAGATGGAGGAATCCTTCAAGGCGTTCCTCGACGAAGCGCAGGCCAAGGAAGCGGCGGCGGTTCTGGGAGGAAACGCCCGGCAGTGGGATCGCCTCGTGGCGGTGATTCTCGGTTTTGGCCTGGAAGAGGCGAAGCAGGCGGAAGCGCTGGGTCACACGGTTGCGTACATTAAGGCTTCGGTGAAGGCCCGCGAGGACAATGCGGGGGCTGGTAATTTTGATGGCGTTCGCACGGCGATGGCCGCCGCGAAGAAGACGCTGGACGATGCCATCGCGCCCCTTCTGAACGACGCCCAGAAAACGGAATGGACCGAGAAGACATCCCGCGGCCCGCGCGCCGGCGGTCGTGAGCGCCGTGGCGAAGGCGGTCCCGAAGGCGGCCCCGGTGCGCCTCCGGCAGCGCAGTAATCGATCGAACCGAGATGCGAACAAATAGTTGCTGATATAGATGGCCATTGATCCCCGGGTGTCACTTGAGACACCCGGGGCGTTGAGGCAAGAACACCAACGAGGTACATGTACTGTGAAATCCCCTCTGCTTCAAGGCAAAAACCGGCGGACCGTGGGCATCATTCTTGGTGCGGCGGTTTTTCTCTCCCTGCTGTATGTGGTTCTGGGCCAACGTTACGACACGGCCGAGGGATCGGTGAAGAAGTCCGAGGTGTTCACGGTGCGGGAAGGTCCACTGACGATCAGTGTCACACAGGCCGGAACCATCAAGGCCAAGGATCAAATCATCCTGAAGAATGAGGTGGAGGGCCAGGCCCAGATTATTTTCCTCATCGAAGAGGGCACGGTGGTGAAGGAGGGGGATCTGCTGGTGGAGCTGGACGCGAGCCAGCTTGTGGACAACCGGGTGGACCAGTTGATCCAGGTGCAGAATTCCGAGGCCACGTTTATCAGTGATCGGGAAAATCTGGAGGTGGTGAAGAATCAGGCGGAGAGCGACATTTCCGCGGCGAAGCTTGCGGCCCAGTTCGCCCAGGAAGATCTGAAAAAGTACGTCGAGGGCGACTATCCCATGCTGATCAAGGAGGCGGAGGCTAAAATTGCCCTGAGCCTTTCGGAGGAGAGCCGGACGAAGGAGCAGCTTCAGGGTTCGAAGCGCCTGCTCGACGAGGGCTTCCTCACGTCTATCGAATACGACGAGGACAAGGCCCTGGCGCAGCGCGCCCAGCTCGATCTGGAGCTGGCCCAGTCGTCCCTGAATCTTCTGAAGGAATATACGTACAAGCGGCAGATGACGGAATTGCAGAGCGCGATTGAAGAATCCGATAGAGCGCTTCGCCGGGCGCAGTTGAAGGCGGGCGCGGACGTGATTCAAGCCGAGGCGAAGCATCGCGCGGGAGAATCGGAGTACGAACGTCAGAAGGACAAGCTGGCCAAGCTGGACGAACAGATCAAGAAAGCGAAAATCTACGCGCCGACGGGCGGGCTGGTGATCCATGCGACGACCGCCGACGGGGGAGGCTGGCGCAGCCGCAATGAACCCCTCGACGAGGGGCAGACCGTGCGCGAGCGCCAGGAACTGATCTATCTGCCGACGGCCAACGAAATGACGGCGGAAGTGCGGGTGCATGAGTCCAACTTGAACAAGATTAAGGCGGGGATGGGCGTGCGTATTACGGTCGAGGCGCTTAACGGGGCGACCTTCACGGGGCACATCACGCGCATTGCGCCGCTGCCCGACGCCCAGAGTTCCTTCATGAATCCCGACTTGAAAGAGTATGTAACCCAGATTGAAATTGAAGGGGCCACGCCCACGCTCCGTACGGGTATGACCTGTCAAGCCGAGATCATGGTGGCGAATTTCGAAAATGCCACCTACGTTCCGGTTCAGTCCGTGTTCATGGTCAAGGGAAAGCCGACGGCCTTTATCAGCAAGGGCGAAGGCGACTACGAGGAACGCGAAGTGGTAATCGGACTGGACAACAACCGCATGCTTCAGATCGCGTCTGGCTTGAAGCCTGGCGAGAATGTGCTGATGACCCCGCCGCTGGATATTGCCGCCGTGGCGATTGAAGAAACCTCGGATGAGCCCGGTGCCGAGAGCAAGTTCATCGGCGCGCGGGAAGTTAAGGCGCCCGTGGCGAGTGGCGCGCCCCGTGGCGGAGAAGGCGGAGGCGAAGGTCGCGGTGCTGAAGGCGGCGAGAAGCGCCCTGAAATCGCGGCACCTGGAGGCGAAGCCGCAACGGCGCCGGCCGGTGCACCGGCGCCTGCGGCGGATGGTGGCGTGATACCTCCTTCCGGCGGTCCCGGCGGCGGCGAGGGGGCTGGGCCAGACGGGGGTCGGGGCGAGGGCGGTGGATGGGGCGCCAACATGTCCGAGGAGGAGCGCGCCAAGATGCGCGAGCGCTTCCAGAATATGACGCCGGAAGAGCGCGAGAAGATGCGCGAAGAGCGGATGAAGAACATGACCCCGGAAGAGCGAGAGGCGGCGGAAAAGCGGCGTCAGGAAAGGGCTGCTCGTGACGGCCAATCCCAGTAGTTTGATGGAAACGGCTGTCGCTCCCGAGGCGGGCGAGGCAATCATTACGCTCGATCAGGTGACCAAGCACTACGTGATGGGCAACAACGTGGTGAAGGCGCTGGACGGCGTCGATCTCCACTTTGACCGCCGTGGCTTCTATGCGATCATGGGATCCAGCGGCAGCGGAAAGAGCACGATGCTCAACCTGATCGGCTGCCTCGACCGGCCCACGACCGGAACCTATACGCTCGAAGGCCGGAATGTGGGCACGCTGGACGACAACGAACTGAGCGATCTGCGCCTGAAATACATCGGGTTCATCTTTCAGAGCTTCAACCTGATTCCGCAGCTCACGGTGCGGGAGAACATCGCGTTGCCGCTGTTTTATCAGCAAAAGGACCCGCTGGAGCGGGCGCAGATTGCGGAGTACTACGCGAAGGAGGTGGGTCTGGAGGAGCGCCTGGACCACCGACCGACCGAGTTGAGCGGCGGCCAGATGCAGCGCGTGGCGATTGCCCGCGCACTGGCGAACAACCCCTCGCTTATCCTGGCGGACGAGCCCACGGGTAACTTGGACTCGAAGACGGGTGCCCAGGTGATGGAGATTCTCACCCGCCTGAACGAGGCGGGGAAAACTCTGATCATGGTGACCCACGAGCCGGATATCGCCGCCCACGCCAAGGTGGTGGTCCATATGAAGGACGGCTACGTGGAAGATGTAAAGACACTCCGCCGATGAACAAACTATATCTATATCAAAACATCTTGCTGGGCGTGAAGAACCTCCTGCTCCACAAGCTGCGCTCCTTTCTGACCATGCTGGGCATGGTGTTCGGCGTGGCGAGCGTGATTGCCATGTTGTCCATCGGCGAAGGCGCTTCCGCCAAGGCTCTGGAAGACATCAAGAAGCTCGGCAGCACCAATATCATCGTCAACTCGGTCAAGCCCATCGAGGAGGCGCAGAGCAGCCAGAACAATCGGAGTTCGCGGAGCGCCAGCATCTACGGGTTGCTCTACAGCGACGTGGAGCGGGTGAAGCGAACCTTCGAGGCAGTAACGGCCGTGGTGCCCGTGAAATCCCTTCGCAAGGAAGGCCGGCTGAACGACAAGTCCCTCGAATTGCGACTGGTGGGTACGTCGCCGCTGTGGTTCGACCTGGTTCAGCGTCCCCTGCTGGCTGGGCGGAGCATGACGGCGCGGGACAACGAGGATTTCGCAAATGTGGCCGTGCTCACGGAGTTTGGCGCGCGTCGTTTGCTGGCTACGAAAAGTACCATCGGCCAGTCGATACGCCTGGGCGGCGAATACTTCGAAGTGATCGGCATCGTCGAGAGCGAAGGCGCGGCCTCGGGCGATATTCAGTCACTGGACGAGAATGTGGATGCGTACATCCCCATTTCGGTGGCCAAAGGCCGCTTTGGCGATATGGTGACGGTCATGTCCACGGGCAGTTTCCAGCGCGAAGTCGTAGAGCTGCATCAGATGATCGTGTCGGTGCGGACCAACGAGGAGGTGGAAGGCACGGCGAAGGCCCTGGAGACCATGCTGAACCGTTTTCACACCCACAAGGACTTCTCCATGAGCGTGCCGCTGACGCTGTTGCGTCAGGCGGAGGCGACCAAGCGCACCTTCAACATCGTACTCGGCTCGATTGCTGCGATCAGTCTACTGGTAGGCGGTATCGGCATCATGAATATCATGCTGGCATCGGTTACGGAGCGAACCCGGGAGATCGGCGTGCGTCGGGCCATCGGTGCGCGGCGCGCACAGATTATCCTGCAATTCCTGATCGAGACGGTGGTGTTATCGGTCGCGGGTGGCCTGATCGGCATTGTCATCGGCTTTCTGATTCCCTGGGGCGTGACCTACTTTGCGGGCATGCCCACCATTGTGACCATGACCAGCCTGGTGCTTTCAGCGGGTATCAGCGTGGCCATCGGGATTGTGTTTGGCCTGTATCCGGCCATTCGCGCCGCCAACCTTGACCCCATATCGGCCCTTCGCCATGAATAATTCTCTGTACCGTTTGAAAAGGACCTCGAAGTTGACGCGACCCACGCTATCCCGCGCCGTCTGCCTGCTGCTGGTTTCCAGCATGATCCATGCGGGCTGCGCGACGAGCCATTACAAAGAAGCCGCGGACAAGGAAACCTACGGCATTCTCGGGCAGAAGTCGGCGGACGTTCCCAATATGGAGCCGGAGTTCACCATCGATACGGACAAGGCGTGGGAGCCGCTTGTGGGCCTGCCGGTCCTGGAGGATTCGGGCCGGCCGATGGGGCCGCCGGAATCGCCGCAAGAAACGGGATACCCCGTGCTGCCGCTGGAGAAGGCGCTGGAGATTGCGGTGCGCAACAGCCGCACTTACCAGAATGAGAAGGAGTTGCTGTACCTCACAGCACTGGATTTATCGCTGAACCGGCACCAGTTCGGACCGCGCTTCTCGGCGACGGCCTCGGGTGACTACGCCCGCGACACGACGGTGGGCTCAGGGCCTTCGGACCTCACGGAGCACGTGGATAATGCGCGGGATGTCGCGAGCGCCATCGACGCATTGACGGGCATGCCCGCGGATCTGATTACGGCCTATGCCGATCTGGTCGAGGGCGTCGGAGCAGTAACGGGCGCCGACGAGGCGCAGACGATCATTGATCATGAGCGCAGCGTGTCGGGTCAGACCCGGATTGGGGTCAGCCAGTTGCTCAAGGGCGGTGGACTTTTTGCCCTGACGCTGACGTCAAACTTCCTCCGCTTTGTCACGGGTGACCCGGGTACCGCAACGGCCTCCACGCTGGCGGCTTCCTTCACCCAGCCCCTCTTGGAAGGCGCCGGTCGCGATATTGCGGCGGAGAGCCTGACCCAGGCCGAGCGCGACGTATTGTACGCGATTCGCGATTTTACCCAGTTCCGCAAAGACTTTATCGTTCGCACGGTTAATAGCTATTACAATGTGCTCCAGCGCAAGGATATCGCACGGAACTCGTGGCAGAGTTACCAGAGCTTCCTGGTGAGCGTGAAGCGTGAAGGCGCGCTGGCGCGAGAGGGCCGATCGACCCAGGAGAATCTGGGCCGTCTGGAGGAAGCCTCGCTGGACAACCGGGGCCGCTGGGTGGCTTCGGTCCAGTTGTACCAGCAGTCGCTGGACCAGTTCAAGATCGACCTGGGCCTGCCCACGGACGTGAAGCTGGTGCTGGACGACAAAGAGCTTCAGGAGTTGGGCGAACGCGGGATTCTCCACCCGGAGATCACGGATGACGAAGCGATTCAGGTGGCGCTGGCATCCAGGCTGGACTATCTGAATTCACGGGATCAAGTGGAGGACAGCGCGCGGCGGGTAAAGGTTGCCGCGAACGCCCTCAAGCCGGGACTCGACCTCGTGTTGGCGGCGGATGTGGATTCCATAGGCCAGGACAACTTCCAGCGCCTCGATTTTCGTTCGGCCGACTGGACGGCGGGCCTGAACCTCGATCTGCCACTCG
>JBIJDL010000190.1:0-10461 GCA_044344195.1 Candidatus Hydrogenedentales bacterium
GTGGAGGTCGCGGCCGAAGCGGTGCCCGCCGATGCCGGCGCCACCCCGGCGGAGGAGGGAACGGCCTCGCCGTGATTGAATTCATGTATGATCTTGGACAGGGCACACGCCGGGCTCCCGCCGGAGCGGGATGCTTCAAAAGGGCGAAGATTTGTTGGACGACCATGAATTGGCAGCGCAGGCAGCCGAAGGCAATATTGATGCCTTTGGCAGTCTCTTTACCCGTTACGCGCGCGACGTGTACCGGCTCGCGCTGTCCCTCGGCCACCGTCGCGCCGATGCGGAGGACCTGATGCAGGATACGTTCGTAGCTGCGCTGGAGGGCGTGGGCCGCTTTGAGGGCCGTTCTTCGGTACGAACCTGGCTCGGCGCCATCCTGATCCGTCAGGCAAGCCGCCACCGGCGCTACCACCGCCTTCGCGTTACCGAAGTGCTGGACGAAATCGCGGCTACGGCGACAACCGCGCCCGGCGTCCGGGATGAGCGGCGGCTTGATGTGCAGGCCATGCTGGACAGTTTGTCGCCAGAGCACCGCACCGTGCTGGTGCTGCGGGAGCTGCAGGGGATGTCCTATGACGAAATTGCGGATGCCCTCCGAATTCCCCGGGGTACCGTGGAGTCCAGAATCTTCCGCGCGCGCAATGTGTTGAGAGAACGTTTTCAAGAGTACCAAACGGAGCACCGTGAGCCGCAGTCCGCGGCCCTGAGCGCACCGGTGGAGTCTCGCCATGAATAATTGCCCCCACATCGACTCGAATGATGTACAACGGTACCATGATCGGGAGTTGGACAGGGCCGCGACTTCGGTCTTCGAAGAGCACCTCCATACCTGTGCGGAATGCCAGGCGGCCCTCCGAGACTTTGCCGGTATGGGTCACCTGCTCCGAGCCGCCTATGATGAGCAGCCCGCACCGGAACTGCGGGCCCGATTTGCCCGGGTGGCGCTCGATCGCAGGGAACAGAGCCCGCGCCGCATTGCGCTGGGTCTGCTGGCGGCGGCGAGTATCCTTTTTGTCTCGTCATTGTTTCTGGTCGTCTATACCGAGTCGGGAAGCGGCCAGGGGGACAGCGTGATGGCGCAATGGGAGGAGAACGTGGTGTGGGTGCCGTCTGCGGACGACGAATTTGCGGATCCCGAGGCGGCCACGCTGTATGCGATTCACCTTCAGGCAGGTGTGGCGACGGAGTACGGCGATGACTAAACTCAAGATTCTGGCTGGATTGGCCCTTTGCCTGGCCTATGTCGCGGGCATCGCGACCGGGTGGGCAGGCTACACGCTCGCGGGGGAGAAGCCCCCACCACCCCGGGATAAGGGCTCCTGGCTAAGCCATGAGCTCCAACTGAGCCCGGAGCAAAAGGCGCAGATGGAGTCCATCTGGTCGAAAGAGGCCATGGGCGACGACCGCTCGAAGGTCCGGGAATTGTACGACGCGCGAAACAGCGAGGTGCGGGCGATCCTCACCGAAGAACAGGAGAAGACCTTTGACGACATCTATCGCGTGTCCGAGGAGAAGCGCGATGCCGTGTATGCCGAGCGCCGCGCCCGCCACCAGAAGGCCGTCGACGATACCATGGCGATTCTGAACCCGGAACAGCAGGAAAAGTACAAGAAGATCGTGGAGGATCTCGAGAAGCGGGGACCAAACCGCGATCACGGGTTAATGCCCATGGGGAAAAAGCCCGAGTAAAGGGGACTGCCTGCGCCCGGCTCGACCCTAAGGCCTGTTGAGCATTGACGGGCTGGTATTCGCAACTATCACCGAGTACCGTATCGAGCACAACGGAGACGTGGGGTACCACCCACACCCGGCGGAGCGCAGCGGAGGAGGACGTGGGTGCGGGGACTCCGTGTTTTACATCCGCTTTAATCCTGTGGTCGATCTTATCATGATGACCCAAAATACCTTCCAATCACGCAGTCCCGTCACCCACATTCTCCCGCGGCGGAGCCGCCCCGAGTGTGGGTGGCACCCGGCTCCGTTTGTGACATCCCCGTCCAATCGGCTACTGTTCCCCCTGTGTTAACCTTTTCTCACGACCCCGCGTTAATCAAGTGAATTTCACGTGGAAGGAATGGATTGAAGTCCTTAGATGATAAGGCGTTGGCTCTCGCGCTCCAGTCGGGGGATGATTCGGCGTTTGACGAGATCGTGTCCCGCTACCAGGGGCGTGTCTACGCCGTGGCCTATCGCGTCGTGGGCAATCGGGAGGATGCGCTGGACGTGAGCCAGGAAGTCTTCATCAAGGTCTACCGGAAAATTGATACCTGGAAGCCGACGGGCGGCTTTCTGCCTTGGATCCTGCGGATGACCACCAACCACGGCATCGACCACCTGCGCCGGAAGAGGCGCTACCCGACGCAGTCGCTGGAGGAGGCTTTCGTGCCCACTAGCGAGGGGGCCGCGGTGGAGCCGACCACGCCGCGAACCGAGACGGATGTGCACGCGCGCGAAATCGAGGCGCGCATCCAGCGGGCGCTGCCGGTCCTGTCGCGCTCGCAGCGGGAGGTCTTCCTCCTGCGCCACTACCAGGGGATGCAGTTGTCCGAGATTGCCGAGAGCATGGAATGTACCGTGGGCAGCGTGAAGGTTCACCTCTTCCGCGCCCTGAAGAAGTTGCAGAATGAATTGAGGGACCTTTACGAAGTGTCCTGACAGGAGTTTTAGTGCATGATGAATTGCGAGGAAATGGAAGGGCTCATTGCCGCGTCGCTCTATGAGACGCTGGAGGCTGCCGATAACGATACGCTCCAGAGCCATCTGGCGATGTGTGTTTCATGTCGCGCGGAGCTGGCCTCGCTGCGAACGCTTGTGGGTGCGATCCCGGCCGAGCCCGCCATCTTCCAGGGCGATCTTCTTCCCGCGATTCGGGAAGAACTGCGCCGTTCGCCCGCCATACCGTGGTTTTCGGGGTGGAAACGTCTTGCGCTTGGGCTGGCTGCGGCGATGCTGCTCTCCTGTGTGTTTATTCTGACCCAGGGGCGCCACGTGGAAGCGCCGACGGATGAGGTTGCGTTACACGTCCCGGTGGACCCGACGGTGGCTGAAGCGCGGGGCCTCGTAGCCTCGGACAACGCCGCCGGGGCGCTGGCCCTGTTGCAGGATGCGCTGGCGAAAGAGCCGGATGCCGATCGCAAGGGCGTGCTCCAGTTGGAAGTAGCGAATCTTGAATTCAGCGCGTTTCGCCGCTATGAGGCGGCCTACGACGCCTACGAAGTGGTGCGCGAGCAGTTTGCCTCCGCCTGGACCCAGAGTCCCGGCATCGTGAAGGAACGCTTCGACCTGCTCACCGAAGCGCGCGAGGCGGGCTTCGAGCCGCTCTACCAGATTGACGCCGCGCTCAAGCAGGGGGAAAGCGGTATGCCCGCGCTGGAGCAGGTCATGGCGCGCTATCCCGGTCGGGGCGTGGCCCAGGCGGCGATGGAGACCATGGTGGCCATGGCGGACGGCGAAGGCCTCGGCGCGCTGGAAGATGTGCGGTCGCGCCTCACCAACCCCGTCGCGGTCGCCCAACTTGACGTGCGCCTGGGCGAAGGCTATTGCGCCGGTGATCTCGATCCCGCAAAGGGTAAGGCACTGCTTCATGCTGTGGCCGAAAGCCCCTATGAAGTGCCTGCGCAGATGGCAAAGGACGTGCTCGCGCGCTTGGAATCGGGGGAGTGACCGCCAGGCGTGCCGCACGACCCGGGTCACCTTTTTCCTTCGCATTGTTCGCCCTCGCGCCCCTGTGTTAGCATCCTTTCACGGGTTTTGGCGCAACGTGTTGGAGCAATCAAGTGGCCGGGCTGAAGGCATTCGAGAGACAGTTTCTCCGCGACAGTGTGGTGGATGAGGCGCGGCTGCTTCAGGCGAAGGAAATCGCCGAAGGCGCGGGCGGGTTCTCGGGCGACGCCATCATCAAGCTCGGCTTCGCCGACGCGGCATCGGTCTACCAATCTCTTGCGCGATTCTGCGAGCTCCGCTTTGTCTCCCTGGCCGCGCTGGATCTTTCCGAGGCGCTGCTGCGCAAGGTGCCGGCCCGCTTTGCCACCCACTACCGCTGCGTGCCCGTCGAAGAGCGCGAAGGCGTGCTGGTGCTGGCCATCAGCGATCCATTGAACTCCCACTTGCTCGACGACATTCGCCTCGTGCTCAAGCAGCGCTTGGAAGCGGTTGTGGCGACGCCCGAAGACATCCAGGGCGCCATCAAGCGCTACTACGGCGTCGGTGCGGATACCATGGAGCGGATGCTGGATCAGCGGGAGGGGAGCGTGAGCGTCGCGCCGACGCGACGCGAAAGTGCGAACCTGGACGACGACCAGATCGACGCATCCATCATTAAATTCGTAAACGAACTCATTCTGGAATCGGTCAAGTCCGGTGCAACGGATATCCACATCGAGCCCTTTGAAGACCAGCTCCGGGTGCGCTTTCGTATCGACGGGATTCTGCATCAGGTGCCCGCGCCGGGCCGGATCCAGGGTTTTCAGGCGGCCATCGTATCGCGGGTGAAGATCATGGCGAACCTGAACATCGCCGAAAAGCGCCTGCCGCAGGACGGGAAGATCCTGGCGACCTTCGGTGCGGAGTCCTACGACCTGCGCGTGTCGATTCTACCCACGCACCACGGTGAGACGGTGAACATGCGCGTGCTTACGCGGTCCAACGCTTTTTTGACGCTCCCCGAGCTGGGCTTCCGCCAGGAAGATCTGGCACAGTTCAACGGCTTCATCAACAAGCCCCATGGCATTCTGCTGGTCACCGGGCCCACGGGCAGCGGCAAGACCACCACGCTTTACGCCGCGCTGAGCAAGCTGAACAACCTGGAGCGAAAGATCATCACGATTGAGGATCCGGTGGAGTACCAGCTTGCGGGCGTGACCCAGATGCAGGTGCACAACCAGATCGGCTTCGACTTCGCCATGGGCCTGCGCTCGATCCTGCGCCACGATCCCGATATTTTGCTCGTGGGTGAGATTCGCGATTACGAGACGGCGGAGATGGCGGTGCGCTCCAGCCTCACGGGCCACCTGGTGCTGAGCACGCTCCACACGAACGATTCGGCGGGTGCGGTGACGCGATTGCTGGATATGGGCGTGGAGCCTTTCCTGATTTCGAGCACCATGATCGCCGCCATTGCCCAACGGCTGCTGCGGAAGAACTGCGAGGCCTGCGCGCGCCCTGTAGACTACGACGCGGCGCTCCTTTCGGCGGAATTTGGCGAGGTGACGGCGGAAGTGTCGCAAGCGACTTTCCGACGGGGCGAAGGCTGCGCCGCCTGCCGCAACACGGGCTATCGGGGCCGCGCCGCGATCTACGAGATGCTGCCCTTCACACCGGACATCAAGACGCTCACCGTGCAGCGGGCGACCTCCCTCGCCATCAAACAGGTGGCGCTGCGCCAGGGCATGCGCACGCTGCGCCGCGCGGGCTGGCTCCGGGCCTGCGAGGGGGCCACCACCATCGAAGAGGTGCTCCGCGTGACGGCGGATGCCGACGTGCTCCATTCCGGCGAGGGTGGCGATGCCCCAGTTTCGCTATGAGGCCAAGAAGGGCCCGGACGAAAAACTGAGCGGCGTTCTCGAAGCGGAGAACCAGCGGGCGGCGGTGGCGCGCCTTCGCGAGATGGGCTGCTTCCCGCTGGACGTGACGCGGGTGGATGAAGACGCGGGTGGGCGTAAGGGACTGGCCCGCGCGGTGCTCCACCGCATCCGCCTAAAGGATCGCAACATCTTCTTTCGCCAACTGGCCAACCTCATCGAATCGGGCATGATGCTGACCCAGGCGCTTCGCACCATCGCGAAGCAGGCGGAGAATCCGGGCATGGCCGCGATGGCCGACGCGGTGCGCGAAGAAGTGCAAAAGGGCAGCACCCTGTCGGACGCCCTGGCGAAACAGGGCAAACTCTTTCCGCCTCTCTACATAAACCTCGTCCACGCCGGCGAGACGGGCGGCATGCTCGACGACGTGCTCTGGCGCATCGTCGCCTTCGGCGAACAGGAGGAAGAGCTGCGGGGCAAGGCCTTCTCGGCCCTGGTCTATCCCGTCTTTCTCTCCATCATCAGCGCCATCTCAGTGTTTATCCTCGTGTCCTTCGTGTTTCCCAAGTTCGTGGGTATCTTCAAAGAGTTCGACGCCGCGCTGCCCTGGCCCACGGTCATCGTGATGGCCATCTGCCAGTTCATGGGGACCTGGTGGTGGGCGGTCTTGCTCGGCCTCGGCGGGAGCGCCTGGGCCCTCGTGCAATGGCTGCGTACGGAGGCGGGCCGCACCCAATGGGACACGGCGATCCTCCGCGTGCCCGTGGTAAAGCTCCTCGTGCAGAAGTATGAAATGGCCAAGTTCGCCCGCACCTTCGGCACCCTGCTCGACAACGGCGTGCCTATACTCACTACGCTGGAGATCACGGCAGGCGCGATGGGCAACCGTGTGATACAGGAGGAAGTCCGCAGTCTCCACAGCGGCGTCATGAGCGGCGGTGCCATGAGTGAAGGACTCCAGCAATGCAAACACTTCCCGCCCGTGGTCGTGAGCATGTTCGCCGTGGGCGAGGAAAGCGGTCGCATCGGCGCCGTGGCCAACCGCATCGCCGACGCCTACGACATCGAAGTCGAGCGCGCGGCCAAGGCGGTGATGGCGCTGTTTGAACCGCTGCTCATCGTGGTGATGGGGGTGATCATCGGGTTTCTGGTGATCGCGATGCTCCTGCCCATGTTGACGCTGAGCTCGGCGATTGGGGCGTGAGGGGGGAGGTAGTTGAACCTCGCCTACAGTCCGAGGAATTCGAGGAGTTCGTCGCGACTCAACTGGTGGTGCAAAGCAATATCTGAAAGTATTGCACTCAGGGTCCCAATCTTTAGGGGGTTATGAAATGGGATGGTGATGCTGTGCTCGCCATCGCGCGCCGTGCGGAGTCGCATATGAGACCCGGATTGCCGGACGACCTCGTACCCGAGTCGGGACAGCGCGTGGATCAATTGGGCGGCCGCGAGGTCCCGTGGCAACCGCTTAGACGGCAAAATTGAACACCTCGTCCTTGACGAAGTGCAACCGTATCACGGGGGGCACATCCGCTTCGTTATCGAAGTGGCACTGCAGTGCGTCGCGGATCATGGCCTTTAATTCTTCGATAGAGTCGGCTTGCGTCACAATCGGTTCCCCGAGTGCACGGGCCACCCAGCCGCCATCGACCAAATCCTCTTCGACTTGAAATGTAATCTCCAGCATTGAAATGGGCTCCTGACCTTCAAAATTATGCCACCGGGGGACTCGCGGGGGCAAGGGTGCTGTTCTTGGTGCCCTGTCGGCGCGGCGGTCAGAAGTAGCGCCACAGGCAGACCACGGCCGATTAATAGCGAGGCCCTACTTCGCCTTGAGCGGGAAACGCTCGGGATGCTCGATGATTTCCTCTGTCAAATCGACGTCAATATCAGGCCAGTAGAAGTGCCCAGGCGATTGCTCTTCCACATTGAAGATGGCCTCCACCGGTTGGCTCTTGAACCAGGGGAAGTCTTCGTAGGACATGAAAAGCTCTTTTTCACGGGTCAAGATCCACATGCCATGGGTCGATACGTTCGTTATCTCAACCGCCGAAATGCTGTTGCCATGCATTGATGAGTTCGTCATGATGAGCCTCTATCAGAGATTCAATCTCATTAAGTTGACTGTTGGAAAATCGATAATTCCGCGCCAGTGCAATGGCTGGCTCGATCCAAAACTTCGCTTCTCCGTCACCCGATACCACGTGCACATGCATACGATGCTCTTCTCGTGAGAAGAAGAAGAACCTGTATCCTCTTTCTCTGAATATGGTCGGACTCATGGTGCGTGTTGTTTCCGCTTACTTGTATACTATCGCGACGTTCATTATAACGATAAACTACGCTCGCCTAAAGTTTGCCTCGCGGCGACTAGGAGTACCCGCAATGGCCAAGGTATTGAAGCCAGACGCGTTGATACTAATCTTCAATTGATGAGTCACTAGCGGAAAAGGAATCACCCCATGGCGCAGTCGGGAATGAGTAGGTTTGTGTCATGGTTTCTTGGAGTCTCGCTGTCCGTGGCGTCTAGCCAGTTGTTTCAGGGATGCGCCGAAACTGTTGAGCCTTCACCATCTTCGGCAGGAGAGAGGTCGCAGGCCGAAGTAAGAGTTCACTCCCAAGTACTGTCGGAGGATGAACTCCGCTCCCTGGAAGAACGGCAGGAGAGGCTCAAGACGGTTTGGACGGCGTTTGTCCGCGCGGCGAAGTCACACGAGGCCTACACGCAAACTCCGCGTGAGAAATCGACGTCGGACGAAGCAAGCTATGAGAAACTAACAGCGGCTGCACAGCATGCCATTGAGGACTGGCATTCGATTATCCGGCCCATAAGGGAATCGACGATTGGCTACGCCTGGGAAGGGCGGCGAGGGGAGCTGCTGTACTGCGCCAAGAATACCTCGAGCGCGGTAAGCATCGTGCGAAACGGAGAGAATCTGGAACTCTTAAAGTCGGATAAGGATAGCGTTCCTCACTTTATAGGTCTGGTCAGGAAGAGCGGAGAATATATCAAAATCAATCGCTTCCGAGAGGATGGTGTGAATATGGACATTGCTCCCTACTTTTGGAACAGTTTTGCGGAGGATGGTACACCGACCGCGCTCAGCAAGCAATCTCAGGTATTGACTTCGAGCTCCACACGTCCAAAACGCCCCTGGAAGTCACTTGGATGGCTTTTTCCAACCAGCGACGGTGATTTCGTCTGCGTTGCTGAGGCGATCGAGCCGATTGGCAATGTCCTATGGGTAGTGAAAAACTGGAATGGATTCGATATCGTTCATAGCGGCCCTGATTATAAAGGCAACTACGCGAGAATCTCCGGGGATTGCGCGATCCGGTTCGACAAGCCATTCGAGACGAACGTTGCGACAGACTGGTCGGATGCGACGTGGAAGATTCTCAGTCATAATGATGCCCCGGCATTCGATGCTGATGCGCTATCGGGATATATATTACCGGCACGGTTGGAGGGCATGTTGAAGACTCGGATAGGTGATGGTGGCGTGATCTCGTTCCAATTTCCACCCGTGGCAGGTTGTATTTAAGCAATCCAAGGAGTCGCGTTTCTATGCAGAGGCATGACGGAATTTCGCGTCGAAATTTTATCCGCGCCGGTGCCGGGAGTGCCGTTGCATTCGGAGGTGCGCTAGCAGGTTTTTCCCCGAAGTCTATCCCCATGCCCGAGCAGCATCCGCGAGTTCTGTCCGAAGGCGTCACCGCATTCTCCGCCGTCCGGCTGTTTGATGGTACGCGCACACGTGATGATCATGCCGTGTTGGTTAAGGGAGACCACGTGTTGGAGGTCGTTCCGCGCGAGAAGGTGCCCGAAGGCATCTCGCACTACCACGAGTCAGACTGCACCATCCTTCCCGGCCTGATCGACGTCCACGTCCATTTCATGCGCTATCAGGGGCCGCAGTTTCTTGCCTATGGCGTAACGACGGTGCGGGATACGGGGAATGATCTCCCGTGGATATTGGCGCGCCGCGAGGAATGGGAGAGCAAACTCTGGCCCCGCATCCTTTGCCTCGGACCTATAATCGATGGGCCGGTGCCGGTGCATGCGCAGGTCTGCCGGAAGTGCGTGGATGAGGCGGACGCCGTGGCGGCGGTGGGGGAGACGGCGAAGGCGGGGGCGGACGGACTTAAGTTTTATGTGGGGCTCGATCCAGCGTGGATCCCGGCAATGGCGGAGGCGGGCCACGCGGCGGGGCGCAAGGTGTCCATGCATTGCGCGGGTGGTGGCGTGTTGAGTGCGGCGCGGGCCGGGGTGGATGAGTTCTTTCACTACGACGGTATCCTTGCGGATCTCTACCCCGACCGGCCAAGGGCCTGGTTGAACGCCTGGGGTCGGCCGGACTTTACCGAAACCCTGGACCGGCAGCGAAGCGTGGCGGATGGAATCCGGGAGTCGAACATCACGGCGACCCCGACGCTGGCGTACTGGGATTCACAGCGTCGCATTCGCGAGGCGGGTTGGCCCGAATCGGAGGACCTGCGCTATACGCCCTCGGATATGGTGGCGTGGCAGGCCGTGCCACCCGACGAGAAATTGAGAGACGAGTGGCGCCGTGCGCTGGAGGCGGCGCAGCGATTCACTGGTTTGTTGCTGGAGAGGGAAGTGGCCGTTCTCGCGGGGAGCGACGTGCCCTGCGGCATCATCCCGCCGGGCCTGAGCCTGTGGCGCGAACTTTCGCTATTGGTCGTCGCGGGGATGTCACCGGAGCGGGCGATTCGCGCTGCGACGGTGGATGCGGCGTCCTATCTCGGCAAGCCCGAACTGGGGAGGCTTTCTCCGGGCTCGGTGGCCGATCTGGTGTTCGTGCGGGGCAATCCGATGGAGGCGATTCCCTCAACGCCGGAGGTGGTTATGACGCTGCACAATGGCGCGCTGTACCGTCCAACGGAATTGCTGGCGAAGGAGGAGGTCAGCCTGGAGGAC
>JBIJDL010000638.1:0-3400 GCA_044344195.1 Candidatus Hydrogenedentales bacterium
CACTTGGTCCACCCTGTCCACTTCGTCCATCACATGAAAAAAGCCCCCGGAATCATCCGGGGGTTTTTCTGGTAACCTCGTTAGGGCAGGGCCTACGAAAGCTCGGGGTACAGCCGGTCGCGCTCGCTGTGGAAGAGCATGGCAGCCTGCTGGCGCTTTTCATTGCGGTACACGCTGACGATATCGTTAATGCGGATGGTCGCGAGGCCATCGGGATCGCCTTCCATGGTGATGAGGGCGATCTGGACATAACCGTCCTTGATGTTGCGGACAAAGCCGGCGACATGGCGAAAATCGCGGAAGGTGGCAATCTTGCAATTCACCATCTCGTGCAGGGTCTGGGCGCGCTCAAGTTCAGTGACAAAGCAATCGGTCACATCCGAAAGCAGCGGCTCGGACTCCTCGATGGCATGGCCACACTCCCGAAGAATCTCGATGCGGCGGAGCAGGCGCGTGTCCTCGGCGATCTGGATCACGTCGCGAATTAGAAAGGAGTTGTTGCCATCTTCCTCACCGGAGTAGCGAATCTCTTCCATCGTGCAGGTGTCGGGCCCAATGCTGCGCACAAAGCCTACGATGCTTTCGTCCAGATTGTGGGAATTGGCGAAGACCTGAAGGAGGGTGCGGTTGTCTCGAGCACGGACAAGGATCTGGCGGAAGGTGTCATTCTTGTTGGCGTTGCCGAGTATTTCTCTGAGGAGGTCTTCACTCATGTTCAAGATTCCTTTCTTGACGCGGGGCGGGGATCCGGCTCGTCTTGGGTCTGCAAAGGAACTGCGCTGGGGGGGCGCGGGCTGCGCCGGGGAAGCGGTGGCACCAGGGGAAAGCAAGTCAGAGTTGGGGCCGGAACCGATTCCGAACGTCTCCATTGTACCTCAGGAATGAACGAAAAAGCCAAATGAAATCGACGAAATCTCGGCAGAACATTCTCGAATTGCCAATTATTACCGCAGGTTTATGGGGCCGTTACTAAATCGTCATACTCGGGGCGGGTTTTGGCAGTTTTGTCAATAGTCGGAAGACGAGGATTCCTCGATAGCTTGCAGGGACAGCAGATATGACAGAGACGACAGGGAAGCTACGCACTCCTGGTCCTGCCGTCTCTGCTGTCATTACCGTCCCTGTGATGCGGGATGCGATATTTCAAGTATCCGACGGCCCAATCATCTTGCTGGGGTCCACCGCCTTGTCGAACTCGTCGCCCGTGAGGAAACCCAGATTGATGCACTCCTCGCGCAGGGTCGTGCCGTTGCGATGGGCGGTCTTGGCGATCTTGGCGGCGTTGTCATAGCCGATGTGACGGTTGAGGGCGGTCACCAGCATGAGGGAGTTGTTCAGGTGCGCCTGAATGTTCCGGCGGTTCGGCTCGATGCCTACGGCGCAGTTTTCGCGGAAGGAATCGGCGGCGTCGGCCAGCAGGCGAATCGACTGGAGCACGTTGTAAATGATGACGGGCTTGAAGACGTTCAGCTCGAAGTTGCCCGAAGCGCCCGCGACCGCCACGGCGGCGTCGTTGCCGATGACCTGGGCGGCCACCATGGTCATGGCCTCGCACTGGGTCGGGTTGACCTTGCCGGGCATGATGGAGGAGCCGGGTTCGTTCTCGGGCAGGCTGATCTCGGCAATGCCGCAGCGGGGGCCGCTGCCAAGCCAGCGGATGTCGTTGGCAATCTTCATGAAGCTGCAGGCGATGGTCTTCAAAGCGCCGGAGGTCATGACCATGGCGTCGTGGGCCGCGAGGGCCTCGAATTTATTGGGCGCGGTGGTGAAGGGCAGTCCGGTGAGCTCGGCGATCTGGGCGGCGACTTTTTCGTCGTAGCCCTTCTTGGTATTGAGTCCCGTGCCGACCGCCGTGCCGCCCAGGGCGAGCTCCGCGAGCAGCGGCAGGGTCTGGTTGACGCGGGCGGCGCCGTTGGCCACCTGGTGGGCGTAGCCGGAGAACTCCTGACCCAGCGTGAGGGGCGTGGCGTCCATCAAGTGGGTGCGGCCGATCTTGATGATGTCTTCAAAGGTCTCGGACTTCGCGGCGAGAACTTCCTGAAGATCCTGAAGCGCGGGAATGAGCCGGTTCTGGATCTGCTCCACGGCGGCAATGCTCATGGCGGTGGGAAAGGTGTCGTTGGAAGATTGAGACATGTTCACGTGGTCGTTGGGGTGGACCGGCTTCTGGCTGCCGAGTATGCCGCCCAGCATCTCGATGGCGCGGTTGGCGATGACCTCGTTTGCATTCATGTTGGTCTGGGTGCCGCTGCCGGTCTGCCAGATCACGAGGGGAAAGTGATCGTCGAGGGTGCCGTCGATAACTTCATCCGCCGCGGCGCAAATTGCCTTGCAGAGGTCATCGGCCAGCAGGCCCAAGCCATTGTTTGTGAGCGCCGCCGCCTTCTTCAGGATGCCCAGGGCGCGAATCAATTCGCGGGGCATGGTCTCGCCACCAATTTTGAAGTTGACGATGGAGCGGGCCGTCTGGCAGCCGTAGTAGCGGTCCACAGGCACTTGCATCTCGCCCATGGTGTCTTTTTCGATGCGGTATTCCATTGAAGTTCCCTCTTCCGCCGGGGTGCGGGGTGTGTGAATTCGGCGGTGCCTGATCATACGCCGGAGGCCACAGGAGCCGCAACTATCAGACGGATCGGTCCGATAGTCGCGCCTCGCCCCTTTCTGCTACCATGGCTCCGTCACATCACCCGCAGCACAGGAATCTCTCGCCATGCGCCAGCCTATGACCCGCCGCCAATTCTTTGTTTTCAGCGCCGCTTCAACCGCCGCCCTTTCCGCGCGCGCCCAGGAGCCTCCCGCGAGCTTTGGGATCCGCCAGGACTGGCACATGCACACCTGGCGCGCGGGCGCGAAGAAGGACATGATCGTGAAGGACATGATCGCGACCAACGCAGCCTATGGCCTCTCGCTCATGGGCATTTCGGAACACATTGATCGCGAGGACGAGCGGGAAGAGTTCAAGACGAAGCTGACGGCGAATCGGGAGGAAGCCTTGGCGGCGGCGGACACGGCGGGCACGATGAAGGTGATGATCGGCACGGAGTCGACGATGATCAATCCCAAGCTCTGCGCGGCGGATGCCGAAATTGCGGCGATGCTGGATTATCGACTCATCTCATGCAACCACTATCACCTAAAGCACGTGGAAAATCCCGAGCCCACAGCGGACGCGTATGCAAACCACTACCTGGACATGCTCTGGGGGGCGACGGAGCTGGGCTATGCCGACACCATCGGCCACCCCTTCTACCACCAGAAGCTGAACAAGCTGTTTGATCACGACGGCTTGATGGCGATCTTGAAGGCCTACAACCAGGAGCGTCTCACGGCGGTGCTGAAGAAAGCCGCCGAAGTAAACATGGCTTTTGAGATCAACCCGCGCCACGCGGATCGCGCACTC
>JBIJDL010000641.1:0-3391 GCA_044344195.1 Candidatus Hydrogenedentales bacterium
CAGGGTATCTGCGAGGCGATCTCCGTTGTCGAGGCGAATGGCGTCCCACGCGGTTTCCCCGAGAAATCCAGTTACTGCGGTTTGCAGGAAACGCAGCGCCCGGGCGGTGCGCAGATAGACCGTAGCTGTGGGGTCTACCGATAGGTCAGGTGTGACCGTGGCCACGTAATCGAATTTCGCACTATCGGGCTGGAACAAGAATCCCAGGTGGAGTTCACGCTGCTTGGTCAACATGGTCTGGAAGGCGTCGATCAGGCGCTCCTTATAGGCTTTGGAGAGGAGCAGTTTGTTGCCCTCTTGCGCGCGCTCTGGGACCAGCAACGTCTCCAGGGCGTATACCTGATAGGCGTACCAGCCGCTGTCGGCATCGGGCGTAAGGTCTACCTCGCCCTCCCGGATGGCCCGGATGAGCCGGTTCATGATGCTTTCATCGGGCAACGAGTCGAAGTCGTAAATGGCAAGGTAGAGGGTGTTCTCCACGGAGCCCGATGGGGGGAAGAGGGCCAGGCTGGCTGCGCTCTCTGAAGCGCCCGCCGTGTATTCGAGGAAGCTGGAGAAAGCTCCCTGAGGCGGATTGGTTGTGCGCGACTGCAGCGTCAGGATAGCGCGATACGATGTGGCAAGGGCCTCATTGTCTTGAAGTGTTGTTGCGATGTCGGAGGCGATGTGTTCGGCGGTGGCCGCGTCGAAGAGGTTCTGGAGCTTCTGTTGGCAGAAGCGATTCTGTTGGAAGATTCGCCGCAATGTTTCGTTTATCATGTAGTACCCGCCCGGTTTGCTCGCGTACTCATCCGCCAGAAAGCGCTCTTGCAAGTCCGTTGCCCGCTTGTTCACTTCCTCTGGCAAGGCGGGTTCAATTCCAGACAACTTCAGGGCCGTGGCCGGTAGAATGGCAGCCTCATTGGCGTCCCTGATGAGCAGCGCGTCCAACAGCCGCTCGAGAAACACCTGCCGTCCGCCACCCAGACCTTCCGCATCGTGCTGGGTATACATCTCAATCGCGGCAAGGGCGGCGTCCGAGAAGGACTTCAGTTTCTGGTCCGCCATCTGGACCGACGGAACCCAGGGAAGGCTGTTCGCGTTCAGGTAGTCCAGTGCGGCGCGATAGGTAGTGAAGCGTTGCTCGACGATGGGCCGTTCGTCTTTCTCAACCTCGGGAAGATCGAGGGAGACCACTGCGGCGCTCTTGTTGATCTCCAGGAGCTTCCAGTCACTGACGTTGGGGGTGGGTAGTGTCTTCCAGAGACTGGGTTCATCGAAGTATTCGGGGTGTTTGTCCGCGAGCGGATCGTCTTCCACGAGTGGACGCTCTTCATGCTCGGGATTGTCTCCACCGAATGGCGAGTACCATGGCCCCACGGCACCGATAACAATTGCGACAATATAGAGGGAAATATATCCAGCGTGAGGTCGCGGTTGGCGGCCCGTGAGTGTTATGCCAACAAGCAAGACCGGGAGCCCAATGAAAATCGTCTGAAGTAGCGCGAAAATCGTCAGGTAGATGACGAGGAGAAAGTGATTTACACCAAGCGAGATCGAAAAGAGAACTCCTCCAGCCATCCATGCGATCAGAAATCTTCTCGCGAATGCACCCCTGCTCAATACGATTGAACGTGTCAGCGCCGTTCGAAGTTCCATCAGCTTCTCTCCTCAGAATCACTCTCGAGTTCGTTGCTTTTTCGGTGGCGTGTGGCGAGGCCCAGCCAGATCGCACCCGCGTCGATTCGACTCCAGAAGACTCCGGCGAGAATGAGCGCTGGACCCGATGCAAGCGCTCCGCCCCAGGCAAGATTCTTTGTTCGCTGTTCCACGGGTTTGCCCCCTTGTGTTGCTCTCTCTGGTGTGACCTGTTGAAGGCCCCTGCGTTGTTGAAGTCTACACCAGATTGAACGAAAAGGAAACGGGAAAAACCAACGGGAAACGTTGCGACGAATTCCGAATCTCAGGCTTCTCGACACCCCTCCGGGGCTATCCCATTGTAAATACAATTCCCCAGGGTTCCGATCGTTCCTCGCTTTACCCTGGGCTACGATATGCCGCCACTACGTGGCTAAGAGGAGGTCTCTTCTGCAAACCGTTGCAGTTCCATAGCTTTCGACACCGATGGCTAGTGACAAGAGCGGAGTTTGGGAACGGGTGAATGGAGCGTTCACTCCGCCACCAACACCACCTCGTCTACGCCAAACGCCGCCTCTTCCACGGCCTCATCCGCACCGGGTAGGGGCGATCTTGGTTTTTCGTTCACGGTCTGTCGCGCGGGGAGATTCCGGAATTCGCCGGTGCGGAAGGAGATGCGCGGCACCGATTTCACGGCTTCGGAGATCGGTGCCTTCTCCGCGACTACGTTGCCGTCGACCTTGAGGGTGAAACTGCCGTAGGGTGTTTCCGACGGGGCACAAACCGCCGGAGACTTTTGTAAAGGCAAGTATTGCGCGTTCGCTCACGACTCGAACTCACTCTTGGGAATGCCGGATTGGCGGATGATGGATTGCAGCGTGCCGATTCGCAACTCGGTATGATTGGGAACTGGCACGGTGATGGTTGAATCGGCGAGCCGCCTCTGCATCACGATATGACTTCCACGCTGGCGCACCTCTTGGAAGCCATGGCGCGCCAGGATGGCGCAGGCTTGTTTGCCGGAGAGGACGCGTAGATTACCCAATCGCTACCTCGACTTGAGTCAGGTACACCTCATCGTGGGTGCGCGCGATAATTTCACTGGGCGACGCCGTCTCGAAGAACAATTCGAGCGCTTCTCGAAGATTTTCGCGGGCCTCTTCGATGGTATCGCCTTGACTGGCGATATCTAGTTCGGGGCAGAGCGATACGTAGCCGTTCCCTTCACGCTCAATAATTGCGGCAAATCGCCTTTGCATGCTTGGCTCCCTTGTTGCATTTTGTGCCGTGACAGCAACTAATCCTATTCCGACTAGCTGCACTTGTCAAGAAAGGCATCCGGCATGAGACGAGTTGCTCGCACCTCACTCCCCAACCAGCACCACATCATCCACGCCAAACACCGCTTCCTCCAGCGCCTCATCGGCACCCGCCAACGGCGACCTCGGCTTTTCGTTCACGGTCTGTCGCGCGGGCAGGTTTCGGAATTCGCCGGTGCGGAAGGAGATGCGCTCGACGGATTTCACGGCTTCGGCGAGGGGCGCGTTTTCCGCCACGACGTTGCCGTCGACCTTGAGGGTGAAGCTGCCGTAGGGCGTGGCGTCGATTTCGAGTTCGAAGGTGTACCAACGGCCGGGGGTGTAGGCGAGGATGCCGACCTGCTCGTTGCCCTTGGTGTATTGAAGTGCGCCGTCGCTGCCGAAGCGGAGTCGCACGGGGCGGTTGCCGTAGCGATCCTGGACGTCGATCTCGAGCGGGGTGGTGTATTGTTTGG
>JBIJDL010000640.1:0-3391 GCA_044344195.1 Candidatus Hydrogenedentales bacterium
GACCCAACGCGGTCGACGGTACGATGGTGGGAAGGGCGAAAGCGGCCCCGATGGTGGAGGCGCGCCGGAGGAACTGCCGGCGGGTGGAGGTTGATTGCTTCATTGCGTTGGACTCCCGTTTTCGTGTCTCTATGAACTTGAGCACATTATCTTACGTTTCGTGGGACCGGGAAAACAAAGGCATTGTTAACCACAAAGAACGGAAAGAGCATAGGAATGTCCTCCTTTGTGCTCTCTGCGTTCTCTGTGGTAGACATCACTTCCCCGTGGGTTTACGGAAAATAAAGAGGTGCTGCGTGGGCAGGAATTCATGGCGCGTTTCGAGCACAAAGCCGGCGGGCTCCCATTCGGCCATCACTTGATCGACCGACATACGGTGCTCCTGCTTGATGTGTGCCGCCGTGTCGCCGAGGAGCCGGTATTCCACGAGGGCGACGCGCCCGCCGGGCTTCAGGGCTTCCTGCATTTTTGCGAGCATGGGCTTGGGCTGTTGAAACTCGTGGTAGACGTCGACCAGGAGCATCCAGTCGATGCTCGCGGGTGGAAGCTTGGGGTCGGCCTCTTCACCGAGCACGACTTCGACGTTAATTATGCCTTCCTTCTTGCAGTTTTCTTCGAGGGCGGCGTTCATTTCCGGCTGGATGTCCACGCCATAGACCTTGCCGCCTGGCAGGACAGCCTTCGCGAGCCGACGCGTGAAATAGCCCGAACCCGAGCCAATGTCGGCCACCACGTCACCGGATTCGAGATCCATCGTGGCGATGACCTTGTCGGGCTGCTCGACGAGCTCGCGATCATCGCGTTCCAGCCAGTCGATGCCGAGGTAGCTCATGACTTGCGCGGGAATACGCTCATGGCTGTGATCGGGATTGACTGCGGGGTCATCGGCGGCGAAAAGGGGTGCGGGAAACACAGTGCAAGCGAGGATCGCGACGGAACGTAGACGCTTCATGGATAGACTCCTGTTATCGTGAAGGAGCCTTCATTGTGGGCAGCGGGGCTTTGAATTGCAAGTGGAGGTTTACGAAATCACGTGGATTGGACGGATCCGACCGATCTGCTTTTCTGATCAGTCGAATCCGTCCGATCGGTCCGACTCTCTCCTACTTCTTGCAGTTACCGCTTGACCCGCATCCGCAACCGGTCTTCTTGCCCTTGAACATACGGTAGACGTAGCGCCCCAGGTAGAGTACGGCGTAGAGGAGAAAGGCACCTACCACTACCCACTCGATAGCCATGGCGCTAGGCTCCCAACCCGGCCAGCGTGGCGGCGTGGAAGGCGATGAAGGCCCCCACATAGGCGAGCACGGTCATGTAGGCGAAGGTCAGCAGGGGCCAGCGCCATTGTCCTGTTTCGCGCTTGATGGTGATCAGCGTGGCGCCGCACTGGGCGCAGAGCGCGAAAAAGACCATGATAGAAAGGGCGACGGCGACATTGAACAAGGGCCGTCCATCGGGCCAGGTGGCACCGCGAAGCGTGGCCAGCAGGCCTTCCGACTCTTCCGTTTCGTCCGCGCCCAGATTGAAGAGGGTGCCGAGGGTTGCGACGATAATCTCGCGGGCGGGAAAACTGGCCATGGTGGCGGTGGCGATGCGCCAGTCCCAGCCCAGGGGGCGGAACACGGGCTCCACGAAGTGCCCCACTCGACCGAGATAGCTGTCTCGGAGATAGTCGCCCGATTCGAGGTCATCAATCTCCATCAACCGCAGTTCGAGTGCCTGCGCATCCAACCCGGCAGCTTCGGCTTGCGCGCGCTGGGCATCATAGGTTGCACCGATGCTCTCCGTGCGGGGGAAGTAGGCCAGGGCCCAGACGACAATAGTAACGGCAAAGATGAGGGTACCGGCGCGCTGGAGAAACTCTCGGCCTTCGCGGTATACCTTGAGTGCCACGACCGCGGGCTGGGGCACTTTGTAGGATGGCATTTCAAGGATGAAGGGCGGTTTCTCGCCCTTGAAGATGGAGTTCTTGAGAAGCCACGCGATGGGTACGGCGACGGCCACGCCGAGGGCGTACATGAGAAAAAGCGTGAGGGCGGGCAGGCTGAACAGGCCACCCAGCACTTTGTTGTCCGGCACAAAGGCGCCGATCATGATCACGTAGACCGGCAGACGCGCAGAGCAGCTCATGAGCGGTGCGACCAGGATCGTGGTGAAGCGGTCGCGACGATCCGATATGGTGCGCGTGGCCATGATACCCGGAATGGCGCAGGCGAAGCTGGAAAGCATGGGAATAAAGCACTGGCCGCTCAATCCACACCAGCCGAGGAGCTTGTCCATGAGGAAGGCGGCTCGGGCCATGTAGCCGCAATCTTCGAGCACGGAGATGAAAAGACTCAGCAGGAGGATTTGGGGCAAAAAGATAATCACGCCGCCCACGCCCGCGATGACGCCATCGACCAGCATGCTCTGAAGCATGCCGCCCTCGGGCAGGTGCCCGCCAGCCCAGTCCCCGACCGCACCCATGACGCCATCTACGGCGTCCATGACGGGTCCGGCCCAGGAGTAAATGGATTGGAAGACCACCATCATGACACCGAGAAAGAAAAGAGTACCGAATACCTTATGGGTCAGGATATTGTCGATCCGCTCCGAGCGGCTGTGACGGCGGGTGGCCGGACGCTCCAGCGAGACCGCGAGGATTTCCTTAACCCAGGCATAGCGGGCTTTCGCTTCCTGGGCCGCGAGGTTGCTGCCGTTGGCGAGGGCGGCTTCCCGGCAGGCCTTGAGTTCGTCGGCAAACTCCGGTCCCAACTGGTGTGCGATCCGCTGCTCCGCGTACCCCCCCTGATCGATGAGGATCCGGCCCGCTTCGGGCGCGGGCACGATTCGTCCCAGCTTCTGCTCGTGGCGGCGAAGCACCTCGGAGAGGCGCGCCACGGCCTCCCGCTGGCTGTCGGGAAAACGACAACCGGCATTTGAGATCTTCACGTCGCCGCCATGCAATTGCAGGATGGCTTTGCGCAGCTCGTCTATACCGAGTTTGGTGTGAGCGCAGATGGGGACCACAGGTGCACCCAGAGCTTTGCCCAGGGCTTCGTGATCGATCGCGTAACCGCGCCTATCCGCGATATCCATCATGTTCAGCGCGACGATAAAGGGCTTCTTCAGCTCCATGAGCTGGGAGACAAAATAAAGATTGCGCTCGAGATTGGAGGCATCCACCACGATGATGATGCCTTCCACCGGCGCCTCGTCCTTGCGCTGGCTCAGCAGGATGTCGGCTACGATGATCTCATCTGGGGATCGGGCGGCGAGGCTGTAGGTGCCTGGCAAGTCGGCCAGATTGACCTTGACCTCGCCGAGGTGGATCGTGCCGTGGGTACGGCTGACCGTGACGCCCGCGTAGTTGCCCGTGGTTTGAGAAAGGCCGGTAAGCGCGTTGAAGACG
>JBIJDL010000150.1:0-11863 GCA_044344195.1 Candidatus Hydrogenedentales bacterium
CATTTCAGAGCAACTCGGTTCAGGACGTGATTCGCTCAATTATGGTCGCCGTCGCCATCCCGTGACCAATGCACATGGTCTGGAGGCCATAGCGACCACCGCTTCGCTCAAGCTCGTGTACCATTTTGGTCATCAGAATCGCGCCTGTGGCACCCAGCGGGTGGCCTGTGGCTATCGCGCCACCATTGGCGTTGACCTTGCTCATGTCCGGGCGGAGTTCCCTGGCCCACGCGAGCACGACGCAGGCGAAGGCTTCATTGATTTCGATGACATCCATGTCGTGGATGGACAGGCCGGTCTTTTCGAGGATCCTGCGGGTGGCGGGAATAGGGCCCGTCAGGGTCAAGCGGGGATCGCTCCCCACGACGACACGCGCCACGATTCGTGCGCGCTTTTTGAGACCATACTCGGCCACAGCGCGTTCACTGGCGAGGAGGAGCGCGGCGGCACCATCGGAAATCTGGCTCGCGTTGCCCGCCGTGATCCGTCCCCCTTCTTTGAAAATTGTCTTGAGGGCGGCCATCTTCTCAAGCTCGATGTTCTTGCGGAAGCCTTCGTCGTAGTCCACGATTTTTGTGTTGCCATCGACGCTTACCGTCATCGGCATGATCTGGGTCTTGAACGCGCCGGCCTCGGTTGCCAGGGCGGCGCGCTGGTGGCTTTCAGCCGAATAGGCGTCCAATTCTTCTCGGGAGAGACCCCACTCTTCGGCGATATCCTCGGCACAGATACCCATGGGCCGCAGGGGAAAGGGGAAATCGGAGAGAAATTCTTCGGTGAGGCCGCCCCAGTCACTGCCCATGGGAACACGGCTCATCATCTCGATACCGGATGCGATCACGAGGTCCATGTCGCCACTGGCGATGGCCTGGCTCGCAAAGTGCACGGCCTGCTGGCTCGACCCGCACATGCGGTTGATCTGCACACCCGGCACTTCGAAGGGGAAGCCGGCTTTCAGCAGGGCGAGGCGGGGCACGTTGGCACCCTGCTCTCCGATGGGCGAGACGCAGCCGGCGATGATGTCGTCGATGCGGCCCTTTTCGATCCCCGCGCGGGCACACACTTCGGATAGCACGGTTCCCAGGAGATCCACCGGATGAATATTGTGAAGTGCACCGTTTTCCTTGCCACGCCCCACAGGGGTTCGCACGGCTTCTACGATGAATACGTCTGACATGATGGCTCTCCACGCTTTTGACTGGCGCAATGGGTTAGGACGGATAAGACGGATTGGACCGATTTGATCAATCGGTCTTATCCGTCCCATCTGTCTCGTCTTGCGTTACGCTCAATTCCAGTGTCGCAAGCAACGCGAAATGATCTGAGGCGACCGTGTTTTCAATGACCCGGGTCTCTTTCACGACCCAGCGATCCTGGGGAGCAAAAAACACGTAATCGATCTTTATTTCGGGCTTTTTTGAGGGAAAAGTTGGCGGGGCGTCAGGTCCGTCGGTAGGCGTCCAGGCCTCCTTCAGAATCGTGATGGCTTCGCTTTCGGGCGTTGCGTTAAAGTCCCCTGCGAGGAGACGGGGAAGGTCACTATTCCCGAATTCCTGGTTGATGATCCGGGCTTGCGCGGCGCGATCTTCTGCCGAGGCATTGTCGAGATGCGTCGCAATAAACGCGAGCAATTGGCCGCAAGGAAGCTCAACCACGGCCTCCAACGCGGTCCGGGGTTCGTTTTCACCCGTGAAGGGCAGCGCCAGTGCGCGGGTGCTCCGGAAGGAATAGCGTGAGAGGATGCCCACGCCGTATTCGCCGCCGTCGTAGTCCATGGCCCGGGCAAAAAGCGGGTGAAGCCGGGTGCGCTGGCCGAGGTCCGTGGCCAAATCGCGCCCGCTGACCCGTCCAGTCCGCACATCGACTTCCTGCAGCGCCACCAGATCCGGGTCCAGGTCCAGGATGACCTGGGCGATCACCTCCAGATTGCCATCGTTCTTCATGGTTGCGCCATGAAGAATATTGAAGGTCAAAACTCTTATCGTAGTTGTTTTCATGGTGTCCGCATGTACTTCACGGTCTGCGCCGGCGGCAAGGAGCGCCAGCAATACCAGTCCTCTTCGTGCCATCCTCATGGATGCCTCATTTCAGCCCGTTTCCGGGGCCGATTCACTGTCCGCGATGGAATAGAGCCACCACCGCTTCATCGCCGCACCGCCGCGGGGCCGCCGCTCAAAATAGACCCGCATGACCAGTCCGCCCGCGGTGGCAATGCGGTACCAGTGCTTGCGCACATAAAGCTCGCCGCTTCCGTGGGTGCAGGGGCCCAGCCCCCGGCCCGCCTCCAGCACCGCAAGGACCAGATAGGTGGCACCGCGCCAGACGAAGGCCCGGGGAATCAGGGGTTCTCCAGCAACAATGGGGGAATCAACCCCGTCGCCGTCAAAGAGGGGACGGAGGGCCTCGCTGATCAGTTTTTCCGCTGGCATATCCTGAATTCCGCATCCGTCCCCTCGCTGGTCGATTGGACGGGAGCCACGCCTTGGCACCCACTATACCAGAACGATCCATCCCGCCCCAACGCCGCCGATTGGAACCCCAAAAGACCCTGTGCTATACTCCGCCGGTGAACAAAACCATCGATTTGACAGATCTGTATCGTCCCGTCCAGGCAGAACTCCACGGGGTCAGCGACACCATTCACCAACTCTGGGTGGATGCTTTGACTCTGGTGCGCATTGACGCGAGTACCATGCCCCGGACGGGCGGAAAGCTGCTTCGCCCCGCCCTGTGCCTGCTGGCGGCGGGGGCTGTTGGCGGTCGGGATCTGAAGCAGTATGTGACGCTGGCCAGTTCCTTCGAGGCGCTCCACCTCGCCTCCCTCGCCCACGATGATGTGATCGACAAGGCGCTGCTGCGCCGGGGCGGCTCCTCCCTGAATGCCTTTTGGGACAATCATGCGGCGGTATTGGGCGGAGACTACCTCGTCGCCCGGGCCGTGGAGATGCTCTCGACCTACGACGTGTGCGCAGTGGTGGCCAATGCGATCCGATCCGTGCGCTGCATGGCCGAAGGCGAGCTCTACTTCTTCGGCCGCGAAGACGAGCCCATCATCGCGGAAGACTGCATCATGCTGGCCGAGCAGAAAACGGCGAGTCTTTTTGCCGAGGCATGCAGCGCCCCGACCTACATCATCGATCCGAGGCATCGGAAGGCGCTCTATCAATTCGGCATTTCGCTGGGTATCGCTTTCCAACTGGTGGATGACATGCTCGATATCACGCAGACCACTGAGCAACTCGGCAAACCTTCCTGCTGCGACATCGTCGAGGGCAAGAAAACCATCCCCATCATGCACCTGAAGCATGCCCTGGAAGGCGCGGACCTCGCCCGTCTGGAAGCCATGCGCAACGCGGACATCACCGAAGACGACCGCGCCTGGGTCATCGCCATGGCCGACGAGACCGGCGCGCGGGAAAAGACCGAGGCGATCACCAACGCCTACGCCGATGAGGCCCGCGGTCACCTCACCCAGCTCCCTCCCAGCATCTATCGGGACAGCATGGAAGGCATCGTGGAATTCGTCATGGTGCGGGTTTCCTGAGGGACGTCCCGGCGCGCGATTGCGCCGCTCCGCCTGCCTCCTAAATCGTCTGCTTCAATCTTCCACAGGTTATTTACGTGATAACTGCTCACCCGCCGATGTAACATGGAACCCGCATTCCCCTTTCGGGGATTTATATGCGGCGAGGCAATCCGCCCGCGGGAGGGCATACCATGTTCGTGCGACGTTCGGTCGGCAACCCAATCTGGTTCCGCACCATTCGCTTTCTGGGGCTTGGGCTATTTGTCGCGTCATTGCTGACAGAGGCGAAGGCGAGCGACGGATCCGGGATACCGCCAAACGACGATATCCTCGTGATTACCGGCACCCCATCACAAGTACAGGCTCAGCGATATCCCGATGGCCCAACGGCGACTCAGTTCAGTCTCGGCATCGTCGATCCTGCGGCGGACATGGAGCCCGTCTGGATTGCCCCCCTCCCCCCGGTTCATGCCAGTGACTGGCTCGGCATTTTTAACGGGGCGTTCTACTATGTCTCGCCGGAAGAACACGTCCTGTACATGCTTCACCTTGAGACCGGCGCTCTCCAATCGCTGGGGGTGGTCGCCCATTTTCACCACAACGATGGCCAATTGGTCGTACCTGCTTCTCCCGGCGAAGCGGAATCCGACACCCGCATCCTGGACCTTCGCCGCCGGGTGCGCCGGACCGCCATCGCCCCTGAGTATGACCCGGGTTACTGGCGCAAAATGAGTATGTCACCCGACGGCTGCTTCCAACTTTTCACGCGGCTCCACCTCGAAGAAGGCGGCGAAGCACTGGTGCTCTCACTGCGCCTGTACAACCTGCCCGATGGCCACTGGTCCGAGACGTACGAGGCCCGCTTGCCGCTGTACACACTTCCGGTTCGCATCTCCGAAGGGGAAGGCGTGGATGGCAAATCATCCTTGACCCTCTCCGGTGGTGATTGGGACCACGATGCGTTGTTGCCGATCTGGCATCACGACCATCTTCTGGTCGTCCGGGCCCCGTTGGGCATTGGCGTGCCCACCCAGTCCCCATCCGCGCCGGTCGGACTCGGACTCTGGGTAATTGACGCCGCCACGAATCTGGCCTATCCGCTGAAACTGGAAAGTGGCGAAGACCGACTGAACCTTTGGGATAACGAGAACGGTGGAGCGCCGGCCACTGCTGCCGGGAACCTTCTGGAGGCCCCGCGCGGAGGCCCGGAACCCTTCAGGCTCTTCCGTGAAGCCTCGGTGTACCGCGCCGTATCCGCCAACGACTACGACACTATCGAGCCCATCGGCCCATACTACAGTCTGGTCTCCAGCAAGGCCGGAATCGGCTGGCGGTGCGGCATAACCGCGCTGCCCGGCGGTGTCGAGATCTACCGCGACGAACGCAATCGCGCGGAAATGCTGAGTCGGCTTACCACGTCGCTGGTCGCCCCGAGCGGTACCCGTATGGTGTTTGGCGATCGGCTCGATCTCGTCCACAGCCTGGGCGAAGGCGGCACACCGGCGGCCCGCCCTGGGGGCCAGCCGCTGGCGTGGTGCTCGGCGGATGAGTTGCGCCACACGCCTTTCTCCTCCGCCACCGGCGAGGTCCCCTTCGTTGACCTGGCGACGGAGGTGCGCGCGCAACCCCACGGCCCCCAATTCGCAAACATGCTGGAACGGCGGTCGATCACACGCGAGTTGCGTCTGGACGCTTCGCTCCTGGAAGACGAGTCCCCCGAGGCCCTCGTCCGGGTTCTGAAGCTTACCCTGACCAACACGGGCATCCGGACCTTGCACCTGCTGGGGCCCAATGTGATTACCAAGTTTCGCGGGACGATAGTCACCCCATCGACGATCGAAGATCTCGCCAATCTGGCCCTCCCGATGGGTGACGGCGACGCCGTGAAAGCGCTTCTGCCCGGCGGGAGCATCGAAGGTTCGGTCACGATCGAAACCCGCGAGGTTGGGGAATATATAGTCGTTCCGGGCTACCGAACAAACGATAGTCCGCACGGGGGCTTCACGATCTCCGCCCTCCCACTCCGATTCTCGGTGGAGGGTGCCGCGCGCGACCCCCTCGACGGCCGACTTCGGAGACTGATCGAGGAGCATATCGTGAATGCTCCATCGACGGAAATCTACGGCGCCATTCTGCAGGAGGGCTTCACCCACGCTCCCGAGCGGATCGAAACGATACAGGGTAATTTGGATCGCGTTCGAGCGAAGAGCGTTCAATCCGCCGAGGAATTGGCACTCTACCCCCGGCAGGCGAGAGCCGCCCTCAAGGATTGCATCGCGACGGAGGATCCGGCGGGACCCACCGCCTCCTACCATTTCACCAACCTTTATACGGCGCTCGGCGAGATCGCAACCTACGGCGATTTCCCGTTTCTCTTCGCCCGCCTGGACGAAGGTCACCCTAACGAGCTCAATGGGATTGTCGAGTTTCTCGGCGCGTACTTCCGAAGGGGCCAGCGACCGGAAGCCCCCTTCGACGAGCTATTGTTCGTCGTGCGACGCCTCCAGGTGAAGTATCCCGAGGCCGGGCGCAATGCGCTGCTGTCCTTTCTGTACCGCATGCCGGACAGCTACGACGCGGAGGACCTGGTACGTCCCCTGCTGGAGGTCGAACAGCACGCGTCCGAGGGCCGAGCGTATCTGCTGGGACACCGTGCGTCGCGGAAGCTCCCATTGGACGAAGAGACCATCAGGATTGCATGGGCGAGCAGCGAAGCCGCTGACGGCAGGGTGCACTGGGGATTGGTCCGGACCCTGGGGGCCTTCTACGCGGTGGACCCCGATGCGCAGGCGGTTCGTGATCTGATCGACAGCCTGCTGCCGGAGAACCGCGAAGCGATCCATCGCACGATTCCGGCTTATGGACTGGATGGGGCGGGCTGGCTCCGGAACGCGGCGGCGCACCCCACACGGGAACGCCTCGAGCACGCCCGCATCCTGATCGGAGAGCTGGAAGAACGGTCCGGTACTTCGAACGGCTCGCTCCCCGCAGGTGCTTGGAGCGAAGTCGAGAAGGCCCCCGAGGCACTCACGCTTTTCTCCACGACCCTGCTGGCCTGGGCAGACTACCTGGACCGCAACAAGGTCGAAGTGCCCATTCCCTAGCGAACCGCCGTCACCCCTACTCCGTCACGACCAGTTCCGCGAATCGCGCTATCATCGCGTCGCTCACGGAATCTCCGTCGGTAAGTTGCTTCCAGCGGTCAATTGGCCATCCTCCAGAATTCGCAACGCTTCCCTCTGGACCAAGGCACCGGTGAAGTTGCGTTTCGTAGTCCGACCAGTCGATTACAATGCCGAAGGTTTCCCGGAGCAGGAGATCCACCGCTCCGCGGTCCGGGCCCATTGTGGTGTAGACGGCAATTACATCCGCCGCCCATTCGGGTAGATCGGCCCGCTTCGCGACGTCCTTTTTGGCCTGCGCCAGATTGCCCAGCCACGTGGAACGCCAGGTCTGGTAGTCGTAGTCCGGACGTTTGTCCCGATCAAAATCGGGGGAAAGGAGGACACGTTGCAGCACGGCGGCCTCGGCGAAATCCGGCAGTCCGTTGGGCACCAGGACCGTCTTCGTCCTTCCTTCTCCCAACACGATGTCTGTAGCGTTTCGGTCGAACATCAGCCGGTCTTCACCAGGCGCGAACTCCAACACGAACCGCGCTATGGCATCGGTGGGTGTCAGGGAGAATTCCGGCACGCCCTCGCTGAACACCGCCACGACCACGTCTTGGAGGTACGGTGTCAAGGTCAGTTTGAAGGCGGAGGGACGGGGAGGCGTCCACGCGTCTTCGTCCAGGCGCCACCCCGGCGCGGGGACCGGCTTGAACTCAAGTTCATTGTACGACCAGGTATGATCATCGTGAATTCGGTAGAGCGCGAACTGGTGATCGCCCGAGCCTGGATACATCGTGCCTTCCCCTTCAACAGCGACGCTTACGGTGGCTCTGGGTATCGCTTCGATCGAGGGAAGTTTGCCAAGGGGATTGCCGACCGCTTCCGGGAGAAGGCTCAGATAGAGCTTCGGGACCTCGGGGTCGGCCATGGCCCTGGTGTATTCCTCCTCAATCATGGCGGGGTCCGCGTGAAAGAGTTGGGCAAAACGCCGTTCATCATCGTTGGAATAGCCATCCCCATCGGGGTCGTCGCCTCCGCCAGCAGCGCGCCGTGCGTCGTCGGTGCAACCGTGCAGGAGCGGGATGCAGAGACTGAATACGATTGTCGTCAGGATCCTGATGTTCATGGCGCATTTTCCCCGGTGATGCCAATCTGTTCCCGAATTTCGCGCGGGAGCTGGTTCAGCACTTCGGGCGACATTGACTGGAGGATCTCCACGCTCGGATTGGTAGATACGATACGGGCCTCCAGCGACTCGCCGGGAGCGAACACGTGCTTCGTCACAGTGCCGCCGGCGTGGTACCAGTAGTCCGCGCCCGGCACAATGTTTGAGAGTGAAAACTCGCCATTCGCCCCCGCGACGACACTGTCTCTGACGTCCGCGCCCGAATCCGGCACGGTGCGCACGAGATAAACCGTCTTTCCCGGCTGTGGCACGCCCTGGCGGTCGATTACGACGCCGCTGAGCGTTGCGGCGGGTTGCAGGGTTATGGTGTTGTTCGGCTGCGCGCCCGCGACCAGGGGAATCGAAACACAGCCGCGCAGAGAGGTATCGCCCTTCGCGTGAGCCTCAAGAGCCAGGCGCGCACCCGTATCCTCGAATCGGAATGACGCGAAGGGTATCCTCAGCCAGCCCTCTCCATCACAGGTCCAGGAAGCGGTCCGGCTGACAGGGTCCGTCACGATCGCGTCCCCGGCGGGCGTGCCATCCGGCATCAGCACTTGAACATCCACCGTGGCGTAGCGCCGCACCCGTATGGCAAGGTCGTGCGCGTGACCCTGCGAGAGAATCAGTCGTTTCTCTCGATCCTCTGGAAGTACATCCATGCGCTCCGAAAAGGCAGAAAGGGTAACCCAGCCCGCGGCGGTGTACCCTTCGAAGGTCCCATCGGCACGTACCACGGGCGGCGGTTCCGCATCCGAAGCGCCTTCCCGGATCATACGGAACTTGACATCGCCGCCGACAAAGGTCGCCCCGGTTTCGGCATCGGCAATTCGACCGTGATACCGAATCACTGCCCCAAGGCGAATCTCCGGGGCGGAGAAGATGGAGGGTTGGATGGCCTCCACCATAATGGGGGCGCTGCGTTGGTCCGGCGCAACCGCCTGCAGTGCATAGTGAGCGGACGGGAGTCCCTCGAAGCGGTAGCGCCCCGCCGAATCGGTTTTCACTTCTAATTCCGGGAGGAAAGCCCCGGTAAAGCTGGCCTGGCTTGAGCGCGCGATTACGGAAACACCGGCGCATGGTTTGCCGGTATCGCGGGACACCACAACGCCATTCACCTCGGCGCGCGACGAAAAGGTTAGTTGCCGAACATCGCTTTCGCTTGAAAAGTTCAGGCGGTCCCCGAAGGTTGACAAGGTAACGCCAGCCAGATTCCATCCGCGCCCCGGCGCATAAATGCGGAGCCCGAAGTCCACGCCGGGCGGCATGCGATTCAGGGAAAAAGCCCCCGCCTCGTCGGTGCTTACACCAAAGCGTGCATCCAAGGGTGGAAAAAGAGTGCCCAAGTCCTCATAGCCCGGCAGGGCGATAGGAAACAGGGGCGTCACCGTGGCCCCCGTGATCGGGGTGCCATCCGCGGCGGTCAGTACTCCCTTGAAGTCGGATCCCGCGACGAGTTTCACCTCGATGTTGCGACCGCTTCCGAGATCGGCGGCAAGCGGCCATTCATAACTCCACGGGTGGTGAGATATCGCGTAGGGAGCCTTGTCGAAAACGAGCCAAACGCCGGGAAGCCCCAGTGGGGCCTTCACATCCGCCTCAAAGCCTCCCGCCAGATCGGTTTCATCGAGCAACTGAACTTCGGGGTCGCCCGCGCCAACTTCCGAAACTTGGACCAGCAAAATTGCCACCCCCGGGAGGGGCAGGCCTTCGGGCCCTCTGACGATGCCGCGCAGTACTTCGGCCCCAGCCACTGACACACTGAGCATCGCCAAACTTGCTGCAAGTAGTTGTCCTGTTCGTCTCATCCCCGGTCCCCGGCATCTATCGAAGTTACGTGTTGCGAATGGTCTCGACAACTACCATGAACCTCAGCGCGCTCCCCTGTCAAGCATTCCCTACCCGCCCTGATTCATAGCCCGGATCTCGCTTCGATTGTGCATTATTTCATCATCCTCTTTACCCGCGGTCCCGTCGGCTGTCGCTCGACAACTCGCAACCGACTCGGCCGACGTTGTCGTGCCTACTCGGCGGGCGTGGTGTTGATTCGCTTCCAATGGAGGCTGACTGACTCCACGATTGCCGGAACATCGCTGCAACTCAGGGGATACATGGTGTAGCCACCCGCACCGCAATGAAAGGTTTTGGAAGCGCCATCCGGCTGCGGGGAATCGCCGAAGAGTGTAAGGGGCAACAGGTCCAGGCCGCTCTGGATATCCACGAACTCGATCTGTCCCAGCATCGAGAAAGACTCATCGCCCGGCATCCCCAGGTCCAGCAGGATTAACCGGGGAAGCTCGCCGCCATTCCGCGCGGGCGATTGGCCTCGGCCCAACAGGAAGTCGTGCGCCTCCCGCCCATCGGTCACGGCCGCGATGCTGATCAAGGGCACCGAATCTTCCAACGCCATCACGGCGGAGGTCCGCGACCGTTCTATATCTTCGATGACGAGTATATCTACGGACTCGTTGGGCGTCATGGCACATTCTCCTTAGTACACAAGGGCTGATTCACGCGCGAGACAATGTCGGCGCTACGCTATTGTGCCGGAACAGGATGAAGTCCGCGTGTATCTTGAGCAGCGTTCTGGCAAGGAATTCTCACTCAATCACGTACCAGTCGAAGCCTCCTGGTGGAATCGCGACATTGACCTGCGTCGTGAAATCCCGTGCGATGGTCACCGAGTGAGACGCGCCATCGGCCCCCGTTACCGTTGCCGTATCCGAAAGGCCGGTGTAGTAGAGGTTGACCGGGAGCGTACGCGCGACAGTCTCCAGGGTGGGATTGAATACCACGAGCATTCCCTTGTGCTTCAGGCGCGGGTTCACGTGAAGCATCCAGTCGAGGTCGCGTCCATCGGCACGGCGACCATGGACGAGATCGCTTTCCAGGATGTCGCGGTAGTCGTTGTACCAATCGACCCACTTTTTTACCATGGCCCTTGTCCGGTCGGTGTCGTAGAGCCGGGGGCCCCGGTAGCAGGCCTGCACGCCGAGGGCGAGGTTGGAGAAGAGCATTTTTTCGTAATGCTCCAGATGGGTGTCGAGCGGCTCAATGGTGGCGGCCTCTCCCCCACCCTGGTACTCCGTCAAAGGCACAAACATCCAGCCCATGCTTGGCGTTTTTTCCCAAGTGCCATCGTAGATGTTCTGGCGCGTGTGGATGACCTGCTGCGCGCGCGGCAGGCTCCAGTTGGTCTCGCGATAGCCCATGCCACTCTTGGTGGAGCCTGCGAGGTAGTAGTAGTCCGGCACATTCAGCGATATACCTCGCCCGCGACACCACTTGTAGTAATCCGAAATGGTGCGCCACTGGGTCCATTGCGAATCCTCATAGCCCCGGTGCCCCGGGTGGACCGTGGAGCGGCAGATGTCGCCGGGATAGGAACCGTCATGCTCCAGCAAGTCAAAACCGGTGGCCGGATAGTAGTCGTAGAGGTTTGCGAAGTAATCCTTGCCCCAAGCGCTGCCGATGCAGGGCGAGTGGCCGAAGGTGGGCGACTCTCCCTCCCCCATCACCACATTGCTCGCGGCATCGATGCTGCGCGAGGCGAGGAGGGAATAGCCCCCGAGTTCCACGCCACGCTGTTCGGCATAGTCCGCGTAGGCCTTCATCCGCTCCCGATTCTCGGGGCTGGTGTCCTCAATCTCGAATCCACTGCCGAAGGAGAGGATGGCCATTTCGAAGCCGACCTCCGCACATTGATCGAGGGCCTTATAGACCGTCTCGGGGTCGCTCTGGCGGATATGGAGCATGAGCGGATTTTCCGTGACCCACGGGGCAATCGCGCGGTACATCCGGCGCTGGGCCAGGCCGTTGCGCTCGCGATCCGTGCTGTCGCGCACGAGCAGGAAGGTGTGGAAGGATTCGAAGGACTCCCCCGGCGCAATATCCACCGCGGGCCCCAAGGCGGGGCGCACTTCGAGCAGGCAGGGGTTGAGGCGCTCGTAGTTGACCTGGGTCTGATACTGTGGATCGGGAACCCAGTGGACGGCGTGGCGTGAACTGTCGCGGGCGCCCATGCCGCCGAAAGCGTAATCGGTTTCCACATGAAGGTTGGGC
>JBIJDL010000642.1:0-3378 GCA_044344195.1 Candidatus Hydrogenedentales bacterium
CACTTCTTCTTGAAATCCCGGACCGGCATAGCGCAGCACGAGGTGCAGATTGTCGGGGGTGTTGCTCAGGCCCATGGCCTTCACTTCCAGCGTTCGTCCAGGCGCCACGCCCACGTCAATGGACTGCTGCATGATCGCAGTATCCGGCGCCGGTCCCAGCTTGAGACCCCGGGTGTTCTCAAAGCCCGCGTCCGTCATGGCGAGGGCCGACGTGCCCCGGATCTTCCAGCCCACCGGCATCCCGCTAGCCCACGCTTCAAAGCCATTATTCCGCAGCCGATACTTCGCTGGGCTCACCGCCGTGCGAAACATCGTCTCCCAAGCGTCTTTACCCGCCACATCCTCCTCCTTCAATGCCACTTGCAGCGCCACGCTGCCGGCATAGACATCGTCCACGGTCTTGCTCACGCCCTCCGGCTGCTCGCCCCTGGTCCGACCTTCGAAGCCGCCATTGTGAATGTAATTGGTCGTGGGCGCGCCCAGTTGAAAGAGCCGTAGCCCCTTCGGGATATTGCCCGCGGAAAAATTGTACTGCTCCGCGCCCGCATCGTTGAAGAAATCCTGAAAATCGAGGACGTTGTAATTCTGGTAGCCGATGAACCAGAGGTTGGAAAAAGGATACTTCGCCGCCACATCGTGCAGCAGTTCCGGCGTGGGCGCACCGTACTGCTCGGCAAAGCGCAACTCCTCCTCGCGCCAGGGTAGGAAGTGGCTGAGATAATAGTGGGTGTAGGGCGCGCCGTGCTCATGTTCCGGTGTCATGAAGAGGAAGAAGTCACCATCGCGCACCGACTGCGACGTGACACTGTGCAGGTTTTTCCAGTCGCGGATGGGTGCCCGATTGGTCACGAGCGGGCCACGGGTGAGATAGCCGTCCACGGGGTAGGTGTTGTACGCCTCATTGAGCACGGGGGCCATGGGCGCAACCAGCCCCAGCATCAGTCCGGCATAGAGCAGATTCGTGAGCGAGAGATTTCGCTCCGGGGCCGAAGTGGCGGTGCACCGCCACAGTCGAATGCTTCTCGGTGCCGTAAGCAGCCGTGCGACGAAGCGCGGCAGCACGCAGGCGCCACAGGCCACCAGCACCACAGCAAAAACGGCAGTGAAAGAGAGGTAGCGCGAATGGTACCAGTGGCCGGAGGTGACGAAAAAAAGGCTGAGCGGCCCCAGGAGGAAGCCCCCCGTAAGGGGTGCGGCCAGGGCGGGCACGCGAAACCACAGGTCTACAAAACCCCAGACCCCCAGCACCAGCAGGAGGGGCCAGAGCCAGTCGGTGTCATTCCAGAAATAGGTCTTCAGATACTCCACACAATCATAAAAGGTGAGCCGATACCGCGTCTTGCCCGTGGCGGGATCGGTGAAGGCCAGTCCGCCCCCCATAGGCCGTTTGGCGGCGGGCGCAGCAGACGTCTCCAGCGTCACCGGAGGCGTATCCACGCTTGCGACGCTCGCCGCCGGGGCCGCGACCGAGGGCTTGGACGCCAGATCGAATATCTTCGACGGGTTCACATTTTTTTGAATCAGGAGGCTGCTCGCGGCCAGCGTACACAGGGCCAGCAGGCTCACGAGGCCCACACGACGACGAAAGGAGCTGCGGGATCGGTGGCAGAGGAGATAGACAGCGGCCACGACGTTCATCATCGCCAGCGCGGGCGCAAAGCAGACGTGGGACGCGAGGGCGAGAAAAGCCGCGAGGGTGTAGCCCAGCCAGTCGCGCAGGCGGCCCCGGGCCAGAATCCCGGAGAGGCACCAGAGCGTAAGGAGCGCGAAAAACATCATCAGCGCGTAATAGCGCGCGAAGCTGCTGTAGTAAATGTGAAAGGGGGCGAAGGCGACGATGGCGGCCGCGACGAGTCCCGCCGTGCGGGAATGGACCTGGCGCACGACCCCATAGGCCAGCACGATGGTCAGGAGTCCCGCGATGAAACTGGGGAGGCGCAGGGCGGCCTCGGTGTCGCCGAAGGCCAGGCTGCCCTTCGCGAGGAGATAGTAGAGCGGATAGCTCCGCGTTTCCAGTGTGTAGGGGATCGACTGCATGGCGCGCTCGCGCGTATATAGTTCATCGTCGTAAAGACTGCTCCCGAGATCGTGAATCCGGAGAAAGGCCCCGTAGCCCACGATGACCAGCAACACCATGCAGGCAGCCCCCCTGGCGATTCGCTTATCGTTCCAATATCCGCCCATGGCGTGTTACTCCAGAAACTCTATTTTCTTCGTCTCAACCCTGAAGGGGCCGATGGCGCTGTCCGGAAGCTTCACGCTGAGGAAGGCCTTCGCGATGGCCCCCTGCCACCGGGGGTGCTGGTGAATCCGCACCAGGCGTACTTCCTTCTCGTGGCGGTCGGGCTGCACAAAGGGTGTGCCCCGGTCGGTCGAAAAAGGCCAGCCGCCGCCGGCAGCCGTCACTTCGTCTGGACTTGCCCAGTACCACTCCAGCGCATAGGGAATGGACATCCCATCTTCCACCCGGCTCACCGCCATGGTAACGCGGATGTTGCGCACCGTGGCGGCGTCAAAATCCAGGGTCAGCGCGGGACCCGGACCCGTCTGCGCGGCGGTGTACGCCACACCGTCCGGCGTCTGGGCCTGCTCCGCCTTTGGGAAAGTCCAGGGACTCTCCGCACCCGGCGGGGCCGAGAAATCCCATTGCTGTACGATCTTCACATCCTCCCGCAGGGCCCATCCCATCCCATAGAGCACGCCGCCGGACAGGAGAAGCATGACCAGAAGGGAGAGAAGGGTGTGTTCCGGGAAGGTCTGACGCGTCGGAGCCGGGGCTGTCGGCCCGTCGGTAGCGGCGAGCAAAGCGTCCGTATCGGAATGCATGGATACCTCGCGTTCGGGTGGAAAGGGTTTCAGGAGAGAACCCGCATTATAGTGCGTCGCCGTTTGGGATGCAAAAGGAGGAGCCCGCGCCGCCGGGGTGAACGTCCTGCCCATCGCCGAGTGCGCGTTGAAAGGGCCGCAGCCCCTTGGGTATGATGCGCCGCTGCCCCGCCGTGCTCAGAGATGGCCAGCCGCGCCCGCCCCGAATTAAGACAGGTACACCATGCCCCACCCCTACGCCGTATCCATCGTCATTCCCGTCTACAACGAGGAAGAGTCTCTCCTTCAACTCTACGGAGAGATCTGCGCGACCATGGAGGGTGCCCCCGGCCGGCGCTACGAAGTCATCTTTGTCGACGATGGCAGCACCGATGGCTCGGGGAAGATCTGCCGCACCCTGGCGGAGCGGGAAGGGGTGCGGGCCATCATCTTCCGGCGAAATTTTGGCCAGACGGCGGCCATGGCGGCGGGCTTTGACGCGGCCCGGGGCGACGTCATCGTCCCCATGGACGCCGACCTGCAAAATGACCCCAGGGACATCCCCCGATTGCT
>JBIJDL010000151.1:0-11854 GCA_044344195.1 Candidatus Hydrogenedentales bacterium
CCCATGGAGGCTGTCGGGGAGTACGGAGGTCTTGAGCTTGACCGAACCCGTTTGATTGCGGAAGTATCGACGGGCTACACCTACTTCCGTGATGGCGATGTCCTCGTTGCCAAGATTACCCCATGCTTTGAGAACGGAAAAGGCGGGATAGCGGAGGGTCTCACGAATGGCATCGGATTCGGCACTACAGAACTCCATGTCATCCGACCCTGCGATGAATTGGACAAGCGCTTTCTCTTCTATTTGACCATCAGCCACCCGTTCCGAGACATGGGCGCGGGATGGATGTACGGGGCCGGTGGGCAAAAGCGAGTACCGGACGAGTTCGTTCGCAACTTCAGGACACCGTTTCCAGCATTCGACGAGCAACGCGCGATAGCGGCGTTCCTGGACCTTGAGACGGCGCGTATCGACGGGCTGATCGCGAAGAAGGAGCGGCAACTCGAACTTCTCCAGGAAAAGCGCGTCGCCCTCATCAGCCACGCCGTCACCAAGGGCCTCGACCCCAGGGCTCCCATGAAACCCTCCGGCATCGAATGGCTGGGGGATGTGCCCGCGCATTGGGAGGTCATACAGCTTCGAAGAATTACCCTTTCTCGCTGTGACGGCCCGTTCGGAAGTGGCTTGAAGTCAGAGCATTACACTGACGAGGGAATCCGCGTGATTAGATTGCAGAATATTCGATTCGCCGAATTTGACAACGCAGATCAAGCTTTTATAGATCCCGACCACTACCGCGCATTGGGTGACCACAATGTGGAACCGGGAGACCTACTGATCGCGGGATTGGGGGATGAAAACCATCCAGTTGGGCGTGCCTGCGTTGCACCGGATCATCTAGGAACGGCAATGGTAAAAGCGGACTGCTTTCGATACCGGCTATGCCGAAAGAAAGCGGATCCAACCTATTTCGGCTATCTACTTTCGACATCTGCTGCTGACCTGAAAGGCGCATACGCAAGTGGCACTACTCGTTCGCGAATGAACCTCAACGATACGGCAGATCGTGCGGTACTCTTACCTCCATTGAATGAGCAGGAAGCGATTGCTGGTTTTCTTGTTGGTGAGGTGAAGCACCATGACCGGCTAAGGGCGAAGATCGAGCAGTCAATTGGGCTATTACAGGAATACCGGACAGCGTTGATATCGGCGGGGGTTACGGGCAAAATAGATGTACGAACTAAGTGAGGCCTGAAAAGAGAGGGACAGGGCACTATGTCAGATAGGTTTGAAGGTAGTTTTGATGCGCTCAAGCAAAAAGTGGAGAGTCTCGGCATACCAGGTGAGTGGCAGACTCTTGGAAGTGGGGTGGAGTCCTACACAACCGTAGACGGCGCAAAGCTTAACTGGTGGCCGACTACCAAGACTATTCAGTTTCAGGGCAAGAGTAATACCAAGGAGGCGTTTCAAAACGCTTTCAATGGCTCAGATGCTGGCGTAACCAGCGCCAATTCTATCAATGTGAATACTCCACAAGTTCGACCCCACATCTTCTTGGTTCATGGGCATGACACTTCATCACTTGACCAGCTGGAACTTGCACTCCGCAGACTTGAGCTGGACCCGTTCATATTGATGAATTCTAGCGGACATGGAAAGACTATAATTGAGGCGCTGGAGGGCAAGATTGGTCACGACTTTTCTTCCGATTTTGGCATAGTGCTAATGACTCCCGATGACAAAGGTTATGCAGAACGAGACGGCGAAGAGAAGTTAGAGCCACGTGCCAGACAAAATGTGATCTTAGAGACCGGTATGTTATTAGCTTCACTCACCAGACAACGAATGGCTATTCTAGTAAAAGGTCATGTTGAACTTCCCTCTGATTTACAGGGCATAATTCAACTTCGTTTCAACAACCATGTAAGAGAAATTGTGCCAAAGCTCTGTACTCGGCTCTCCGAGGCAGGCATTTCAATCGACTCTTCGAAGATCTCCGCTGCTTCCGCGTAAAAGTTATCTCCATGAGTTGTTATCACGGCTTACAGTAGCGTCGGTCCATTCGCGGATCGGCCGATATTAGAACGACGGAGAAGCAATTAGCCCTATGACCACCCGGGTCGCCATAGAGCCCGCGCTGTTGCGCTGGGCGCTGGAACGCTCTCGGAAGCCCTATGCCGATATGGCGGAGCGGTTTTCGAAGCTGGGCGCGTGGCTGTCGGGGGAGTCGGCACCGACCTTGAAGCAGTTGGAGAATTTCTCCCAGGCGACGCACGCGCCGATGGGCTATTTGTTCCTGTCTCAGCCCCCCGAGGAGCGGTTGCCTATTCCCGATTTCAGGACGCTGGCCGGGACGGCGGTGCGCAGTCCGAGCGCGGACCTGCTGGATACGCTTTACACGATGCAGCAGCGCCAGTGGTGGCTCCGGGAGACCCTGGTGGAGGCAGGAGCGGAGCCGCTGGGTGTGGTGGGTTCGGCGCGACTTTCGGAGGCCCCCGAGTCGGTGGCGCTGGCGATGCGGGAGGCGCTCGGGTTCCACAGCGGCTGGGCGCGCGGGGTAAACACGTGGAAGGACGCGATCAGCGCGTTGCTGCACGCGATCCAGGACCTGGGCGTGATGGCGGTGATCAACGGGGTGGTGGGCAACAACACGCACCGGAAACTGGACGTGGCGGAGTTCCGGGGCTTTGCGCTGTGCGATCCTTATGCGCCGCTGATCTTCGTGAACGGAGCGGACACGAAGTCGGCCCAGATCTTCACGCTGGCGCATGAACTGGCCCATGTGTGGATCGGGCGCGAGGGCCTTTCGGGCTTCGAGGACTTGTTTCCTGACCACGGTGATGTGGAGCGCTTTTGCAATCACGTGGCGGCAGAATTCCTGGTGCCCGCGCGGGAATTGGAAGCCTGTTGGGCCGAGGCCCTCGCGGCGGCGCAGCCCTATGAGTTTCTGGCGCGGCGCTTCAAGGTGAGTCCCATCGTGGCGGCGCGTCGGGCTATGGATCTGCGTCTGATCAGCCGGGAAGCCTTCTTTGCCTTTTACAAGGACTACACCGCGCAGGAGCGCCACCTGGAGATGCGGCGGAAAGAGCAGGGCAAGGGCGGCGGCGACTTTTACAATAACCAGAACACGCGCGTGGGCGAACGTTTCGCGCTGGAAGTGTTCCGCGCGGCGAAGGAGGGGCGTGTGATGTACACGGAGGCCTATCGCCTGACGGGATTGCAGGGCGCGGCGTTTCGGAATTATGCACAGGCATTGGGCATTGAGGTCTGAACCGGGAAGGGGCCATCGTGTATCTATTGGACGCCAACGTGTTCATTCAGGCGAAGAACACGTATTACGCCTTTGATGTGTGCCCCGGTTTCTGGGACAGCCTGATTGGGGCCTTCGAACGCGGGCAGGTCCGCACGGTCGCGCCGGTACGGGCGGAATTGGAGGTGGGCAAAGATGAAATCGCCGACTGGGTACATGCGCAAGTTCCGAAGGCGTTTTTCTTTCCAGTGGACGAGGCGGCGGTGGTCGCTCAGTACCGACTGGTAAGCGGACATGTGGCGAGCAATACGCAGTACTTTGAACCCGCAAAGGCGGATTTCCTGTCCGGGGCCGACGCGTGGCTGGTCGCCTACGCGGCGGTCCACAAGCTAAACCTCGTCACCCAGGAGCAGATCCGCCCCGACGCACGGAATCGAGTGCCGCTGCCCAACGTGGCCCAGGCCTTCGGCGTGCCCTACATCAACACCATTGAAATGCTTCGCGGCCTCAAGATCCAATACACCTGGCAAGGGGAATAGCCAATGTCCGGCAACCACACCGAATTTGCTTTCGAAAGCGCCATCGAGGCGCACCTGATCGCCTCCGGCGGCTACGTCTCGGGAGACCGGGAGGGCTTCGACCCGCAGCGCGCACTGTTTCCCGCCGAGGTGCTGGCCTTCATCCAGGCGACGCAGCCCGCCACCTGGGATTACCTCGTTAACATCCAGAAAGACAAGGCGGAGTCGACCCTACTGGACGATCTGTGCCGCGCGCTGGACTCCAGCCACGAGGGGTGCCTTTCGGTATTGCGCCACGGCTTCAAATGCTTTGGCAAGCGCTTTCATGTGGCGTACTTCGCCCCGGCGAGCGGGATGAACCCGGAGACGCAGCAACTGTACGCGAGCAATCGCCTGACGGTGACGCGGCAGCTCCGCTATGCGGCGAGTCACGGCAACACGCTGGACATGACACTGGCGCTGAACGGGATCCCCTTGGCGACGCTGGAACTGAAGAACGCGATGACCGGGCAGACCTGGCGGCATGCGGTGCATCAGTACAAACACGATCGGGATGCGAACGACCTGATTTTCCAGTACAAGAAGCGGGCGCTGGTCCACTTCGCGGTGGACACGGACGAGGCGTATATGACAACGCGTCTCTCGGGCCAGAAGACGCGCTTTCTTCCGTTGAACCGGGGGCGGGATGGGGGCGCGGGTAATCCGGACAATCCCGAGGGGCACAAGACGGCCTTCCTCTGGGAACAGGTCCTGGAGCGTCACAGTTTCCTCGACATTCTCGGGCGCTTCATCCATTTGCAGGTGGAGGAAATTAAGCTGGGCGAGAAGAAGGTGAAAAAGGAGACGATGGTGTTCCCGCGCTATCACCAGTTGGGCTGCGTACGCTCCCTGGTGGCGGATGCGCGGGAGAAGGGCGCGGGCACCAACTATCTGGTGCAGCATTCGGCGGGCAGCGGCAAATCGAACTCCATCGCGTGGCTTGCCCACCGGCTGGCGAGCCTCTATGACGAAAGTAACGAAAAGGTCTTCGATTCGATCATCGTGGTGACGGATCGTGTGGTGCTCGATCAGCAGTTGCAGAACACGATCTATCAGTTTGAGCACAAACAGGGCGTGGTGGTAAAGATCGACGCCAATTCGATGCAACTTGCGGAGGCTCTTGCCTCGGGCGTGCCCATCGTCATCACGACCCTGCAGAAGTTCCCTTTTGTCACCGAGAAGATCGACGACCTGCCGAAACGGCGCTATGCGGTGATCATTGACGAGGCCCACAGTTCCCAGGGCGGCGAAACGGCCACGGAACTGAAGGGGGTGCTGGCGGCAGCGCACATCAAAGAGGAGATTGCGGGATACAACGTAACGGATCACGAGGAAGAGATTCTGAAGACCATGGCCCGGCGCGGAAAGCAGAAGAACATTTCTTTTTTCGCTTTCACGGCCACGCCAAAGTATAAGACGCTGGAAGTTTTCGGTACGCCGGGTCTGGATGGCAAGCCCCAGCCATTCCACCTCTACAGCATGCGCCAGGCCATCGAGGAGGGCTTCATCCTTGATGTGCTGCGGAACTACACCACGTATAAGACCTACTACCGGCTGGTGAAGTCCGTGGAGGACGATCCGACGGTGGATAAGCGCAAGGCCGCGCGGGCGCTGGCCCGTTTCATGAGTCTGCACCCCCACAATATCGCCCAGAAGACCGAGGTGATGGTGGAGCATTTTCGGCACTTCACAATGCATAAAATCGGCGGCAGGGCCAAGGCCATGGTGGTGGCCGGAAGCCGCCTTCACGCCGTGAAGTACAAGCAGTCCTTCGACAAGTACATCGCGGAGAAGGGCTACACCGGCATCAAGACCCTGGTTGCTTTTTCGGGGATCGTGGTGGATCCCGATATCCCCGGCACCGAGTACACCGAAGTGGGCATGAACAAGGGCATCCGGGAGAAGGAGCTTCCCGAACGCTTTGCATCCGACGACTACCAGCTATTGCTCGTCGCGGAGAAGTATCAGACCGGATTCGATCAGCCCCTCCTCCACACCATGTATGTCGACAAGCGCCTGGCGGGCATCCAGGCCGTGCAGACGCTTTCCCGCCTCAACCGGATACATTCGGGTAAGGAAGACACTTTTGTACTGGATTTCGTGAATGAGGCCGACGAAATTATCGCCGCATTTCAGCCCTTTTACGAACAGACGGTGGTGGGCGAACGAGCGGAGGCGAAGCAACTCTACGAGCTCCAGGCGCGTTTGGATGCGCAGCAGGTTTACTTCAGGAGCGAGGTAGAGGAATTCTGCCGGGTCTTCTACCAGCCGAGGGAGCGCCAGACGGCCAGCGACCACGCCCGGATGAATGCATGTATCGATCCTGCGGTTGGCCGATTTCTTGCATTGGAGGAGGAAGCGCGGGAGGAATTTCGCGGAACGCTGACGGCCTATCGAAACCTCTATTCCTTCATGTCCCAAGTGATTCCCTTCCAGGATTCGGACCTCGAAAAGCTCTATGCCTACGTCCGGTTTCTGGTGACTAAACTGCCACGAACCGAACAGGGGCCTATGTACAATTTTGATGACGAAGTCGCATTGAAGTACTACCGTCTTCAAAAGATCAGCGATGGTTCCATCCCGCTGGAGGCGGGCGTACAGATGCCTATATCCGGCCCGACCTCCGTGGGCACCGGTATGGTCCACGGCCCGGAAATAGAGCTGTCCCGTTTGATCGATATCCTCAACGATAGGTTCGGTACGGAGTTCAGACCGGGCGATCAGCTCTTCTTTGAGTCCATCCGCGAAGACGCGGCTGCGGACCCGAATCTGCGGCAGGCAGCACTGGCCAACACTATGGAGAACTTCGGCTTTGTATTCCGCAAGGCGCTGGAGGGGCTCTTTATAGATCGGATGGATCAAAATGAAGAAATCGCAGCCCGGTTCATGAACGAGAATCGATTTCGCGAGGCCGTCAGTCAACACCTGCTGAAGGATGTATATGATACTATTCGTGGTGGAAATCCACCAGATCAGAGCGTGGCGAGTCGGGCACAGTAGCTCCGCGTTTCGCGAGCGAGCGTCGCTGAGTCTCTCGATGGATTTGGCTGCAACTCGCCCTAACTCCATACCCACCAACCCCTTCCCCGTCCAGCACTGCAACGCCCGATCCTGATTTATAGGAGAGGTCCGTCAACCCTCCCCAAAACCGGACTCATTTTCAGGGAGGGAAAACCCCATGCAGACGACCCGACGCTACGATCCCACCAAAGACGCCAAGTTCCACGTGTCCATCGCGACGACCGAAGAAGTCCGCCGCAAGTGGGCGACGCCCCGCCCCGAATGGACGGGCCACAAGGGGACTGTCCAACCTGCAAGTATGCCGGACGAGAACACAGCAGCCGAGACTATGGCGCCAACCCAGTCGGGCGACGCGACGGTAGGCCTGTCACCCGATTTTAATCAGGATCGCCCGCGCTTGACTGTCCCATCCCGAGAGGAGATACTCTTATCCAGGGCGTTGCCACCGTCAACCCTGGCCGCCCGGTGGGAGGATGCCCGTCATGCGCGTTCTGAATGTTACCTTGCTGATGCTGATGGTCGGACTGTTGCCGGTGCCCGTTCCGGCGGAGGGTGCGGCTGCGGCCGGGGAGGGGTTGGACATTGCCGCTTTTCAGGAGCCGCCGCTGCGCGCCCGGCCCCGGGCCTACTGGGACTGGATCAATGGCGCGGTCACGCTGGATCAGCTTACGCGCGATCTGGAGGAGATGAAGGACAAGGGCATGGGCGGTGGCCAGATGTGGGACACGGGCGCCCACCGCAATCCGAATGGTTTTGTGCCGCCGGGCCCGCCCTTCCTCGGGCCGGAGTCTGTGGCCGCCATGCACCACTCGCTGAAGGAGGCCAAGCGCCTGGGGCTGGAGTTTGGCCTGCTGACGTCGAGCGGCTGGAATGCCGGGGGCCCCTGGGCTACGCCGGAGTTCGCGGGCAAGAACGCCTACGTCACTTCGGTCACCGTTGAGGGTCCCGGTTCGCTGCGAGTGGATTTGCCCATGCCGCCCTTGCCGGAGCATTGCCCCGTGGATGCCGAGGGGAAGCCCCTCTACTCGCGCGAAATCGCGGTGCTGGCCGTGCCGGACAACGAAGCGAAGGCGATACCCGATCGGGATTCCGTTATCGTGCTCTCGGATCACGTGAAAGACGGCGTCCTCGAATGGACCGCGCCTCCGGGCCGCTGGCAGGTGCTGCGCTTCGTCTGCCTGAACAACGGGCAGCAGCTCATTGTGCCCAGTCCGAATTCCAAAGGGCCTTTGATCGACTTCCTCGATCCGGCCGCCACGCGGATGCATTTCCAATACATTCTGGATAAGCTCGGGATCACACCGGAGAATTCCAAGGAGTTTGGCCTCGCCTTTCTGGCGGTGGAGAGCATGGAGTTGGCCGAGGGCATCCAGTGGAGCGATAATTTCGCGGGGGATTTCGAGCGCTGGGCGGGTTACGATGTCACACCCTGGCTGCCCATTCTCGCGGGGTGGACCATTGGCGGAAAGGATCTGAGCGACCGCTTTCTCTACGATTACCACAAGGCCATCAGCGAGCAACTGATCTTCAGCCACTATATTACCGGCAATGAACTCCTGGAGCCTTATGGGATCGACCTGAGCGGCGAGGCGGGCGGCCCCGGTCCGCCCATCTGGAATTCCTGTCCAGTCGATGCCCTGAAGGCCCTGGGCAACGTGGACATTCCCCAGGGCGAATTCTGGATCCGACACCGCAACATGTTCCTCATCAAGGAAATCGCCAGCGCCGCCCACATCTATGGAAAGCCCTATGTGGACGCGGAAAGTTTCACCACCTGGCGGCGCTGGAAGGACGGCCCCGGTGTCTTGAAATACGCCCTCGACCGCGCCTTCTGCGAAGGACTAAACCGCATCACCTACCATGGCTTTTCCCACACGCCGCCGGAGGCCGGATTCCCCGGTCGGGCCTACCACGCGGGCGTGGACATCAACCCCAACGTGACGTGGTGGCCCATGGCCCGTCCCTTCATGGACTACATGGCCCGCTGCAGCTACATGCTCCAGCAGGGACAGTTTGTCGCCGATGTCTGCTACTACTACGGCGATCAAGCGCCCAATTTCTGGCCCGCCTACCACGACGTGCCGGAGAAGCCGCTCCTGCCGGGGCTGAGCAAAGGCTATGACTACGACGTGGTGAACTCCGACGTCATCCTGAATCACATGTCGGTGGAAGATGGCCGAATCGCCCTCGCCAGCGGCATGCGCTACCGTATGCTCGTGCTGCCGGAGCAGGCCCACATGCCGCTGGAAGTCCTCAAGAAGATCGCGGCCCTGATCAGGGACGGGGCCACGGTGATCGGTCCACGGCCCACCACCGTGCCGGGCCTCAAGGATTTCGAGGCGCGCACGAAGGACCTGGAGACCCTCGCCGCAGAGGTGTGGGGCCCGTGCGATGGTCGCACGGTGAAGGAGCATTCCATTGGCGCGGGGCACCTCTACTGGGGCTCGACCCCGACCGAAGTGCTCCAAGAGCTTGACGTGGTCGAAGATTTTGCCTATACCGCCGAGGGGGACGATCCCGGCCTCGATTTCATCCACCGCGTCGCGGGCGACAAGGACCTGTACTTCGTGCGGAATCCCACGCAAAGGTGGGCGAAGGCCGAGGGGCATTTCCGCGTCGCGGGGAAGACGCCCTTCGCCTGGGACCCTGCCGACGGCCACGTCCAGCCCTCGCTTTCCTATATCGTTGAAAACGATCGCACCACCCTGCCGCTGTCCCTGCCGCCGGGCGGCTCCGTGTTCATCGTGTTCGAGCCTGCTGCCGCGCCCTTGACCTCGACGCGACTCGCGCAATCAACCGCGACGATTCCCGCGGCCACCATCCTTTCGGCTGGCCCAGACAGTGCTGAAGTGCTCGCCTGGGCGAATGGAGACTACACCCTGCAGCGGGACAGCGCCGAACAGCAGACCATGCGCGCATCGGTGGCAACGCTGCCCGAGCCCCAGATCGTGGACGGCCCCTGGACGATTCGCTTCCCGGAAAACTGGGGCGCACCGGCCCAGGCGGAATTCGCCGCGCTGCACTCCTGGACCGACGACAGCGACGAGGGGATCAAGTACTTCTCCGGCATTGCCACCTACCACAAAGAGATCGAAGTGCATGAAAGCCTGCTCGCGCCCCGCCGCCGCCTCTACCTCGACCTCGGGGAAGTGCGCGATGTCGCCCGCGTGCGGCTCAACGGGAAAGACCTGGGCATCCTCTGGAAGGCCCCCTTCCAGGTCGAGATCACGTCGGCCGCCGTCACCGGCAAGAACGCGCTGGAGATCGACGTGGCCAACATGTGGATCAACCGCCTCACCGGCGACCTCGCCCTCCCGCCGGAACAGCGCTTCACCCGCACCAACGAAACACCCCGTGAGAAAGACATCGGCGGCGACGAACCCTGGCACGTCGAACCCGCCGGGCTCCTCGGCCCGGTACGGATCGTGGCTGCGGATGAAGTAACACTGAGGGGGGAGTAGACCTGTCGTTCAGCCCCGATACAAACTGTGCCCGATGCCCATGGCTTCGCGGCAGTTTTCCACCGTGTCCAGCGCGACGGGGGTCACTTTCTTCGCGTTTTCGCGGAGGAAGTCCATGATGAAGTCGTCGTTGTTGGCGGGGTCGTTGAATTTTTCGATGATGGGCTCGTTGAATTTGCTGACGTGCTCGGCGACGGCTTTTTTGAGGTTGCCGTAGAACTTGCCGCCGTCGCGGTATTGCTGGAGGAAGTCGAGGTAGACTTCTTCGGGGGCGACGAGGTTGAGGAGGCGGTAGAGGACGCTGAGGCCGCCGGGGAGTTTGGGGATGACGAGTTCGGGGTCGTTGCTGTCGGTGTCGAGGGGCAGGGGATCGGTGGAGGTGACGACGCCTTTGATCTTGGTGAGGACGGTCTTGGGATCGTCGAGGAGGTCGAGGGTGTTGTTGTCGCTCTTGCCCATCTTGGCGGAACCGTCGAGTCCGGGGAGGCGGAGGGCGTCGCGGCCCACAGCGCGGGGGCGGTGGAGGGCTTCGCAGCCGAAGCGGTGGTTGAATTTCTCGGCGATGTCGCAGGCCATTTCCACGTGCTGGCGCTGGTCGTCACCCACGGGGACCACGTCGGCCTTCACGATGAGGATATCCGCCGCCATGAGCACGGGGTAGCCCAGCAGGCCGTAGGACAGGGGGTTGCCGTCGATCTTCGGGTCGTCCTGGATCTTGACCATCTTGTCTTTATAGGTCGTACCGCGCTCGAGGTGACCAATGTTGGTGATCATACCCAGGAGCAGGGAAAGCTCGGCGGTGGAGGGAAGGTCGCTCTGGCGGTAAACGATGGACTTGGCGGGATCGAGGCCGCAGGCCACGTAAGTACGGAGCATGTCCAGGGTCTGGCGATAGATCTCGGTCTTCTCGGTGATCGTGGTCAGGGCGTGGTAGTCGGCGATGAAATAGAAGCAGGTCGCGTCGCTCTGCTGGAGGCGCAGGAAGTGGTGAATGGCGCCGAAATAGTTGCCATAGTGGAGGCGGCCGGTGGGGCGGATACCAGAGAGGATGACTTCTTTTCGAGCGGACATGGGATAGCCTTGTGTGTTTTCGGGATTCGGGGGATATCAAAGGTCGCTAGGATAGCGCATACAATTGACAATTGACAATGGACAGTTGACAACGAGGAGTTGGCTGGGGCGCAGGGCCAATCTGACGGATCCGACCGGTCGGTCTTGTTCCTTTACCCTTCAGCTTTCATCCTTCATCCTTCCCTTCAGTCGTCGCCGAAGAGGATTTTGCGTTTGTCTTCGTCGGGGTGTTGTTTGTAGAGGAGGACGACGTGGCCGATGGTGCCCGCGATGATGCTGGCGGTGCGGCGTTCGATTTCTTCGGCCAGGCTGCGCTTTTCGTCTTTGAATTCGTTGAAGCGGATTTTCACCAGCTCGTGGGATTCGAGGGCCTGGGTCACGGCGCGCACGAGCATGTCGGTCACGCCCTGTTTGCCGATGATGACGATGGGGTCGAGGTGGTGGCCGACTTTGCGGAGATATTTGCGCTGCGCGCTGGTGAGTTCGGTCATGGTAACTTTCGGTGGCACGTGACGGGGTCGATTAGGGGTCAGCGGGCTATTTTAGCGCATTGG
>JBIJDL010000152.1:0-11809 GCA_044344195.1 Candidatus Hydrogenedentales bacterium
CCATCGGCACCGATGCGGTGACCTACATCTACGACCACAATCTCATTGACGGCGTGGACTTCGCCGAGGTGACCTTTGCGGTTCGGGAAAATCCAGATTCGGTGCTGCCCGGCGTGGAGTGGGTGCGCGACATTTATGTGTCTGTCAACAGCCGCCTGAAGAACTATCGCTTCTTTCTCGACGAAGGGGAGAACGGCGCCTATCGGATCAATCAGGAGAACGCGGTGGCCTTTTCGGCGGGCCAGGGCGACGTGGACTTCTGGGACTACGACACCGACGGCGATATGGACATGTTCCGCACGGGCATTAGCGGGGCCGCCGAGACCAATCTGATCATGTTCGAAAATAAGGGCGCGCCCTATGCGCCGGCCTGGGCCGAGTTCGACTTTACCAACAGCCTCGTGTCCGTGCCGCTGAATTCGGGCACACCCGACAATGGCTACCGCAACGACTTGTTCCTGTTTCAGGATCATGATGCGGACGGGGACCAGTCCCTGTTTGTACAAAAGCTCGACGGTACGATTGACTACTACGAGACAACGCCCGGTGCGCCCGGTGTCCCGCCGAGCTTTAATCTGGTAACGAACGACTTTGTGGAGTCCATCGCATTCGGCGATGTGGTCACCTTCCCACGCGGCTTTGCGATCCACGACTATGATCAATATGAGGACGGCCTCTCGGAACTCATCACCGCCTACTCTTTTGAAGGTGACAGTACGATCCGCGTGGTGGATATATACCAGTACCAGTATTTCGTGGACAACGATATGGACCCGTCGCCCGCGTATTATGATCTGCTGGACGGTACCTTGCCGGACAACTTCCTTCCCGATCCATACAACGAAAACCAGCCGCTGGATCCCCTCTTTCTGGAAGCCATGGCCGCCGGCGATCTGAATCTGGACGGACGTCCCGACATCGTCATCGCCTGGAGCGCGGACAATAATTTTGAGGACACGGAACTCCACTTCTACATCAATCGTCCCGTGCCCGACCACAACAATTTTGAGATTCCGGCGTTCCGCTTCGACTACGGCGGCCGGTTGGACGAGGCCTATGAAGTGGACCATCGCTTCGGGCGTATGCCGAAGATGGCGGATATCGATGCGGACGGCGACGACGATCTCTTCGTCGGCCACCGCTATCCAGATGACCACGGGAGCAACTTCCGCTCCTATCTCCGCTTCCACCGCAACGTGGTGGACTCGGGCCTCGACATTTACCGCACGCGACTGGTGGCGAATCAGGCCATCAACCTGATCGAGAGCGACGTGGATCCCGGCTATGAAGTCATCTTCAACGGCAGTGGTGGCGCCATGGACTCGGACACGATCTACCGAACTGGCAACAACTCGCCGACGATCGACATAGTTCAGAGTTTCAATCTCGAGCGTAACGCGCGGGTCTTCCTCGACGTACTGCCGCCCGTGGGCCCGAATGAGTCCAAGGCCATTATCGTGGTGGGCGACACGGCGGACGATGCGCTGTACGACACCTTCTCCACGCTGGCGGGCTTTGCCTACTTCGTGCTGGGCTCCGAAGGGCTCCCGGCGGAAAACATTCGCTTCTATGCGGACACGGACATCGACGGCGATGGCGACGGCTTGAACGACGTCATCGGGAAGCCGAGCCTGGCGAGTCTCGAAGATTCGATCACGAACTGGGCCCAGGGCTCCGAGAAGCTGTTGGTGTATCTCGTGGATCACGGTCAGCGGGACCGCTTCCGCATGAGCGCGACGGAGTACCTCGAAGCGGACGATCTGGACGCGTGGTATGACGAATTGCAGAATGTGCCCCTGGCAGAGCGCACGGTGATCACGACGCTCATCGACACCTGCGAAGCGGGATCCTTCATCGACAACCTCCAACTGGCCAAGTCGCAGATCGTGGAAGAGAAGGGCGTGAGCAACCTCCAGCGTATCAGCATGACCAGTGCCGGCGTGGGCCCGGTTGAGGGTGTGGCGCTCTTTGATCAGGTGCAGTACATCAGCTTCTCGCTGAACTTCTGGTTTAATATCTTCAACGGCAAGGACTACGGCCAGGCCTTCGACGAGGCCAAGATCTCCATCGAGGCGGTCAACCCGCTGCAGGTGCCCCAGATTGACAGCGACGGCAACGGTGTTGCCAATCAGGGGGGCGACAGCGCCCTGGCTTTTGGCCACCGCCCTGGCGCGAACTTCGACATCCAGGTGCCGGGCGTTTTCATTGGCGAAATCACACCAGACCAGGCCATCAACAGAAATTCGGCCACACTGGGCCTGGGTAACATCGTGTCGCCCTTCCCGGTGGAAGGCGCGGGCGCGTTGATCGTGCCGCCGAACTTCCAGCGGCCCTCGTTGACGAATGATGACGAACAGCCGATTTCGGGCCTCGATTTCATCGAGTTCAGCTTTAACAGTGCGACGGAGCGTTGGGAAGGCGATTATGACGGCTTCAATCAGGGCGGCCTTTTCCAGGTGCAATACTTCGTGCGCGCGGGTGGTCAGTTCCACGCGTCACCCCGCATCGGTTTTGTGGATCGCATCAATCTGGCGGACGCGTGGGAGAATGACGACGCGCCCGAAGACGCCAACTGGATACCCATCAACTCCGTCCAGGGCCACAACTTCCACGACGATGGCGATCAGGACTGGGTTCTCTTCGCGCCACTGCCGGACCAGAAGGCGACGATCGGCGTGATCAATCCCGGCCCGAACAATCAGGCCGTGGTGGAGCTCTACCGGGCGGATGACGTGTTCGAAAATGGCGTGAACGACGCGACGCCGGTTTTCACCATTTCCAGCGATGCCCCTGGTGCGGACCTGGTCTTCGAGCGAAACTTCAGCGATCCGGACCAGTACCTGCTGCGCGTGACCAATTCGGACAGCACCGTGAGCGGAGAAGGCACGTCCTACCTGCTGCTGGTCGCCATTGGTACCGGCGGTTCAGACCTCATTCCAACAACGCTCATCGTGGCCGTTCGGAGTTCGGAAGGAAATGCCCCGATAGTGAATGCCAACGTCATGTTTGACGGGCGCAACGCGGGTCGCACCTCGCGGGATGGCGTTGTTCATATGCCGGTGGATATCTACGGTCAGTACAACATCTCTTCCAGCAAGGAAGGTTTCGTAGCCAACTCCACGACGGTTCGGGTGAACAATATCATTGAAGAGGCTATTGTCACGCTGACGCCCGAGGGCGGAGAAGGCGAAGGTGAAGGCGAGGGCGAGGGCGAGGGCGAAGGCGAAGGTGAGCCCGAACCCATTGCAACCATCGCCAATCGTCTGCTGGATAACTTCGATACAATCGACGGCGATGGTGACGACCAGTTGACCTTCGCCGAGGCTTCGGCGGGTTCTGCGGGTATGACCCAGGCCCAGTTCAACGAAATTGACTCGGACGAGGACGGCCTCCTGACACGGGCTGAACTCGACCGCGCCGCGAAGCCGACGGTCGGTTGTTCGGCGCCCCAGCTCAAGGGCGGGGGCGGCCTGATCAGCGATGTGATGTTGATGCTGTTCACTGCGGCTGGCCTCGGCTGGGCGAGCATGCGCTCGCGACGTCGCGGGATTTCTTGAGCGGCGCGCGCTGAAGCGATACACTGATTCACCGCTACGGGCCATGGTTCGCAAGGGACCATGGCCCGTTTGTCTTGACCAATCGCAAGAGAAAAAGATCAACCACGAATGGACACGAATCTGCACGAATAAGAGAACGAAAAGAAGATTGAAACCACAGAGAACGCAAAGAACACAAAGGCAGTCCATGTTTCTCTGTGTTCTTTGCGTTCTTTGTGGTTAAATTTAGAACCCTTATCGGCGCTCAAAGTCCAATCGTCACGCGCGGCAAGTTCCCGCGCTTTTCAAACTACGTGGAGAGATTCAATGAGACAACGCATATCAAAACATCCCGTCAGCATCGTCGTGGTTGTGCTGATGCTTGCGGGCATCGCCGCGCAGGCCCTCGCTGCGGTTCCGGCAATTTTTGAGCGAGAGAATCTTGTGGCGTGGTGCATCGTACCCTTTGACAGCGCGAAGCGCGGACCGGAGGAGCGGGCGGAGATGCTGGCGCGCCTGGGCTTCAAAAAATTTGCCTACGACTGGCGGGCGGAGCACATTCCCCAGTTCGACGAGGAGCTTCAAACCCTCAAACGCTATGGCATCGAGCTCACGGCCTTCTGGTTTCCCGGCGGCCTCAACGACGAGGCGAAGGCCATTCTGGATGCACTGAAGCGCAACGAGGTCAAGACCCAGCTCTGGATTACCATGGGCGGCGGCGATATCCAGTGTACGCAGGAAGAGCAGGCCGCGCGGGTGCAGCAGCATGCCGACGCCATTCGCCCAATCGCCGAGGCGGCGGCGGAAATTGGTTGCACCGTGGGCCTCTACAATCACGGCGCGTGGTTCGGCGAGCCGGACAACCAGATTGCTATCATCAAGGCGTTGAATCTGCCGAACGTGGGCATCGTCTACAACATGCACCACGGCCACGATCACGTGGATAAGTTGCCGGCGCTTATCCAGCGAATGATGCCCTATCTCTATTGCTTCAACCTGAACGGCATGAATCGCGAAGGTGACAAGAAGGGCCAGAAGATCCTGCCTATTGCCGCGGGCGAGCTGGACAAGAATTTGCTCAAAATCGTGCGCGACAGCGGCTATGCGGGCCCTATCGGGATCCTCGGGCACACCGAAGACGACGCGGAAGACACACTGCGCGATAACCTGGAAGGGCTCGACTGGATCCTGCCCCAGCTCGATGGCGGGGCGGCGCCGGGACCGAAACCGGTTCCCCAGCGTGCCAGCCTGCGTCCGGCGGTTTCCAAGGGCGCGCCGTCGATTTCAGATGCCTTCGGCATGGCGCTTGCCGGGGGCATGGTCGTGGAAGGCAACGCCGACTACGCCACGCCGCCGATCACGGTATCGCTGAGGGCGAAATTGAACAGCGCGACAGGCTTCAACATCCTCGCGGCGAACCACACCAAGGCCTCCGGCGCGCACTGGGAGATCTTCACCGAAGCGGGTAGCGGAAATCTTTCGATATATATGCCCGGCATGAAGCCCGATCACCTGCGCACGGGGCGCAGCATCACGGACGGTCAATGGCGCGCGATCAGCTTTGCCTACGGGCCGACTGAAGTCACACTTGCGCTGGATGGGGTGATAGTTGCGGGGCAGCCCATCGAGTCCAATGGCCTGGCCCCGGCACCCGGCGGCTTGGCCTTCGGTCGGCTGGTGGAGGGCGGCTTCAACTGCGACGGCCTCGTCGACGATGTGAAGATCGTGCGCGGCATCGTGCCCGCCGCGCCACCGACAGAATCTCCCGCGCAGTCCGATGGCGACACGGTCGGGCTGTGGAGTTTCGATGACCTTAAGGAGACGGCGGCGGCCGTCTCCGCGCGCGTGGAGGATCCCGTGTTGCGGGCCTCCCTGCCGGAATATCAGGTCATTTCCGCCGCAACGACCGACGAGCTCACGCCGGCCAACGGCTACCCGAGAGATTTCAGCACCTGGCACCGCTCCCACGGCGGGGCGAGCAACAGCCGCTTCAGTAGTGCAACGCAGATCAATCGCGAGACGGTCAAGGAATTGAAAGTCGCGTGGGAATATCGGAGTGGAGACGGAGAGGGTAACATCCAATGCAATCCTGTGATTGTGGGTGATACGCTCTACGCCCCCACGCCGGGCGATTCTCTCGTGGCCCTCGACGCGCGCACCGGCGCTGAAAAGTGGCGCTTCAAGGGCGAAGGACGTCCCGCGCACCGTGGGTTGGTGTATTGGCCCGGCGACAGCACAAACGCGGCGCGCCTGCTCGTCGCCGTCGGCAAAGAGCTTTGGGCGATCAATCCCGACACCGGCAAGGCGATCGAAAGCTTCGGCGAGGGCGGCAAGGTGGCTTCGGGTCAGGCGGTGGTTGCGGGAGCGATTTTTAAGCACGTTTTTGTTATTCCGGGCTACGCAGGTGACGTGTGGGGCTTCGATATCCTCACCGGAGAGCGCCTCTGGACCTTCCACACGCGACCGAGCGGAGCCGAGTTCGGCGCGGACACTTGGAGCACTGTGGAGGAAGGCGCGAACTGCTGGGGCGGTATGGCGCTGGACGAAGAGCGCGGCATCGCCTATATCTCCACGGGATCGCCCAAGCCCAACTTCGTAGGCGTGCATCACAAGGGCAGCAATCTCTTCGCGAATTGCGTCATCGCCCTTGACTCCCTCACGGGCGAGCGGAAGTGGCACTTTCAGGAAATACGCCACGAAATCTGGGATCTTGACATCCCCGCGCCACCCAATCTTGTGACGGTCATGCGCGATGGAAGAAAAGTAGACGCGGTTGCGCAGGTGACCAAGATCGGCAACACCCTGTTGCTCGATCGCGTCACCGGCAAGCCCCTCTATCCCTTCCGGCTGCGTCGTGCGCCGGTGTCCAAACTGCCCGGCGAGCAGACCTGGGCCTACCAGCCGGATGTGGAGTTGCCCGAGCCCTTTGCGCGACAAATCTTCACCTCGGCAGATATTACGCAGCGCACGGACGAGGCGCGGGACTACATCACGCAGATCGTGAGCAAGGCGAACCACGGCTGGTTCGAGCCCTTTGAAGAAGGCAAGGCGACGATCTTCTACGGGCTCCACGGCGGTGCGGAGTGGACCGGCGCGGCGGTGGATCCCGCACGCGGCCTGCTTTATGTGAGCGCGAATGAAGTGCCATGGAGCATCACCGTGGTGAAGACGGTGGAAGTGCGCCGTGATCCCTCCCTGCCACCGAGCAAGGGACAGCAACTCTACGAAGAGCGCTGCGTGCAGTGTCACGGTGCAAATCTCCAGGGCAATGGCATGGCCCCGCCGCTCCTCGGTGTTGAAACGCGCGTGAAGGAAGACGACATTCGGGCGCTGCTGAAGACGGGCAGGAATCTAATGCCCGCCGCCGAAGGTCTGACGCAGGAAGACGAGAATGCGCTGCTCGATTACTTCCTGTTGCGCGAGCCCGGAATGACGGTGATCCGTCCCGAAGACTCCGGTGAGTTGCGCTACACCTTCAGCGGCTACCATAAACTCGTCGATCAGGAGGGCTACCCGGGCGTGGTGCCGCCCTGGGGCACGTTGAACTGCATCGACCTGAACACCGGCAAGATTACGTGGAAAGTGCCCCTCGGTTACTACCCCGATCTCGCGGCCTGGGGCGAAGACAACACCGGTGCGGAGAACTTCGGCGGCGCCATGGTTACGGCGGGCGGCCTGGTCTTTTGCGCGGGCACGCCGGACAACCTGATCCGAGCCTTCGATGCCGACACGGGCGGGGAGCTCTGGCAGTATGAGCTTCCCTTCGGCGGCTATGCGCCCCCCGCGACCTATGAAGTGGACGGCAAGCAGTACGTGGTCATCGCGGCCACAGGCGGCGGCAAGCTGGGGACGGCGATGGGCGATGCGTGGGTGGCCTTTGCGCTGCCGGGGTGAGTCTGGAGTCTGGAGGGGGCCGCAGCGGCCCCGACGCTCATAGTGGCCAGTCCTCGTCGTCCCAATCGGCATAGTCATCGTAGTCATTTTCAGGCCCCCAGGATTTGAGCACGTAGCCCGCGCGATAGCCGAGATCCCAGAGGTCATCGCCATCGAGAATGTCGGGCTCTTCATCGTCAACCTTGTAGTCATCCGGGTAGCGAACTTCGTCGAGGTTGTTGCGATCAAAATCCCAGAACGCGGCCTGCCTGCGGTTGAGCACCAGCGGATCTTCGCCGTAGGTGGGTTCCTCGTTGCGGACTTCCCACGCATGTAATAGATGGTACTCGCCATCCTGCATCAAAGCGATGGGGTCGTTGAGGTAAGCTTCCCAGTGCTCGGGTTCGGTGGCGTTTCGATTGTTCTTGCGGTGAACCTGCGGGACGTTCTTTCTGCGCTTTTTCTTCTTCATGACTTGAAACTCGCTATTGGACGAATAGGACGGATTGGACCGATAGGACGAATTTGATCAATCGGTCCTATCAGTCACATTCGTCCTATGGCTTTTACTTCCGCGCGCCCAAGGCCTTCAACACCTCGCTCAGTCCGCCGAGCAGCGCGCCGAGTTTGGCCGCCGTCTCCGGGTCGGGCAGGGGGATCTGCAGTTCCGTCTGGCCGGTGCGTTCGTTCTGCTTGATGAAGCCCGCGAGGCCGGGAGACTTGGCGTTGCCGCCCTGTGCGGCCGCGGCACCCAACTGGCCGAGGAAGGCGAGGCCCGCGTTGACGAGATCGCCCCACGGTTCCGGTGCGGCATCAGATTGCCTCGCGGCCATGGCATCGCGCGGTGCGGAGACGGTCGCGGACGTTTCGGGCATTTCCCAGGGAGCGTCGTCTTCCTCATAGCGCGTGGGTTCTTCCGACGCGGGCGCGGCTTCGGGCGTCGCCTCGGTGACCTGCTCCACGGTCTCCATGAACTTCTGCATGCGCGAGCCGCCGAGGAAGACTTCGTTTTCGCCCCCATCGAGCACGCCGGCGAACATGGAGCTCTTGAACTTCAGCGTGTCGAGCATGCCGTGCTCGATGGTGCCCTTGGACACGAAGTGGTAGACCTGCACGGGGCGCTGCTGGCCCAAGCGGTGTACGCGCCCGATGCGCTGCTCCAGCACGGCCGGATTCCACGGCTGATCCATCAGGACTACGGCGGAGGCGAACTGGAGATTCAATCCGACGCCGCCGGAATCGGTACACAGGAGCACGGGACACACGGGGTCATTTTTGAAGCGATCCAGCGCGGCCTTGCGGCCCTTGCTATCGAGGGAGCCGTGGTAATAGGCATAGCCCATGCCGCGCTCGTCGAGCCGGCGGATGAGTTGGGCGTGGGTGCCGAGCCACTGGCTGAAGATCACCACTTTGTTGTCTGGATCGGCTAACACGTCTTCCAGCAGGAGGGCGCATTCGTCCATCTTCGTGCTGAAGTCCGTTTCCTTGTCGACGAGGAAGGTGCTGTTGCACGACATGCGCATGTATTGCAGCGAAGTCATGAGGCGGCGCTGATCTTCCTCGCTGAGGAAGCCGAACCTGCGCCATTTCATCACCAGGCGCTTGACGGTATCGCCGCTCTCGTCGTGAATGTCCCGCTGCTCCTTGGTCATGTCCACGAAGAAATACTTGTCCGTGCGCTCGGGCAATTCCTGCAGCACTTCGGACTTGCGGCGGCGCAGGAGCACGCCCGCGAGGCTTTCCTTGATCGCGCCGAGGTCCTTGTAGCCGATGACGCGACCTACCTCGTCCACATGCTCGTGGGCGTGGAGAAATTTGAAGAGGGGGCCGAGGTGAAAGCGGTCTACGAACTCCATGATGGAGTGGAGCTCCGAAAGGCGGTTCTCCAGCGGCGTGCCGGAGAGCACGATGGCGTAGTCGGACTCCAGTTGCTTGATCGACTTCGCCCGTGTTGTGTCCCAGTTCTTGATCCGCTGGGCTTCGTCGAGAATGATCACGTCGGGCCGCCACGCGCGAATGAGGTCCAGGTCGCGGCGGATGATCTCGTAGTTCGCGAGCTTGTAGAAGCTGTCGCTCTGGTAGATCTTCGCTCGCTCCGGCTGGAGCCCGTCGAGCACCTCGGCGCTGCGCCCGGTGAAGCGTTCCACCTCCGATTTCCATTGGTGCTTCAGCGCGGCGGGCGTCACCACCAGCACGCGCTCCACCCCGGCGGTTTTAGCGAGGATCTAAACCCCCGTGATTTCCTGGATGGTCTTGCCCAGGCCCATGTCGTCCGCGAGAAGGCAGCGCCCCGCCTTCGCGGCGAAGATCGCGCCCTGGCGTTGATAGGGATAGAGTTTCGTCTTTACCAACTTGCCCAGGGCCGCTGTGCCGCCCTTGCCCTCGAAGAGCTTACCAATCGTTTCCTGACGCCGCGTGTTGTCCCGGTGCTGCGCGACAAAGGCCAACACGTCTTCGTAGACGCGAATCTCGTGCTCGGTCTTCGCGATGTCCCGCACGAAGCGGTCAAAGGTTGCGAAGCCCTTCTCCGGGAGGCGACCGTGGGGATCGAAGAATCGCGCGAGGAGCTTGTCTGCCGCCGGGTTGCATTCCGAACCGCGATTCATGTGCACAGAGCGCTCCGCGCCATAGCGCAGGTAGACCTCGGTAAAGGGCGGGTGGTAGCCCTCGCTGAAGGCTTTGTTCGCGCCGCGTTTCTTGCGCAACTCCGCCAGCAGCCATTCGATGTGCTTACAGGTGCCCAGGGTGTTCACGGAGAAGTCCGGGCAGGTGCAGAAGTTCTCGCCGAGCTTTTCGCTCCGCACGGAGACGCGATAAGTGCGCTTGCTCGCAGGGTTGTGCACCGAGAAGGTCGAGAAGAAGGGTTGATCGCCCAGATTCGTGTGCTGGAAATTTTGCTCGCGACCGTATTCGCGGCGCAGGGCAACCTGCCACTCTTCGAGGGTCATGGCCTCGGGCTTGCGCGTGCGGGAGGTTTTCGCGGGCGTTTTCTTGGCGGATCGCTTCTTGGACTTGGGGGACTTGGTTTTTGCGGGCATGGTCTTGCTCTCGGTGCGGGTTGTGGATCTTATGGGGCGAACGGCCCCGATCATAGCATGGCGCGCGCGGGGCGGAAAACTGGTGGGTTGATAGGACGGATTCGAAGGATAGGACCGATTTGATCTATCGGTCTTATCCGTTGTATCGGTCCCATCGCAAGCTGGCCCCGCCGGGATCAAGCCGCTATACTAAATCTCAGGCAACCAGAGGAGAGCCCCCCATGCCCCAACATTCGACCCGCCGTGATTTCCTTCGCCACACCGCCGTGGCCGCCGCCGCGGGGGGCTACCTCGCCACCGCGAAGGGCTATGCCCAGAACGAGACCATCACCCTCGGCGCCATCGGCACGGGCGGGCGCTGCCGCCAGTTGCTGGAGGTGGTGAAGCAAATCCCCGGCGTGAAGCTGGCCGCCGTGTGCGATGTGTGGGACGCCCATCTGGAAGCGGGCAAAGCCCTGGCCGAACCGGGGGCCTTCGCCACCAAGGACTACCGCGAACTCCTCGCGCGCGAAGATATCGACGTGGTCATCATCGGCTCACCCGATCATTGGCACGTGCCCATGACCATCGACGCATGTCGCGCGGGCAAGGATGTGTATGTGGAGAAGCCCCTGACCCACAAGCCGGAAGAGGGCGAGGCGGTCATAGCGGCGGCGAACGAGACGGGCCGCGTGGTGCAGGTGGGCATGCAGCAGCGCAGCATGACGCACCTGATCGAGGCCAAAAAATTCTTTGAGGCGGGTGAGCTCGGCGACGTGATAAAAGTACACCTCACGTGGAACCGAAACGCGGAGCGGAGCCCCAAGGGCAAGTATGGCATCGATCCCGCCACGGTGGACTGGAAGGCTTTCCTGGGCAACGCGCCGGACCAGCCTTTCGACGAGTATCGCTTCCGCAACTGGCGCTGGTTCTGGGATTTCGGCGGCGGTATCTTCACGGACCTCATGGTGCACTACATCGACGTCGCCCACTGGTTCCTGGAAGCGGGCGATCCGGCAATGGCCACGAGCATCGGCACGCACTTCGCCAAGGAAGGCGGGTGGGAGACGCCGGACACCGTGCAGACACTGTTAACCTATGATACGCCGAAGACGCAGATTTATTTCGAGGGCACCTTCTCCAATGCGCGGAACGCCGCCATGATGGAGTACATGGGCACCAAGGCGACGCTCTACGCGGACCGCGGGCGCTACGAGTTTCATCCCGAGCGTAACAACGACGCGCCCTACAAGGAGCTCGTGCTGGGCGACGGTGCGCGCGGCTCGGATTTCTTCAACGAGCCCCGAGGCGAATTTCTCCACCTGAGCAACTGGCTGGAGTGCATCCGCACGCGAGAAACGCCCAACGCGCCGGTCGAGGCGG
>JBIJDL010000644.1:0-3340 GCA_044344195.1 Candidatus Hydrogenedentales bacterium
GCCTTGGCGCCTGCCTTCTTCTCCATCTCCTCCTTGACCATGGGCGCTTCCGTAGTCAGGCCGGGACCAATCTCCGGAAGGATTTCGTCGCGATCCATGCCGTAGAAATACACGCTCAGTCCAACGACGCACGCGAGCAACAGCGCGCCGAAAAGCAACTGACGGCTCGCAATTCGGCGGCTCTCCGCGTCGGTTTCCAGGTTGCTGTTCATCCCCCGGCTCAGGGCAAACATGGCCAGCCACATCATAAAGGCAAGCGAACACACCACGATTCCCAACAATATGACCCACGATTCCATAGCATGTCCTCCTCAAGGAATGAGGCTCACGGCCCCGATGGGGTGAAGCCATCGAACGGCCCCGCCTGAATTATCCCATAACTATAGTCTGCACCATCCCCCGCCCAAGTTGCACGCCGAAAATGACGAAGCTGACCCTATTGCGAAATTGAGCACCTGTAGTTACAATGTAGGTATGAGTCCAATCCGATTCACTTGGGATCCAGAAAAAGACCGTATCAACCGCCTGAAGCACAGGGTGTCTTTCGAAGAGGCAAAAACCGTTTTCCTGGATGATTTTGCCACTGAATTCTTCGATGAACACCACGCGGAGGAGGAAGAGCGGTTCTTACTGCTTGGAATGAGCTAGAAAAGCAGGCTCCTTCTCGTTTGTCATTGCTATCGCGAGCAGGATGATGTAATTCGCATCATTTCAGCGCGCAAAGCCACCCCGACCGAATCAATGCACTACCGAGGTTAGTGATATGAAAAAAGAATACGATCTTTCGACCATGAAATCTCGCCCCAACCCCTATGCCCGCCGACTGAAGCAGCAAATTACCTTGAGGCTGGATCCGGGTGTTATCGAGTACTTCAAGGCCTTGGCTGACAAACAGGATATTCCCTACCAGTCGCTGATTAACCTGTATCTGCGGGACTGCGCCGCAACCAAACGTGAGCTCGAAATCGCGTGGCATCCGGCGAAGGAGCAATAGTCCGGAGCAATCGGTTAATCCGCATCCCACTCACTCGCCCCGGTCCCGTTCATCCAGCCGGTCCATACGGGCCTTGATCTCGGCTTCCTTGCCGTTGGTCGTGGGCTGGTAGTAGGTGCCTCGGGGTACACCGTAGTCCTGGGGCACGTAGTTCTCTTCAAAGTCGTGGGCGTACTGATAATCCTTGCCGTGGCCCAGCCGCTTCGCGCCCTTGTAGTGGGCGTCCATCAGATGCTGGGGCACTTCCACCGTCTTTCCTTCGCGCACGTCGGCGATGGCCGCGTCGATGGCCACGTACGACGCGTTGCTCTTCGGGGCGGCGGCGATGTAGGTCACGGCTTGAGCCAGCAATATGCGCGCCTCGGGCATGCCGATGAACTCGCAGGTCTGGAAGGCGGCATTCGCCAGTACCAGCGCCATGGGGTCGGCGTTGCCCACGTCTTCCGCCGCCGCGATGCAGATGCGCCGCGCGACAAAGCGGGGTGTCTCCCCCGCTTCCAGCATTCGGGCCATCCAGTAGAGCGCCGAGTCCGGGTTGCTGCCGCGCATGGACTTGATGAAGGCGGAAGCCGCGTCGTAGTGGCCGTCGCCCGTACCATCGTAATGGAGCAACTTGCGCTGGATGGACTCCTGGGCTTCCCCGAGGGTGATGTGGATATGCCCCTCTTCGGCTGGCGTGGTCAGGAGCGCCACCTCCAGGGCATTCAAGGAGCGGCGCACGTCGCCCTCCGCATAGCGCGCGATGTGGTCCAGCGCGTCGTCGTCCACCGTGATGCTTTCGGGGTCCATGCCCAAATCCGGGTGGTGCAGCGCCCGGCGCATGAGGCCCACCAGGGCTTCCTCGGTGTGGCGCTTGAACTCGAAGATCTGGGAGCGGGACAGCAGGGGCGCGACCACGGAGAAAAAGGGGTTCTCGGTGGTGGCGCCGATCATGGTGATGTTGCCGTTTTCCACATCGGGCAGGAGCGCATCCTGCTGGGCCCGGTTGAAGCGGTGGATCTCGTCCACGAAGACAATGGTCCGGCGCTGTTCGTGGATGCGGCGCTGTTTGGCCTGGGCGAGCAGTTCCCGAAGCTCTTTCACGCCCGAGGTGACCGCGTTCAATGGCTCGAAGGCCGATTTTGTCCGCATGGCCACGATCCGGGCCAGGGCGGTCTTTCCGGTGCCCGGGGGGCCGTAAAGGAGCAGCGAGGTGATGCGGTCCGCCTCAATGGCCCGACGGAGGAGCTTTCCAGGGCCCAGAATGTGCTCCTGGCCCACAAAATCGTCCAGGGTGCGCGGGGCCACCCGCCGCGCGAGAGGGGCCTCGCGACGCATCCGCTCGGCGGCGGCTATTTCGAAAAGATCGGTCACCCGTGGTCCTCTTGAAGGCTCATCCGGTTACTGGCATTCACGAGGCTCATGGTACGATCTTTCGGCACGTGGGTGCATCACGGCCTGTCCGGCGGTGCAGGGGGGACCTTGGCCCGACTCCTAAACCGCTGCCAATATACATTTTACAACGAAGCAAGCCCCCAAATCTTCCTCCACGAGGCGGTTGCAGAAGTGGTCTCAGTCTGTTATGCTCATAGGGATGGACTCGCGGGTGAGCGTGATATAGATCGGGCACCATCGTGAATACAGTGTTGTGAGTGAAATAAATTGGTAACGCCCTGACGGGCGTTGTCGTGTCCTTTCGTCAAACCGTTTCAGGAGCAGAACCCATGAATGAAGAATACCGTGAAGATCAGGTAGAGGTGACCGGGCCGATTGCCGCTGAGAAGTCGGGCAGCAACCGCTTAAAGTGGACAGCGTTTGTCCTCAGCATGGTGGCGATTTCCGGTGTGGCCACGGCGGGCGCGCTCGGCGGCTCGGGTGATGGCAGTGGCGGCGTTTGCGAGATTCAGAAAACCGTCCTTTCGTTCGTCGGGGGCTCCGCCCAAAAGGTCGAAGCTGCGACGGAAGAAGAAGCCGGAAAGCCTGTCCCATGTAATCGGCGCCAGGAGTTGATGAAGGCTGGCCTCGAGAACTCCGAACCCATGGCGCTTGCGGCGTCCTCCGAAGGCGAAACCAAGACCTGCGACAAGGCCAAGGCCGCTTCTTCCGAAGGCGAAACCAAGACCTGTGACAAGGCCAAGGCCGCTTCTTCCGAAGGCGAAACCAAGACCTGCGACAAGGCCAAGGCCGCTTCTTCCGAAGGCGAAACCAAGACCTGCGACAAGGCCAAGGCCGCCTCTTCCGAAGGCGAGAAGAAGGAAGGCTGCTGCGCCGATAAGGCGAAGGCCGCTTCCTCCGAAGGCGAAGCCAAGACCTGCGACAAGGCCAAGGCCGCTTCCTCCGAAGGCGAAGCCAAGACCTGCGACAAGG
>JBIJDL010000645.1:0-3334 GCA_044344195.1 Candidatus Hydrogenedentales bacterium
GACACCGAGGGGGGTGAAGCCACCACCACCACGAATACGGTGGTCGTTGCGCCATCGTCTTCCAGCACTACCGCGACGCCGGGCGTCGCGGGAACCGGAGAGAGCTCCGCACAGGTCGGCACCGCCGTGGAAACGATCTCGGCATCGTCCGCTGAAGGCCAGGGCGCGATTGAACTGGTGGACATGGCCCTCGCCGACGCATCGGATGTGGCCAAGCCGGTCACCACGGCACCGCTGGACGCCGCTGAGACTGCCGCCGTCGCTGAATCCGGCGCAGAGATAGTTTCGGCATCGCCCGTCGCAACCTTTCCAAAGACATTGAACGCCATCATCGCCGAGGGCGCTATCCGGCAGGGGACGGACAAATCTGCCGAAGCCGATCCGCTCCAGCTCAATATGCAGGATCTGATCGAGGCAACTGCGGAACCCGGCGCGGAGCCGCCCTTGCCCGACGTTCCCGACACCCCGCCCCTCCCCCAGGCGGCGGCGCTGGAAAGCGGCGGCGTCCGCCCCCAGTCGTCGGGATTGCCCCGCCTGCCGATGGCGAATCTGCCCGGCGAACTGGCCCAGCAAATTCATCTGATGCAACAGGAGGGCACCCGAACGATGCGTCTCATCTTGGTACCCGAGAATCTGGGTAAACTCCAGATCGAGATTCAGGGCACGGGCGACACCATGCGGGTTCGGCTCATATCGGCAAATCCGGCGGTGCGCGATGCGCTGGAAAGCCAGATGGGCTCCTTGAAAGACGCATTGCAGAAGCAGGGATTGGCCCTGGACCACGCCACCGTCGACTCGGGGGCACCCCGGCGGGATGCGACCCCAGAGCAGGACAGGCGACCGGCAACGCCTTACCGAGAACCGGCACTATCGCGGGAAACCGCCGTAGCCAGTGTCCGGGCATCCGCCCCCCTCGCGCTGGGTTCCAGCGCACTGAACATTCTGGCTTGACCAGGGAGAACAACACGATGAACGCACTGGTAAATTTCCGGAGCAACGGTTTGGGCAACCTTTCCATCACCCGAAAGCAAAAAGACGCCGCGATGACCGATATCACATCGACCTACCGCGCAAAACTCACGTCGATCCTGAAGAGCACCACTGCGGCGAACAAGGCGTCCGACGCGACGGCCACCGCCAAGACGGCGGAAACAAAGGCCATCGGAACCGAGACCGGAGAGACTTCGGGCCTGCCGACGAAGGAACTGGGCCGCGATGCCTTCCTCCAGTTGCTCGTCCTGGAATTGCAGAATCAGGACCCGCTGGAGCCGGTGAAAAACTCCGAGATGGTCGCCCAGTTGGCTCAGTTCTCCTCCCTCGAACAGATGGAAGCCTTGAACGGGAGTTTCGAAAACCTCTCTGGCAATGTGGACCAGTTGAACTTCATCTCCGCCCAGGGCCTCCTCGGCAAATACGTGGAAGGGCTGAATGAGGATGGCGAAGTAAAGACGGGTTTCGTGGATTCTGTATATCTGGATGGAAGTATTGTGGTTTTGAATGTGGACGGCGAGATCATGCCCATGAGCGGGGTGCTCTCGATTATGAATGAGGCCCCCGAAGAAAAGGCTGAAGGCTGAAGGCTGAAGGCTGAAGGCTGAAGGCTGAAGGCTGAAGGCTGAAGGCTGAAGGCTGAAGGCTGAAGGCTGAAGGCTGAAGATGGGTCGTATGGGTCCCCATACGACCCATAGGACCCATAAGACCCATAAGACCCATACGACCCATACGACCCATAAGACCCACAGCCCGCTGTGCAAAGCTACTGAACCTATACCGGGAGCCGAAAGGCCAACCCAGGAGGACACTAATCATGGGACGAGCACTATTCACCGCCGTAACGGGCCTGAAAGCGCAACAGACAAAACTGGACGTGGTGGCGAATAACATCGCCAACGTGAACACGACGGGCTATCGCAGCTCCCGGGTGCTGTTCCAGGACCTCTTCAGCCAGACGCTAAGCGGCCCTTCCGCGCCTGCGGCCAGCACGGGCGGAACCAACCCCATGCAGGTAGGACTGGGCGTGCAGATCGGCAGCATCGATGTAAATCACGGCCAGGGCTCCCTCGTGACCACCGGTGTCAATTCCGACCTGGCCATCCAGGGCAACGGCTTTTTCATCCTGAGCGATGGCCTGACCGATGTCTATACCCGCGACGGTTCCTTCACGGTGAACTCGGTGGGTACCCTGATTGACCCGGCCACGGGCCTGCGCGTTCAGGGCTATACGGCGAATGCGGATGGTGTGATCGATGCCACCAATTCCGTACCCGGCAATATCACCATTCCCCTGGGTTCGGACGGTATAGCCAGCGCCACGACCACGGCGGCGCTCACGGGCAACCTGAATTCGGGCACCGAGGCGGGCGAGCAGGTCGTTCGCAATATCGAGGTGTTTGACTCGCTCGGCACGGCGCGCAACGTGGAGCTGACCTTCACCAAGACGGCCAACGCCAACGAATGGACCTGGGAAGCGACTTTTGACAACGGCACCACCACGCCTACGGTGGGCTCGGGCACAATCACCTTCGATCCCAACGGCAACGTGGCGGCGGGCAGCGAAACGGGCACGTTCAATATCACCGCAGCCGATCTGGGCAACGAGGCGACTGCGCCGGTGGATCCCCTTACGGTGGCGGTGGACTTTGGCGATATCACCCAGCTCGCGCCCCCGGTGGATCCCGCTGCGGATCCCAATGATCAGGCGCCCAGCGATATTACCCTGCGCAGTCAGAACGGCTTCCCCCTCGGTATATTGCAGAGCTTCAGCATCGGCGGAAACGGCCAGATCATCGGCGTGTATACGAATGACCGTACCCAGGTCATCGCCCAGATCGCCCTGGCGAACTTTGCCAACGTGGGCGGCCTGACCCGTGAAGGCAACAACGCCTTCCGCCAGTCTCCCGCATCCGGTCTCGCCAATGTCGGCACCCCCGGCACGGGCGGACGCGGTTCCGTGAGCGGCGGCGTGCTGGAAAGCTCCAACACGGATCTCGGTACGGAGTTCAGCGAAATGATCATCACCCAGCGCGCCTTCCAGGCCAACGCCCGCACCATTACGGCGGCCGACACGCTCCTGCAGGAAGCCGTGAATCTCGTGCGTTAAGACTGAGTGACCCGGCGGCTCGCGCAATGGGGCGCGGCCCGCCGCCTGAAATGGACGCGTTCACCCGTGCAGTGATAAGATACGCGTCAGCAACTGCATAACCGACATAAATGGCGACCCTGGAATGAGAAAGAGGCGATAGACAATGGATCTGGCCACGCTGATAGGGATGGTCTCCGGCTTCATCCTCATCTACGTCACGATTATCCTGGGCAGCCCCTTCATGCTGTTCGT
>JBIJDL010000646.1:0-3327 GCA_044344195.1 Candidatus Hydrogenedentales bacterium
CTCGGGCTTTTCGCTCAGCACGCCCGCGGCCGTCTGGGACGCCGTGGCTATCCCCCGGGCGGAGCCGGCCCCGCCCATCGCCACCACAATGGCGGCGCCGGCACAGGCCATCGCAGGCCCCGCCTCTGCCGCAAAACTTTGCCACCAGTTTTCCATAGGTGCTATTCCTTCATTGGTTGGATGGGACGGCTGACTTTCCAGGTTTCCGGACCTTGATCCACGATGAATCCATGCCCAGGGGCAGAAACGGCTTGCCGCCGCCCTCATAAAAACGTCCAAAAAACTCGACAAATATCAATCGCGCCGAATGGATAAAGGCGCCCAGCACACTGATCGCAAAGTTGAACAGGTGCCCGCCCAGCAGGAGCAGGAGCGCCAGCACCGGCCCGACATAGGGAATCTCGCCGAGCATGGAGGCCATGAGGTTTATCGACATGGCAACAATGCCCGTCGTCAGTCCCAGTGCAAGGAGTCGGCAATACGAAAGCGTGTCACCTATGAATGCCGTGCAGCCATAGGAGCCCACGATCCCGTAGAGACTGATGACGCCCACCACCGCCTTGCCCGCCAGGGTGGACTCGCCGCGGCCCTGGGTCAGCACGAGGCCGACCGCGCCGCACGTAAAGACCGCGATGGATGCCGTGGAAAGCCAGCCCGGCAGCGTCACAAATAGCATGGAGAGCAGCACCGCCATCGCGGGCAGGGTGATCAACCACAGGAGCCCATCGAAGATGGCCCCGGGCCAGTCGTTGCGGCGAATGCAATCGTACATCTTGACCGCAATCCCATATAGCTGGTTCAACATGCCAATGATCAGGGCCAGCACCAGCGCCACCACCGGCTTGCTCATGGGATCGAAGAGATAGAATGACTCGCGTAGCGCAATGAGCGGGTTCCCCTCGCCCACGTAGCGCGCCTGGAACAGATCGCCAAAAAATGACCCCAGCAGCGCCCCAAAAATAATGGTGGAAATCCCGGAATAGCAGAACAGCATGGCAAAATTTTCCATAGCCTCAACGCCACGGTTCTTGCGAGCAACGTACAGGCTTAGCGCTATCAGCAGCGCGCCATAGCCCACATCGCTGAAACAGATGCCGAAGAAGATGTAAAAACTCAGCATCAGGTATCCGGAAGGATCAAAATCGGTATACCGCGGCAGCCCATACATGTGCACCAGAAATGTGATCGGCCGCACCGCGCGCGGCAGGTTCAACAGCACCGGAACATCCTCGTCCGCTCCAGGCGGCTGCACGTCCACGCTGGCCCCGGGAAAACGGCGCGCCACCATCTGCTCCAGCGTGTTTATGTCGCACGTGCGGGCGTATCCGCTCACCACGTTGGTCCACGGACTCATATAGGCCTGCTCACGGGCCTCGACCTCGCGCAACCGGCTCTCCCAGTAGCCCAGCACGATCCGGAGCGCTCGCCGATGTTCCGCCAGCACGCTCGCCTCTTTCCTCGCGACGGCCAGCGTCTCCAGACAGGCTTTGCGTTCGGCCTCGAGTTCCGCGAGATAGGCACGCATCGTCAGGCTTACGGAGGGGAAGGTCACTTGCGCGAGGCTAAATGCGGCAAGCACGGCCAGCAACTCCGTCTCATCCTCGCGCCGGGCCGCCAGACAAAGGCAGACCGCACCGTCGCTCGTGGTTGCCTCGCAAACGAGTGCGTCGCGCCGCGCGATCTCCTCACGTACCGCGGGCCATCGCCGCGCGGAGACCTGCGTAAAGGCCAATCTTGTCCAGCGACCGGCCCGCAACGTGTCGAGTGGAGACTGCACGAAAGACCACGCCGAAAATTCCCGCTGCGCCCGGGCGATCTCGTCCATCCGTTTCAGGGCGGCCATCGTGCTGCGATAGACACGCGCCGTGTCCCGGTAAAGCGCTTCCAGGGGCGTATCCGACAGTGCCCGTTCAATTTCCTCCTGGGCCACCATCATTGGCACACTCGCCAGCTTGCTGAAAAACGAAGCGGACTCCGGCGCCAGGCTATCGATGACTTCCAGGCTGAATTTCAACTCCTGGATACCCACGACAATCTCGGCTGTTTTCTCGCGGGCAAGCGCGCCCCCACTATCCCCGGCCTCCACCTCCGCCGCGATCTGGAGGCATCCCAGCGCCCGTAATTGAGACAGAAGTTCAGGACCATCATTCGCGGGAACGGCAATACTCACCTTGCTCATGGGCTCAATCGCCATGGCTTCCCCCGGTGCTCAAAGACTGCGCGACAGCCCGCGACAATTCGTCCAGCAATCCTTCGCCCAGTTGCTCCACGCGCTTCAGGGCCACAATCCGCTCTTCTGACAGGGACTGTAGCGCCGCCGTGTGTGCGGCCTCCGCCTCGGCCCGGAAGGTCTCCAGTCGGCGGGCAAACTCCTCCTCCAACGTCGCGAGCTCTTCCTTCAGGTGACGGTCGGATTCAATCCTCAACGCCTCCGACGCCGCCTTCGCATCGGCGATCAGCACGTCCGCACGCTGCTCCAGTTCCCGCACTCGAATGGTCAACATTGTCATGAAGCATCCATCCCCGAACAAGGCGAACTGACTTGCGCAATTCGCAATCCGAACGCGCAGGGCCACACCGAGCGGGTGCCGGACACCCGACGCCCTGATGTGAGCAACGTACGCCTGTTCAAAGTATAGCCCACGGAGAGTGGCTTTACAACTCCAGGGGACACCGGCCCGTGATCCGCGTATGTTGCTGGCCAAAGCCTCGGAGTTCGCGGGTGAGAATGCATAAGGCCTCGGCCCCAGCCGGCCGCAGGTTCACCAGGCAAGCGCTGGTTCTCAATGTAAAACCAACACTGCCGTGACGCTCGGGGGCGGCAGACTCCCCACCACTGCACCCATCGAGGAATCGTACTGCACGCCGAAGGGGGCGATGTCCATTGCCATTTCCCGGCGACTCAGTTTCCATACCCGGCACATCCCGGGGCTTGCCCGCCGCCGCCAGCGCCCGTTCCAGGTTCTGTGGCGTAACCACCCCGCCCGCGCTCTCCTCGGCATCGCTGCGGATGTGCTGGCGGAGCTCCTCCACAAAGTCTTCGTCCGCTTCCCCGCTGCTCCGAGCCAGGGTGATGACCTCTTCCAGATAGTCATCCAGCCGTTGTTCCGCTTCGGGCGTCCAGCGTTTCATCGTCCATTCCCCTCATTGATCAATCCGTCCACGCCAATCTCAATATCCCGCCAGCAGGCATTCATCAACTGCCGCGTCTGCTCACCGGCGGGGGTTAAACGATAATACTTACGCGCCGGTCCATTCGGCGATTCCTCGCTGCGTGTGTCCAGCAACCCCGCCTTGCGCAGGCGCGACAACAGCGGATAGATCGTC
>JBIJDL010000649.1:0-3303 GCA_044344195.1 Candidatus Hydrogenedentales bacterium
CCGTTGGATCCGGAGCACGGCGAGCCACAATCTTGTGATCGTGGATGGCCGGGAACAGGAGTTCAGCGGGCGGAAGACGGAGTTCGGCTTTATGGCCACCTCCCCGCTGGCCTCGGTTATCGAAGCGAGTTCCACGGCCTATCCCCAGTGTCCGGAGTACCGACGCCGGGTCGTGCTGGTGAAATTGACAGAGAATGATAGTTTTGCCATCGACCTGTTCACTGTCCAGGGCGGCGCTGAGCATCGGTACCGCACCTACAGCGAACTGGCGTCCAGCGATGTGCCGGAGGGGCGACTCGAGTTTTCGGGTGTGACCCTGCCCGAAGAAACACCCCTGCCCCAAGTCGGGGCCAGCCTCGCCGATGCCGACATTTTCGGGCTCCGCGACGTACGGAGCGCCAGGGCGGATCAGGCCGCGTGGCAGGCAACGTGGCAAGAGGAAAACGGGGCCAGCCGGCTCTGGATGGCCAGCACGGTGGACAGCGTGGAGGCCTCGAACGGCCCCGGCCAGCGCACCCATGGGGAGTCGGGCCGACGGGTCCGCTATGTCGACGCGATCCGCAGGGGCGATGCATTGCGGAGCACCTTCGTCTCGGTACGGGAATCCCGAAGTGCCGGGACGGCCTTTCCGCTGCAATCGGTCACCCGCATTCCACTGGAATCCGCACCCGATGCGGTAGCGCTCAAAATCGAATCCGGGTTGGGTACGTATTACATCCTGAACAACGCGACAAACCTGATCGAGGCCGACGGCATCCAGTTTCAAGGCGATTTTGCCCTGATTCGCCGCGTACCGGGTACGCACATTGAAGTTCTTGCCGTTGCAGCGGGCCAACTGGCGATCGATGGACGCGTCCTCAGCACCGGCACGCCCTATTGGCGATCGGCGGTGACGCGCCTGTCGGATTCGAGCGTCGAGGCGGCGGATGGCGCACCGGCGAACTGGCACTATGCCCCCGGTGCCGCGCAGGCCTACGCGAAGGTCTGTATCGGCGGCGACTGGACCGCATTCCCCGTCGAATCGTTGAGCGGACGGACCCTTTCCGTGGCGCGCTTTCCCTTGCCGGAGATAGAGTCGATGGAGGTGCCCGCGATCATGTATTTAAAAGATGAAGGATGATGGGTAAAGGGTGTAGACGACTTCAAGGAAATCCCATTTGGGCTTGGCACAGATAAACGATGACCTGATGCATCTTGCGGGGCGTCTTTCTCACCGGAGCGCGCAGAGCGATCAGGAGCGAAAGGCGGGCCTGTTCATTGAAGCGCGTCTGCGCCAATATACGCCGAACGTTTCGGTCGAGACCTTTCATGCGCCGGAAAACTACTACCTGCTGTTTGCCTCCTACCTGGCGGAGTTCCTCTTTGTGGGCATGATCGCCCTGGCCTGGCCCCCGGCGGCCTTCGGTTACGGGTTGGGCGTGTTCCTACTCTATCTGTACGAGTTCTGCGGTTATCGGGGGCTCTCGCGATTCTTGCCACAGTATCCCTCGCAGAATATCGTCGGGCGCTTCCTGGGCACGCGTCCCAAAGGGCTCATCATCGTGGCTGCCTACTATGATAGCGGATCGGCCACGCCCCTTTCCGCGCCCGGGATGCTGCCATGGCTCAGGCCGCTGCATCATGCGCTGATGGCGGCTATGGCCATCGTCATCGCCACGTGCGCCGCGGACTCCTTCTCCGCCCCCGATGCTTCCGGGCTGAGTGTGGCCTCCATCATTCGCTGGGTGGCCATACTCCTACTGCTCTGTGGCGCGCTGGGCCTCTACTGGAGCGCATCGCGGGGGGAGGATATCCATGGGGCCAATCACAACGCCTCGGGCGTTGCCGCGCTCCTGGGGCTGGCGGAAAAGCTCCAGGCCAATCCCATCGAAGAGGTTGATATCTGGATCGCGGCGACGGGTTCCCACGAATCCTGGATGGCGGGAATGCGCCACCTGCTCTCCGACCGCACGCTGGATCGAGCGCAAACGTGGATCGTCAATCTGGAAGGGGTCGGAACCGGAAGCCTTCATTATTTGGAAGAGGAGGGCTTCATGCATGCGCTGCACCCTGATCGCGAGCTGGTGCAACTTGCCGCCGAGCTGCGGGTTGGCCGACCGGTTCGGGCGGGGAGGCTGAGCGCAATCCCCACCGCGGCCCATGTACCCCTGATGCGCGGCATGAAGGCCATCACCCTGATGGGGCTTGACCGGGACGGGACGCCGCCCTGCTGGAATCAGGTAGGGGACCGCATCGGCGAGGTGGACGAGACGGGCGTCGCAGAGACGATTGAATTCACGGATCTGATCCTGCGCCGGTTGGCAGCTTCCAAGGCCGCGTCGGCCCCGCACTGAAGCGCGATGGCGGCTATGCGCCCTCGCCTCCCGTTTTCGGCTCCCGCACAGCGAATTCTTCCGCAAGCTGGGCCTTCAGCGTCTCGAGGGCCGTCCGATCCAGGCCGCTGATCCAGAGGTTGTCCGGCATCACCAGTGCATTCGGCCCTTCCTCGCATCGGTCCATACATCCCGATTTGCAGATCCGAACGTGGCGCTTGATGCCGTTGCGGGCAACCCAATCTTTTAGTTCGGCGTGGAGCGCGATACTGTCACCGCCGGCGCAGCAGACGCGTTCATCAGCCTCCCGGCTGTTGGTGCATACCAGGATGATTTTCTTGAACGGTAGTGGACGTTGATCCATCAGGTAAACCCTATCGCCAGGCGGGCGGTGCTGTGTGTGCGTGGTTGTCGCTTCCATTATGCCCGATTTCCGCACGTGGGTCCCAGTGTGGAAATTAGCTCGACGGACCGGAGTGACATGGGTATACTTCCGACATGATAAGCGACCGAAAGAGCCCGTGCCGGCGTTTCCAAACTGGTGTCTTGGGCCTCATCTTCAGTCTGGCGTGCCCCCTCGCCCAACCTGCGGCGACGGAGACGGCACCCGCCGGGACGTCGAATCTGGAGGATTCCATGGGCCGCGCGAAGGTGGCCCGGGACTGGTATTTCTTCCTTGCCGCCGTAAACGTATATCCAAGGCTGGAATCCGAGGAGCTGATCAACAAAACGCTGGAGCCGGTGCTTCGCACGCTAGCCCCGGGACATGAGGGGGTCTACACAGTCAGCGATCTCCGGGACGACCACGGGCTCTGGCCCCCCCACATCGGCTTGGGTAAGAATCTGAACAACAAGTGGTCGATGTTTCTGGAAGCGGGGTACACCGCAGGCAAGGTACGGACGAAGAACGACCGGCGGAGTATTTTACTCTTGCCGCTCCACACGGATTTTGAGATTCATCGCAGCGCGCTCTTTGCGGGCGTGGGGCTGG
>JBIJDL010000648.1:0-3303 GCA_044344195.1 Candidatus Hydrogenedentales bacterium
GGTTCTCCGACTCTTTACCGTCTTCTGCTGTGCCGTGTTTCTGGCGGCGGTCTACGCCGTCATGCAGGATAGGAGCCTCGACCCCTTTCCCTGGACCAACACGACGAGCGACACCTATACCAACCTCCCCGCCACCTACGGCAACCCCAACTTCGCGGCCCACGCCCTGATTCTCGCCTTTATCATGCTCGCCTGCCTCGCTCGTTCCGGCGCGCGATGGGCGCTATGGATCGCGCCCCTGCTTTTCTTCCACCTCTACAGCACCGACCAGCGCGCCGGCTGGATCGCACTCGCGGGCGCTTCCCTGCTGGTGGGTATTGGATGGCTCTTGCTGCGCCAGCCCCGACGTCCCTTGGCGCGTGTCGCGGCGACGCTCGGCGTGTTCGCGTTGCTGGGGGTTGCGGGCATCGGCGCGGCCATGTTCCTGAGCCACGTTCGCACGGGACATGCCTTTCCACTTGATCTGTCTCTGCTTCTGCGCTACCAGTCCTACGTCAGCGCCACGAGAATGCTTTTCGACGCCCCCATTCTAGGCCATGGTCCCGCCGTCTATGGCCTGGCCTATGCGCCCTACTGGACGCCCTTCGAGCAGGCCTGGTTCGCCCAGGAAGTTCGGATGAACGAGCACGTTCACAACGACCTGCTGGAAATCGCCATCGACGGCGGGCTGGCCGCCGCCGGCCTTTACCTCACCCTGCTCGTGCTTGGAATGGCTTACGGCCTTCTGCTGGCCGCACAGTCCAACACCCCGGAACAGCGCCGTGTCGGCTTTACGTTTGCCGCTCTTTTTTGTGCCTTTGCCATCGACGGGCTCTTTGGTTTCAATCTGCGCGTGCCCGTGACCGCGGCCCTCTTCTTCCTGTTGATGGGAACGCTCGATGGGTTATGGACCCAGGGGCGGCCCGTCGTTGTGCCGGAGCGCGCCCTGCGGCCCGGACAGTTGATCCGCGTGGCCTTCCTGGCGCTGCTGGTACTCGGCACCTGGTTCGAGACCCGAATGTTCGCCTCGGAGTACCACATGTACGCCGGTATGAAGGCACAGAACAAGAGTCAGTTTGAAGTCGCCGAGGCGGCCTTCGAGAAGGCCGGCGAACTAGCACCGTGGAACTGGCACTATGCCCTGCGGCTGGGGCTCACCAAGCTGAAACAGGGCAAAATGGGCGAGGCCCTGGCAAACTTCGAACAGGCCCTGGCGTTGAATCCCCACTACGTGCGGACCCATTTGCCCATGGCCCAGGCCAATCTCATGCTTGCCCAGCAGGAAGTATCCCGGAAGGGCGTCGTCGCGGAAGCCGCCATCGAGCGATTGAATGCGGCCAGGGCCCATGCGGAAGCCGTCCTCAAGACCGCTCCGGCCTTCCCGGACGCCCTCGAAATTCTTGGCCGTATTGAGTCCATCACCGCAATTATCGATCGCGATCACGCGGAAAAGCCCGACCCGGCCCTGCAGGTCGCCCACTGGAAAAACGCCCGGCAGTACCTCCACAGCGCCCTCGATCAGGGTCCGGAAAACGCGGGCGATCTTTACCTGATGCTGATGCAGGTCGAACTGGAATTGGGCAGCGTGGAAAGTGCCGAGCAGGCCCTGATCGGCGCGGTTCAGGTCGCCCCTGAAGAGGCCCAAACCTGGCTCGCCTTCTTTAAATTTGCCCGCCAGCAGAATCGCTTCGACCGGCTCCGCGATGTGCTCTTCCAGCAGATCGACCGGCTCCAAGCCATTGAATTGCCTACGGATGCAGAGCGCGGGCAGTTGGCCACGGCCTATGGCTGGCTGGCTGTCGTGCTTGAGGCCGGTTTCTCCGATGTGCAGGGCGCCATGGATGCCTATGCCGGGGCCGTCGAGCACGGCCCCCTGCGGCCCGAACTCTGGAGCAACTACGCGGCCTTTGCCCGGAAGCATCAGCGTCTGGCGGATTTCGGAACCACCCTTGCCCAATCGTGCGTCCGACTTCGGGAACAGGGCATCAAACCCTTGCCCCAGGTCGACGCCGTGGACGCCGTGCTCAAGGACCCCGCAGCCCAGTTGGATCAGGCGAGCCGGGTGCTGCTGGGGGGTAGCTCCCACACGCGGGACAGCGAGCTTACGAGCGCGGCCTACCTATGGGCCGCCCAGTTCCTGCAGGAGGCCTACGATACCCTGGCGGCCCAGGGGACCGCTCCCTGCGAAAGCGCGCTCAACCTCGGTGTTACCGCCGCAGGCTTGAACGAGCTCTCCCTGGCCAACATCCTCTTTGAGAAGGCCATGGCCTGCCTCACCGACGAGCGGCGCGCCTTTGCGGCGGTGCATTGGGCCGACACCCTCCTTCGCCTGAACCAGCAGGACAAAGCCCTTGCGATTCTGCAGGAGGCCGAAGCCCAGTTTCCCGGGCACTTTGACACGCGTTGGGCCCAGGCACGCACGCTCGCCCACATGAAGCGGACGGATGAGGCACGGGCCATCTACGAAACCCTGTTAAGCGAAGCGGATTCGGCCCCCGACGCTAAGAGTAAACTGGAAGTCGAGCTAAAGCGGCTGTCGGCGGGGCTATGAGCCCCCGTTCGATCTCGGGGCAGATCAGGAGAGTGGATCGGTGGGATCGCGGGCCAGGGGCATCGCTTCGGGCTGCAAATGCCAATGGCAGACGTAGGTGAGTCGACCCAGTTTGGTGACCATGGGAATCTCTCTCCGTTGCGTCACCTTGTAGCCCCGAAACTGGACCAGGTACCAGGCCCGCAGCCGCGAGGAAGTTCTCGTCTCAGAAGTTTCGGCTATATGGAGATCAATTGACATAGTCTGCATCTCGATTTCCGGCCTGAGGCGATTACGCCGACACCATTGACTCACCAGAATCCACATGGGGGTACGCGCTGCCTTGAGGGTTCCGATGAACAGAAAGCAAGAAGCAGGCCACAGGCCGAACCCACACGAATCGCCAATAACAGACGGCGAAAAGGCGGGATTAATGGGATCGCCAGGGGAAGGGGTTCCCATTTGCAGACAGTTGGATTCCCATTTTGAGAATCGGCTCCCGGAAAATCCATCAAGTCGATGCGGCAATCTTAGAGCGCGATGTTGTACTCGCTCAATTTCCTATAGAGCGTACTTCGGCCGATGTCCAGCAGTTCGGCCGCCACCTTGATGTTGCCATCGCAGCGCCGCAGTGCTTCCCGAATCTGGCGTTTCTCCAGTTCTGCCAAATTGAGGAAGGGCTCGGCGCTTTCCTGGGGGGTCTTTCGGATGCCATCCCGTTCCAGGTCCTCGGGGCGAATCGCGTCATAGGGGGCCACCACCATCGCGCGCTCCACGACGTTTTTCAGTTCCCG
>JBIJDL010000650.1:0-3299 GCA_044344195.1 Candidatus Hydrogenedentales bacterium
CCCATGACAATCCCGATGGGGAGTCGCCCTTTGACCGGATCCACGCGGCGGGCATCGAGTATTCCCGGGCGGGGGAGAACATCGCCTGGAACAGCTTTCCCAATCCGGTGGAGACGGCGGTGGACGGTTGGATGAACAGCACGGGCCACCGCAACAACATCCTCAACGGTGATTTCACCTTGACCGGGATGGGCGTAGCCGGGGACGACACAAACGGCTACTATTTCACGCAGGTGTTCACGCACCCGCTGGAGAAAGGCGGGGTCAAGGTAGTCGTGAAGGAATTTGAGGTGTTGCCGCCGCCGCTGGCGCTTTACCAGTGATTCGCACCGGGTCGCGTTTCCAGCGTACACGGGGACGGATGTGTAAAGGAGCTACGTGCGTTCGATTCGTGTGCTCTACCTGGCGGCCTAAAATAGCTGAATTAATTTACAGTCTACTGACATTCTCTGTCAGGATGTTCGTGCTAAAGTCCATCTCAGTTCAACACGTCCCCCTGACATGTAACAAATAAGGAGCAACACCCCATGACCCCTGAAAAACTCGCCGAAAGCCTGAGCACCTCCAAGGAATTTTTCGACCGCTCGACACGCTGCCTTACAGAAGAACTTGCGGGCTTTCAGCCCACACCGGACATGATGACGGTGGCGCAGCAGGTGGCCCACGTGGCCCAGACCTTTGACTGGTTCATCGAAGGGGCCTTCCACCGCGCGGATGGCTTCGACATGGACTTTGAAAATCACATGCGGCCGGTGATGGCGATTGGTTCGCTCGCGGAGGCCCGGGCCTGGCTGGACAAGGCGGTGGCGAGTGCGATTGCCGAGATAAAGGCCAAGAGCATCGAGGAGCTGCAAGCGCCCCTGCCGGACGGCCCGGTGATGGGCGGCGCGCCGAAGCTCTGTATCATCGGCGCTATTGAGGAGCACACGGCCCACCATCGCGGTGCGTTGACGATCTACGCGCGCCTGAGCGGCCTCGTGCCCGCAATTCCCTATATGGACATGTGAACAGTTGACAGTTGACAATTGACAGTTGACAGTTGACAGTGGCGTCATCCGATTGGGTGGCGCCTTTTTTGTTGGGGGAGGTGCCGTTGCGGATTGTGGCGTATTCTTGTTGTTGGATGTGCGGAGTGTGTCACTTGGGGTAGCGTCGATCCTCTGAACCCAAGTTAGCTTTGTGCTAATATTCTCGTAACCTTTACCTCCCCGCAGATTTTCCGGTCTGTCTATGAAGTTTTTTCGTAAAATCCTCAATCGATTGCCGCTAGTGGCGGGCGCCATCGGCATCTCCGTGCTGGCGGGGATCCTAAAGGCACAGGCGGCGGAGACGGACCAGTATCTCACCTGGGAGACTACCTTGGCAGATTCTTCGGGCGCACTCAATGCCTATCTCGACGAGGAAGTCGCCCGCTTTCTGGAGAAGGCCAATCGCCGCACGCGGCCTCCGGAAAGTGCCGAGGAAATCACGATCGATCTGTATTTACATCTGTTTGAGGGGCTTCATTCATCCCGCGTCCGGAACTGGCTAAAGACCTCGTCCCAGGTGGAGCGCCATCCGTCGGACGATCTCTCTGACTGGGAATACCAGCGGATGAGCATTTTCCGAAAGCCCGCCTTCCCCTTTGTCCTGCCCATGGCCCAGACGATCCGCGTGGGCGAGGTTTATCTGGGCATCGACAAGATCGGGCACATGTTTGGATTCGGGCGTCGCTATTTCCAGCGCTACCAGCGTGCCCTCGCGGCGGTCGACCACCACGAGGAGGCGGTGGAGCGGATGCTTACCTGGGGGATCCATCATGAATACAGCGTGGTGGGCAAACTGGTGGACGGCATTTTTTCCCATGGCGACATGGAGGCGAACTACCAGGGCTTTCGACTCGCGCTGGCCTTCAGTGCAGGGGAGTCGCCCCTGTTCTTTCGCGAAGACGGTGCCTGGCGCTATCGCGGCGGACTCGATATCCGGGACTACGTTACGCCGGAGATGGACGAGTCCTACAATCCCAATGACTATGCACGCTGGCGCGGCCGCCGGGTGAATCCCATCCTTGATGCCCGCTACGGGAACGCCGCGCCACCGACGCGCTTCACCCTCTATGAACGCAACCACCAGCCCAGCCTTTCGAAATCGTTCGTCGATGCCTGGTTTGAACAACGGGCCGCCGCCTCACGCGATGCCCTTGCCCGGAGAGCCTCGTGACGACTGAAACCGATGGAATGATCCTGATTGACGGGATCCTGGTCGATGTGAAAGCGCTGCTGCGCCTGAAGCACTATTGCGACCCCATGCTCTGTCGCAATGGGCGCTATTGCTGTGCCCAGTATGAGATAACGGTGGACAAGGCGGACATCAAGCGCGCCGTAGGCCTGATGCCCGACGCAGCTAAGTTCGCGCCGGAAGTGGGCGAGGGGGGCGAGTTCGAAAACCCCTTCGAACGCGTCGAGCCGGGGCGTTGGGCCATCGACTGCCACGAAGAGTCGGGCGCATGCGCCTTTTCCTTCAAGGACAAAAAGGGGCGCGGTTGGTGTTCGCTTCATGCGGCAGCCCTGAAGCATGACCTCGACCCCTATCAGCAGAAGCCGTCCGTGTGCACCATGTGGCCCCTGGCCCTTGCGGAGGGGGAGCCGCCGATCCTTACGTTGCAAGACGACATCTACGAGTTCCCCTGCGCGTGGAAGCGGGGGGGAAGACCGAAGAAGTTATATCCGGATATTGCCGACAACGTGCGGGCGACGTTTGGCGAGGCCTTTCTGGCAAAGCTGAATGACGCTATAGCGGACAGGGTAGCAACTTCCGTTACAAAGGCCACTTAGATAATTCGCTCGTTACCACGGTCCTCCGTGGTAACGCAATACCCGTACGCTCTGCGTACGACGCGTCGCAACGTAGTCCAGTCGCCTTGGCAGAATCCCGTGGTTCGCCCAAGTGATACAAAAAGGGGCGTGTGCCGCGGGAGCGGCACGATAGGCATTACCACGGAGGACCGTGGTAACGAGATTGTTTCAAGCAAGGATTAATCATGAAGAGCTATTTACTCGCCGTGGAAATCGGTGGAACAAAACTCCAGGTGGCCCTGGGCACACCGGAAGGAAAGATTGTCGACGTGGAGCGGGGCAACGTTGATCCCGCGCGCGGTGCCGAGGGCATTCTGGCGTGGCTGGAGACGGCAACGGCATCGGTGATCGAACGCTGCCCGGAGGACGGGGCCTGTCGCGCCATCGGTATCGGCTTCGGCGGCCCGGTGGATTCGGCGACGGGTCGGGTGCTGGTATCCCATCAGGTCGGCGGCTGGGACGGTG
>JBIJDL010000153.1:0-11617 GCA_044344195.1 Candidatus Hydrogenedentales bacterium
TTTTTCGTTAGTACCACCCAAAGAGCTGCCTTATATATCTCGTGACCGACCACATCAAATAAACAGGCATCGCCAATCCAAATTAGGGGCAGGCTCTAAGTAAGTGCCATTTTCCGGGACGCCGCGCAAGTTCAAAATCGCGGGCCGGTCCCGATGATTGTTTCCCGCTGTGAGTCGATATGAAGTACAATAATGGCCGGTGGTCAAACGACCCCGTGGGCCGTCGGAGACAGGAGTTATTTATGATCACGCTTCCCCTCAACGAAATGTCGGTCGAAGAAAAGCTCCAGGCCATGGAAATGCTGTGGGAAGATCTCAGCCGTCGGGAGGAGAATGTTCCCTCGCCAGACTGGCATGACGCCGTTCTCCGGGAGCGGGAAGCGGCGCTGGAGCGGGGCGACGAAGAAATCGAAGACAGGGAGTCGGCAAAACGCCGTATCCGGAGCGAACTATCGTGAAGGTCAAGATCCTTCGCGCGGCGAGCGAGGACTTGCAGGAAGGTTACCGGTTTTACGAGGGGCAGTCTTCGGGCGTGGGGAACTACTTCATCGACTCGCTCTTTTCGGATATAGATTCGCTGGTGTTGAACGGGGAATCCACCCGGTCTACCGGACAACCTATCGCCGCATGCTTTCAAAGCGATTTCCGTACGCCATCTTCTATCGGATTGAGGGGCAGTTGGTAATCGTATACGCCGTACTGGATTGCAGACGGAGCCCCGCATCGATCGCCAAGCGACTACCCTGATGGATTGACCACCCGAGCCCAAGCCCCACCCACCTGCGGTCAACCTCCTGAAAACGTGGGACGATCCCATGGCGTCAGTGAAACCATTCCCCGCCGGGACCCGCACCCATCCCCCAGCCGTGGTTCAGCGGGCCGCTTCCTTTGCCGAAATCGGGCCAGGCGTGTTCGAGGGCGCCGTTGAGGTAGGTCTTGGCACTTTCGATGGCCGCCTTCAATTCGAGGCCCTGGCCTATTCGCGTGGCGATGGCCGAGGCGAGGGTGCAGCCGGTGCCGTGGCCGCCCGTGGTGTGGATTCTTGGCGCGCGGAAGGGGGTCCAGTCGCTGCCGTCGAAGAGCCAGTCGACCACCTCCTCCCCGTCGCGGTGACCACCTTTGATGAGCACGGCTTTCGCGCCGAGATCGTGGATGATGCATCCGGCGGCTTCGAGGCTCTGTTGGTCGGTGATGCGCAGGCCCGTCAACGCGTCGGCCTCGGGGAGGTTGGGCGTGATCAGCGTGGCGCGGTGGAGCAGGCGCGTTATGACCAGCTCCTGGGCGTCTTCGTCGATCAGGCGCGCGCCGCTGGTGGCGATCATGACGGGATCGAGGACGAGGGGAATGGTGGGGTGTTTGTCGAGGACGTCGGCGATGGCTTCGATGATTTCGCGATTGAGGAGCATGCCGGTCTTGATGGCGTCCACACCGGGATCGTCGAGAACGGCCTCGATTTGTGCCGCAACCGTCTCCGGGGGAATGGCGTGGACGCCGAAGACACCCAGGGTGTTTTGCGCGGTGATGGCGGTGAGGGCGGACATGCCGTAGCCGCCGAGGGCCAGGATGGTCTTGAGGTCGGCCTGGATGCCGGCGCCGCCGCTGGAGTCGCTGCCGGCGATGGTGAGAATACGCGCGGGGTGGCTCATCCGAGGACTCCCGCGACGCAGGCGGTGCAGAAGCAGGCGAGGGTGCCGGCGATAAAGGCTTTCACGCTCATGGCGGCAACTTCGGCGCGGCGCTCGGGCATGAGGCCGTCGAGGCCGCCGATGAGGATGCCCAGGCTGCCGGGGTTGGCGAAGCCGCAGAGGGCGTAGGTGGCAATCATTCGGGAGCGCTCGGATAGTGCGCCGGATTCAATCATGGGTTGCATGTTTTGGTAAGCCAGGAACTCGTTGAAGACAGACTTGGTGGCGAGCAACTCGGAGACGGCCCCGATGTCGCCCCACGGCACCCCCATGATAACAGCAAAGGGCATGAATACCCAGCCGAGGAGGGCGGTGGTGGTCTGGCCGGTGACTTTCACGACAGCCAGATCAATGAGATAGATGAGACCGACGAAAACGATGAGCATGGCGGCGACGTTGAGCGCCATGGCCACGCCGGTGTGGGCCCCGCGCGCGGCGGCGTCGAAGATGTTCTGGCTCTCCACGGGTAGCACGATCTTCTCGTTGCCCATGGTCTTGGGCGTGCCCAGCTCGGGAATCATGATCTTCGCCATGACCAGGGCGGCGGGCGCGCTCATGAGCGAGGCGGCGAGGAGGTGGCCCGGCTCCGCGCCGAAGCCGGCATAGGCCACCATGACGCTGGCGGCGATGGTGGCGAGGAAGGCGGTCATGATGGTGAAGATCTCGGAGCGGGTCATGCCCTTGAGGTGGCTGCCCAGAGCGCTGACGGATTCGATGCCGAGGAACACGAGGAGGGCGGTGGCGAAGGTCTCCGCGCCGGAGGTCTTCAGGGTGCGCCGCATGACCCAGGCGATGCCGCGGATGACCCACTGGACGATGCCGAGGTGGAGCAGGATGGCGGAGAGCCCGGAGACAAAGATGATGACCGGGAGCACGCGAAAGGCGATGACCGCCGCGATGATGAAGGGACCTTCGGAGGCCGTTGTGCCGTCCGCCGCTATACCCACCTTTTCCACAAAGAAGACTTGGTTCAGGTTGCCGAAGACGAAGCTGCCGCCCGCCGCGCTGGCGTCGGTGATAACTTCGAAGCCTTTCCGCACGCCCTCGAAAAACCAGACACCAGCACTGGTGCGCATGACCACGAGACCCAAAGCAAACTGGAGGCCCATCCCCCACGCCACGAGGCGCCAGGGCACCGCGCGGCGGTTTTCCGAGAGGGCCCAGGCCAACGCCACGAGCACGAATAGGCCGCCGAAGCTGATGGCGCGGAGAAGGGGGTCGGTCATCTGGGTGGGTTTCCCTGGGGTGGTGGCGAATAGGTCTTATGGGTCTTATGGGTCGTATGGGTCGTATGGGTCCATTTGAGTCATGGGTCGTATGGGTCACTGTGTCATAGGACCCATATGACCCATAAGACCCATCAGACCACTGGACTTGTCTCTGTCGTCTCAGGTGTCTCTGATTTCGGCCGCCGCACTACCACGAGCCGGTGGGCGACAAGTGCCGCGATCAGGCCCACGAAGGAGCCCGCGTAGATATCTTCGAAGAAGTGCTGGGACAGGTAGACCCGGCTGTAGGCCGCGATTAGCGCGAGGAGAAAGAGGCCCGCGCGAAGCGAGCGCCACGGCGCCAGCAGCATGAGCGAGGTAGCCAGGGCGAAGGCGATGGCGCTGTGGCCCGAGGGGAAGGAGTAGAAACTATGCATGTCCACGCCGGGCACGAGGTAGAGGGGGGTGGGCTCGCCGAAATAAGCGGCGGGCCGGGGCACGGGACCGAAGACCTGCTGCTTGAGGAACTGACTGGTGAGTCCCGCCATGAGGCAGGCTAAGAACACAGACGCTCCCCAGCGGAAGCGAACGAAGCACAGGGCGATAGCCAGGCCGTAGGCAAAGTACCCATCGCCGAGATAGGTGGCGTAGCTGAAAAAGGAGTCCCAGCCCGCGACATTCGCATTGTTGAACGTCAGATGGAGATCGGGCTGCTCCGTAGTCGCGATGATCAATCCCGCGACGACGGCCCAAACGGTAAAAAAGCCGAAATAGGGCCGGTGCGCCTTTATGTACGCTTTCATAGATGTGGGCTTCGCCTTCGTCGGATGCTCGGGCCGGGCGCGACGGAAAACGTCGCCTCGACCATTGATTCCCAGATTCTCTTCCTATGATATCGAATTCAGGGCGTCGGATTCCCGAAAATTCCGCGACGGCGACGACCATGATCGCGTTTTTCGTCGAAAAGTTGCGCGGGAACCAATTTTTGGACTCCCATGGAGCAGGCACACGTCCGCCCAAGCTTTTCCACCGTTTTTTCCAAGGACCACAACAAATAGTGGATCACTAAAGGCGACGCGTTCCTCCGTACAATATATTGTGCTGCTCGGCGGCAATCTATGGAGAGACAACCCCACTGGGTAGCGGTAGGATAAAAATCAACCACTACCAACAGTAGTTACTTCGACGATTTTTGGGCCAGGGTGCTGAAGAGGGCGACGAGGCTCCCAGCGCGGGGCCGTGGCCCGTGGGAAGCCTTGTGAATACAGGGCTTTCGGTGCCCGGACGGGGGTAAAAGCGGGGCTAATCCGGGGGGCGAACAGGGTTCTGCGGTGGCCAGTGTATCATTTTCAAACACTGTACAAATTAAACTACATGTTGTATACTTTCCATAAGTTACTACTATATTTTGTAGTATTACATAGGCCTTGTGTATGAGAAAATCATGTAAATCCATAAAAGCTCCTGCACCAAAAAAGGGCTTTACAATACCGGATCAAGGGCCTATAATGCGGCTTATCCTTTCGGTGTGGTCCGGTAGTCTTGGGGCTGCGCTGCCCGAAAAATCCTGGTTAAAAATGCACCCTTTTCACCTGTGGAGTCCTGTGTCTCCGCGCTGAAGTGCGAATAGTATGGAAAGTGAAAGCCTGTGAAGTTCGTCAAGCCTAAAGTCTTCCTCGTCGGTGAAACCCGCATCATAGAACAAGGGCTCCAGGATTACCTGGAGCACGTGGGCGCGACCAAGTGGAAGACCGACGCCCCGAGCGACTCCGAGAAGCTGGCCGAGGTCATGGGCCGCCTGTGCTACCGCTCCTTCGAGCCCGGCATGAACCCGAACGTGACCCGGGTGCGCGAGGGCAACGCCACCTACCTGAGCAACATCATCAATGTGGGCCATGGCAGCGTGGTGGAGCATCCGGTGCTCAATTTCATCTTTTCGGATGTGAGCCGGGTGGTGACCCACGAGCTGGTGCGCCACCGCGCGGGCACGGCCATGAGCCAGGAGTCATTGCGCTTTGTGCGCCTCGACAACCTCTCCGCCTACGTGCCCATGTGTATCGAGGAGAACGACGAGGGCATGGCCATCTTCGTGAAGACGATGGAGCAGCTCGAAGAGCTTCAACGGACGCTGGCCACGGTGTACGACATCGACAACGAGCAGAAGTTCGCCGTGAAGAAGAAGCTGACCTCCGCCTTCCGCCGCGTGGCCCCTATCGGCCTGGCGACGACCATCGGCTGGAGCTGCAACTTCCGGACGCTGCGCCACGTGCTGGAAAATCGCACGGACCCCCACGCGGAGGAAGAGATTCGCTACCTCTTCGCGGAGGTTTTCAACGTAGTGAAGGATCGCTACCCCAACCTGCTGGGCGACTATGAGACGGAGATGGTGGACGGGCTACCCTGGATCAAGACGGCCCACCGGAAAATTTAACGAAGGAATGCGGCACGGGCGTCTCGCCTGTGGTCTAAATTGAATGCGCGCTTGAGGGCCCGGGGGAAGGGCATCGCGCGAGGTCGAGTAGTGGATAACGGCGAAGCGGAACACGCCGAGGAGAAACGCGTCATGTATACGGGACATTCAACATCGGAGACGGGAGTCATGTTTCAGGTCAAATCGTATTTTAAGCTGGCCGAGGGATTCCTCGCCCAGTATAGGGGACAGCAGCCCGATTGGGGCCCCCTGGGCTACATCACCTTCAAGCGGACCTATGCCCGCGTGGTGGACGACGAACAAAGGCGCACGGAGGAATACTGGGAGACGCTCCGCCGCGTGGTGGAGGGCTGCTACACGATCCAGATGAACCACTGCCACGCCCTGAAGCTGCCCTGGAAGCCGGACAAGGCCCAGCGCTCCGCCCAGGAAATGTTCAAGCTCATGTGGGACTTCAAGTTCCTGCCCCCCGGCCGTGGCCTGTGGATGATGGGCTCGGACTATATCTACATCCGCGGCTCCGCAGCGCTGAACAACTGCGCTTTCGTGTCCACGGAAGAGCTCGACACCGACTTCGCCGAACCCTTCTGCTTCCTCATGGACATGTCCATGCTGGGCGTGGGCGTGGCCTTCGACACGAAGGGCGCGGGACAGCTCACCATCCAGGATCCCCAGCTCGCCGAATACACCCATCAGGTCGAAGATTCTAAAGAAGGCTGGTGCGATCTGATTCGCGTCGTGCTGGATGCCTACGCCGGTCGCGGCAAGAGCCCCGCGCACATTGACTACAGCAAGATCCGCCCCATGGGCTCGCCGATCAAGACCTTCGGCGGCATCGCCCCCGGACCCGGCCCGATCATCGAGTGCATCGAGAACATCAAGAAGATCCTCGGACCCCGCGCCGGCCACCCGATCTCCTCCACCGACATCACCGATCTGATGAACGTCATCGGCAAGTGCGTGGTGTCCGGCGGCGTGCGCCGCACGGCGGAGCTGGCCCTGGGCGATCCGAACGACAGCGAATACCTCAAGCTGAAGGATCCCAAGCTCCACGGCGACAAGCTCACCGCCTGGCGCTGGGCCTCGAACAACAGCGTGAACGCCGTCGAGGGCATGGACTACACCAAGGTGGGCGCGCAGACCGCGAAGAACGGCGAGCCGGGCTACTTCTGGAAAGAGACCGCCCGCGCCTATGGCCGCCTGAAAGATGGCCCCACCTGGGCCGACGCCAAGATCGCCGGCACCAACCCCTGCGCCGAGCAGAGCCTGGAAAGCTACGAGATCTGCAATCTCGTGGAGACCTTCCCCAGCCGCCACGCCACCCTGGAAGAATACAAGCGCACCCTTAAGTTCGCCTACCTCTACGCCAAGACCGTGACGCTCATCCCCACGCACAACGAGCGCACCAACGCCATCATGCTGCGCAACCGCCGCATCGGCCTGAGCCAGAGCGGCATCGTCGAAAGCTTCCAGCGCCACGGTCGCCGCGAACACTTCCGCTGGTGCGATCTGGGCTATGAATACATCGGCAAGCTCGACAAGATCTACTCCTCCTGGCTGTGCATCCCCGAGAGCGTGAAGAAGACCAGCGTGAAGCCCAGCGGCACCGTCTCCCTGCTGCCCGGCGTCACCCCCGGCATCCACTACGCCCACTCGGAGTATTACTTCCGCACCATCCGCGTGGACAAGACCAGCCCCCTCATCGAGCCCATCAAAAAGGCCGGTTACCGCGTCGAAGAATCCGTCTACGGCGACAACACCCTCATCGTGTACTTCCCCGTCCACGAAGAATTCTTCGACCGCTCCAAGACGGACGTGTCCGTGTGGGAGCAGGTGGAAAACGTCGCCCAGATGCAATACTACTGGGCCGACAACCAGGTCAGCGCCACCATCACCTTCCACCCCCAAGAGGCCAAGGACATCCCCTATATCCTCGAGCTCTATGAGTCCCGCCTGAAGTCCATCAGCTTCCTCCCGCTGACGGAACACAACTACGCCCAGGCCCCCTACCAGGCCACCACCCGCGAGGCCTTCCTCGCCGCCATGGAAAAACTCAAACCCCTCAACTTCGAAAGCCTCAACACCGACGAAGCCCAGGACCTCTTCTGCGACGGTGACAAATGCGAAATCAACGTCGCCCCGCACCTGCCCGAACAGCAGGAAGTGGAGTTCTCCGAGAAGGAAGAAGTGCGCAGAGGGAGTGGCAAGGAAGTTGGGGTGTAGGTGATGACGATGGGGCGCGGGGGCGATAGTAGAACGAGATAGAGTGCCCACGGGGCGCGCAGTGCGAAGGCGCTGCGCGCCCCGTTTCTCCTTTCTGATTCGGAGGTTAACAAAGCATGGACCCGCGAAAGCTGTTCACGGATAGTCGATTGACAGGTATGTGCGCGTACTGTGGAGGCACTGCAGAAACGCGGGACCACGTTCCATCCAAAGTTCTGATTGACAAGCCATATCCCCCACGGCTGCCAGTTGTAGACGCTTGTGAAGAATGCAATCACTCTTTTTCGTTGGATGAACAGTACCTAGCCTGCTTTATAGAGTGCGTCATATGTGGCACCGTAGACCCAGGGAAACTAAAACGGCCCAGCGTAGAAAGAATCATGACTCAAAACCCCTCGTTACGAGATAGGATCGCTGCATCGCGAGAAAGCAATACTTCGGAAGAGCGTATCTGGATTCCAGAAAACGAGAGGGTTCGAAGTGTTTTGCTAAAACTATCCCGTGGTCACATCGCATACGAGCTTTATCCATACTTGGAGGAATCGCTCCAGATTAGGTTTATACCGATTGCCAACCTGAACGTTGATGCGAGGGCCGAGTTCGAGACCTTGACTCATGGACATCTTCAAAGTTGGTCGGAAATAGGAACCCGGGCATTCCACAGAGAGTCGGGCAAATCTCCCGATGGATACAAATTGGATGGTGACTGGGTCATAATTCAACCAGGTCGATACCGATACGCTGTCTCGGAGGCGCACGGTCCACTTGTGAGAATGGTGCTGAGTGAGTATCTCGCCTGTGAAGTGCGCTGGGAATGCTAAGACGGATACGAGTATGACGGATGCGCGGTTGCAGCGAGATTTTTCTGCAAGCCCCGATCTATTGGTCCAGTTTACGACAGTTGGTCAATGGAATGCCTTATGGGCAGGATTGGAGTGAATAATGTTTGATTCAGATATTGGAGAAGCTGCGGAGTATGTAGAGTGCTTCGTCGCCTTTCTTGATATCCTGGGTATGTCCAAGTTGGTCGAGCCCACCAAGGACGCCCCCGAAAGAGTCGAGCAAATCGCCGATACACTTCGTTTGATCGCTCAGCTTCGCTCGACTCCGGTTACATGGCGTCGGACAAACGTCGAAAGTGGAGAAGTAACAAAGAGAACTTGGGGTACCCAGATAAGAACATTTTCCGACAACATAGCAATATTCGTTCCGGTGGCGTCGGGACGGCTTAATGATCTACTCAATTTGTCGATATTCTTTCACGACAGCTTGCTATCCAAAGGGTTTCCGGTACGAGGTGCAATTACTGTTGGTAAAATGTATTGGGATCCACGCTGGATCCAATCGACCGAAGCGACAACATCGTCCATTCCCAGAATAACTTTCGGTCCGGGACTAGTCGAGGCGTACGAATTGGAAACTAAAGTTGCGGTCTACCCTCGCATAATCGCGAGCCCCTCGCTGGTTTCATTGCTCCAAACTAATCCTGATGAGAAACTTGACATACAGTGTTACGATCCTTCAGTCATTACGTTGTCTATGGCGGAGCGTCTTTTTTCCTACAACGATGTTTTTAAGCTACTTCGGAGCGATTTCGATGGCATCGCGCATGTGGATGTATTCAGTGTCCCCTCGCGGATTGCCTTTCGAGGAATGCGAGACGAACATGGTCGGATACAAAAAGAAGACATCACAATTCACTCTATTTCTAAACGGGACTACCTTCACTCGATGCGGAAAACTATATCGGACCTACAGTCAAATGCCAAAGTCCATGCTATCCGTGCCAAGTTGATATGGTTAGCGAAGTACTTTAATCAATCCTTGGATCCCGAGGATGGGATAGAGCCGATTCCCGTGAATTGGGGTGAGCAGAATTTGCCTGAGCAGGATCAAGTTCGATGAAGTTCTTGCAAAATGTGGACTCATATTCGAGAGCACCTTGGGCCAGTGGAGCGGATAGATTGGGAAAGCTGTAGCCGCGCATTAAAAAGCTAATCCACAACTGCCACAATCTGACGGCACTCAAGCCTATAGGGCGTGGACGGAATGCATGATCGGCGTTCTTAAAGCAAATTGTAGATTTCGACGATTTCCATGACTAGTAGTCAGTCAATGAAAAAATTGGAAGGTGGGGAACGATGGTTGAGACGTTTTGGACAACATTTTGGACAACATATTGGACAACACTGATTCTTTCTGCGCTTGTGATGGGGGGAATCAGTGGAGGCTTATGCAGTTGGCTAGCCACAACGAAGGGACGAGATTCTGCGGGTTGGTTTTGGATAGGTTTCTTTTGTGGTCCAATAGGCATTCTGGCATTGGGCCTTTCCCCAACGGTTGAAAATAGACTAAACGAAGAAGCAAATGCAGATGAATCATTGTCCGCCCTACCTAAGAGCAAAGAATGTCCGCGTTGTCACGAACAGATAAAGTTTAAGGCGGTTGTCTGTCATTATTGCGGAAACGAATTCGGCGAGGAGGCCGTCCTCGAATCTGTGGCCCTGCACCAAAAAGAGGCCGAGGCGAGGAAGCAAAAACTCGAAGCTGAAAAGCTCTTAATTGAAAGGTTGCAAAGGGAGGAAATCGAGCAAGAGCGGCTAGCAGCCGATCTTAAAGACCGTGAGATGCTTCTCTATTACATACGAAACACCAATAAACCCTCAACACTAGACGGGATGAAATATATCGAAATATTTATCCGAGCCGGCGCAGCGATTAACCACAAATCGCATTTTCTTCGGGTCACTCCACTTCATTGCGCGGTAGGGCTTCAGAACGAAGGGCTGGTAAAACTGCTGCTCAAAAATGGCGCGAACGTCGATGCGACGGATATTTTCGGAAAAACACCACTCGACCATGCTATTAGTCGAAAGAATCCAAACGCAGCGGACCTAATTTACAAGGCCGGTGGCAGAAGCGGCAAGGACCTTAGGCGTTCCCGAAGCGAAGCACGTAAGTTGGCAAGAACAATCAGTTTCATCTGCAAGAACTGTAAAAAAGAGTTGACCGTTTCCGCGAAACTCGGTGGTAGGTCTGGTACGTGCAATACTTGTGGGACAACTCAAAGGGTTCCTATACCTACGAGAAAACCGTCAATCAAAGTTGTATTGGGTGCCGTTGGCATTACGGCTATTGCTATAGCCTCGATTGGCGTCTTCACTTTTGTTCCTGGGGACCTTTCGAACTTGGAAAGCTCCGCCAAAGAGGCTTACACAAATTCATCCGCATCCGCAGCGCACCAATTGGCAGCTTGGACACCTCCCGAATTCTCGAACGCGGCTTTTACATTCGAAGATATCCGTCAAATCGACATAAGTGCTAAGAAAAGATGTCTTGAAATCAGGTCGGACGCGCGCCTGACAGTAGTTCAGATGGATGCGGCAGAGGCAGAAATCGAATCTACCCTCGCCAGAGTTATGAATACGTTTAAAGGGAGGAGAGTGGTGTGGGAGGGTTGGATTTCCAAGGCAACAACCGAAAGGGACGAATTCACTTCTCGGTTGCGAATAGACATGGATCCTCCAAGTGGGACATTCGGTTCAAACGATTACGATGTGGAGTTATTCTTTCAAAGCAATTCATCTCCCCTTATATACGCAGGCAGAAAAGCAAGCTTTGAGGGGACCATATCTGAATTAGATTGGGGCCCATTACCCTTTCGAGTTACGTTGAACGACGTTAAATAAAACGCAGCATGATAGAACCAGTGGTCTCCACTTTCTTCGCTCTGAACGTTGGCACGCGGGCACGCGGGGCGATGGTTGGAATTACGCGCGCGCATTGGCGTGCAGGCTGGATATCGCTGTCGCGTTTGTGGTGATCGTGTTGGGCTGGCGGGTCGCCTGAATGGGCTGTGGCCCGTGGGGCGGCGATTCGGTCAAGGGATAATAGTCGCCCGAAACTGCGCCGCCCTTTCGGGGCGATTCGCAGGGGGTATCCGAACCCCAGGCGTTGCCTGGGGCTGGGAGCTGCGCTGACCCTTCGGGCCGAATTCTTGGGGTGCCTCTGGACCCCAGGCGGTGTTCGCCGCGGCGAACTGAAAGCTGCGTTGCCCCTTCGGGCGAATT
>JBIJDL010000167.1:0-11256 GCA_044344195.1 Candidatus Hydrogenedentales bacterium
CGCGCGAGCGTCAGGGCAATACCCCGACCGATACCGCGGCTCGCGCCGGTGATAAGAGCAACTTTCTTCATGGACTCAGGTTTCTCTTTCTCGATTCATAGGACAAGACGGATTGGACCAGTTTAATGAATCCGTTGTATTCGTCGCATCGGTCCTGCGTTTACAGCGGCGTCACATCGAGCCAGCGGCGCTCTTCCCAGCTCTTGATTCCCAACTCCGCCAGTTGCACGCCCTTTGCGCCTTCCTTCAGGCCCCAGGGGAAGGGCTCGTCCAGTACCACGTGACGCAGGAAAAGTTCCCACTGCGCTTTGAAGGCGTTGTCGAAGACGCGATTGGTAGGGACTGGGGTCCAGCCCGCGTTGAAGTCGATGGGGCTTGGAATATCGGGATTCCAGACGGGCTTGGGCGTATTCGCCTGATGCTGGGTCACGCATTCGCGGAGGCCAGCCACCGCCGAACCGTGGGTGCCGTCCACCTGCAGAGTCACAAGATCATCGCGGCGCACGCGCACACACCACGAGGAATTGAAATGGCAGATGATATCCTGATCGGTCACGAAGGTTGCGTAGGCGGCGTCGTCCGAAGTGCAGTTGTAGGGATTGCCCTGCTCGTCTATACGCGTGGGGATGTGGGTCGCGCCGAGACAGGAGACGGACTTCACATTGCCGAATAGGTTGTCCACCAGATAGCGCCAGTGGCACAGCATGTCGACGATGATGCCGCCGCCATCTTCCTTGCGGTAGTTCCACGAGGGGCGTTGGGCTGGCTGATCTTCGCCGGTGAACACCCAGTATCCAAACTCCCCGCGTACCGACAGGATCCTTCCGAAGAAACCGGTATCGATGAGATACTTCAATTTGAGGAAGCCGGGAAGCCAGAGTTTATCCTGAACCACGCCATGCTTCACGCCAGCCGCTTCGGCCAGGCGAAACAGTTCCAGCGCCTGCCCAGTATTCTCCGCGCAGGGCTTTTCGCAGTAGACGTGCTTGCCCGCCGCGATGGCCGCTTTCACATCGGGGTGACGGCGCTGGGTCACCTGAGCGTCAAAGTATATCGGGTAGGCCGGATCGCGCAGTAGGGCGCGGAGGTCCGTGGAGTACTTCAACCCGCCGTGGGCCGCCGCCAAGGCCGCGAGTTTGCTCTCGTTGCGCCCGGTCAGAATCGGCTCGGGGATGATGCGCGTGTTGTCGTCGACCTTCACGCCGCCCTGCTCCCGAATCGCGAGGATAGATCGCACCAGATGCTGGTTGGTACCCATGCGTCCCGTGACGCCGTTCATGATAATGCCGATGCTGTGCGTGGTCATGGAAGAGTCCTTATCGTGATTGCACGTTGATTCAGTTAGTGGCTTACGCGGGGATCGAAGAAGGTGAGATAGGGGCCTTCCGCGATAACGCGCTTCAAATACACGGCCAGCTCCATCGCGTGGTAGTCTCCCCACATGGACGACTCGCCGCAGGGGATAGAACGGCCTTCGGGTACATGATCCCATCCGTTCGGACGATGATACACGGAGTGTATCAGGAGTCCCTGGTGCGCGGGGTCCTCGGAGAGATAGGGTGCTGACAGGAGGGTTTTCGTGACCTGAAGCCCCGCCTGGAAATATCGCGTGCCGTCCTCCGTGTTCAAACCCAGATAGCGCCCGAGCCGCAGCAGGCCCTGGGCCGAAATGGCCGCAGCGGAACTGTCCAGCGGTTCGTGATCGTTGTACGGATTCCCGACCTCTTCGCGATAGTTTGGAAAGTGAACGAGGCCCGGCGCGCCCGTGTCCCAGAAGGGGATGCCGTCGGCCGTCGTGTTCTCGATGTAGAAATCACCCGTGGCACGGGCCATGGCGAGCATCATGGTCTCCGCGGCGCCTCGACCGCCCTGACACGCCAGATCGCTGTCGGGCAGTAGCCGGAGAAACTCCAGCTCCTCCGCCGCGCCGAGAAGTACCCACGCTAACCCCCGCGTCCAGGTGGAGAAAGGGGTGTAGCCCTGTTGCGTGCTCGGACAGCGATATTGCCCATCGCTCATGTTGAAGATACTCTCGTGGACCACGCGGCCGTACACGTCGTAGTGGTCGCGGCCCTGGCCATAATAGACGTTATAGCGGTGGGTGTTCTGGATGTGCTCCAGCGCCCGCTGGCAGAGTGAAATCTTCTGGTCGCCTTCGCCCATGAGCACATGGCCCAATTGGTGCGCCCGCATGAGAATCCGGCAAGATCGGATCGTGTCGCTGAAGAGGGAGTGGGGGCCGTTGAAGCTGTGGATGTAGCCCGTGCCGTCGGAGACTTCCGACCATCGCGCGGCCTGCACCGCACCGGAAATTTTGATGGCGAGTTCGTAAAACGCCCGCGCGTCGTCCGCCATGGGGATGCGCCCTTCGTTCACGAGGCGCAACACATTGCCATAGGTGGAGAGATTATTAAAACCGTGATCGTGTACACCCACGTGGCTGATGTGGGGCGCCATGAAATCTTGAATACGGCGCACTCCCCTGTCCAAGTATGCGCAGTCATCCGTCGCATCGAACTGCAACACCAGACAGCCATACTGAAAGCCCTGGGTCCACTCGGTCCAGCCGCGGCTCGTGTACTTGCCCGCTACGGTAAACACTGGCGAACCCTTCGCCGGATCCCAGTCGGAATCGAGCGCCAACAGCTTGGGGCCCGCCAGAGCGAAAAAGAGATCGAGCTGCGGGGATAGATCGGAAGCGTTCAGGGTGGCAGGAAGGAGCATGGGGCCCTCTCAGAGTTGGATACGAAAACAAAGGCGGTATTGTAGCAGCCGCCCGCCCGGCCTTCCACCCTCCGGGCGACGTAGCGCCACACCCCGAATTGCCACATTCTTTTCAGCAATCTGTCCGTAGTTCACGAAAGCCTTGTACGGCCCGCCGCCACTTTTGTCTCTCTCCGCCACCATGGTGTACGCTACTATTCACAATCGGTGCCGCCACTGGCACCTCAGACCTACGGAGTACCCCCTCATGTTTCTGTCCATGCTCTTCTTCTCCCTCGCCGCCCTCGGTGCCGATGCCCCCGCTACGACTACCTTCTATGTCGCTCCGAACGGAAGTGATTCGGCCGCAGGCAACCTCGAAGCCCCCTTCGCGACCCTGGAACGCGCGCAGGCCGCTGCGCGAGACACGATTGCCGCGGGCCTCACCCAACCTATTGCCGTGGAACTCCGCCAGGGTGCCTATAGCCTCACCGAAGCATTGGAATTTGGCCCGGAAGACGGTGGTACTGAGGCGTTCAGCGTCACCTACCGCGCTTTCGAAGGCGAGCAGGTTGCCGTCTCCGGCGGACGCGCCATCACCGGCTGGAAGAAGGCCAAAAGCAATCAGTGGACCGTGGAAATACCCGAGGCCGCCCAGGGTGCGTGGGCCTTTCGCCAGCTCTTCCGTGATGGCGAACGCCTTCCCCGTGGGCGCTTCCCGAATGCCCCCGAACTCCTGCGCGTCTCCGGCGTCTCGGAAGACCTCACCGGGATCGTGTTGAGCACCGCGCCGGGCGTCGACAACCTCGCCGGCAGCAACGCGGAATTGGTGATGTACCAGAACTGGTCCATCTCTCGCGTACTGGTTGATTCTTCCTCCCAACAGACCTTGAAGATGAAGAACCCCATGGGCTGGATGGGCCATGGGGACATGACGAGCGCCAGCACGAACAAGCCCACCTATATCGAAAATGCACTCGCCTTTGTGGATGCGCCCGGCGAGTGGTATCTCGACTACGCCACGGGCCTGCTGACCTACCAGGCGGAGGAAGGTGAGGACCCGAACGCGCGGAGCTTTATAGCCCCCGTCGCGAACCAATTGATAAAGGTACAAGGCAGCCCGGAGCAGCCGGTTCGGAATCTTCATTTTGAGGGTCTCACGTTCGAGCACACTCACTGGTCCCTGCCCGACTTCGGCTATCTGGGCATCCAGGCGGGCCACCACGGCACGACGATAAAAGATCCGACCTACGTTCTGCCACTGGCGCTTCAATTCGTCTACACCGAGTCCTGCGGCATCCGCCGCTGCCTTGTTGCCCGTATGGGCGCCTGCGGCATAGGCTTTGGCGCGGGCACGCGGCGTAATCGCGTGGAGCAGTGCACGTTTGAGGATATTGGCGGGAACGGCATCATGGTGGGATGGCGCGGCCTCGGCGAGATGGCCCGCCAGACTGAAGACGAGGACGGCTACCTGGCGGCCGACTGGGCCAATCCCGGCGATGTCCCCATCGAAAATACCGTTACCGGCAATCTGGTCCAGCGTTGCGCCGCCGTCAATCATGGGTGCGTGGGCATTTTCGACGCCTTCGCCCAGAGTACGGCCATCACGCACAATGTCGTTCGCGATATGCCCTACACCGGCATCTCCGCCGGCTTCCGATGGAACGAATCGGGCACCAGCCAGCGCGGCGGCCTCATTGCCTATAACCACGTTTACGACACGATGAAGATGCTGGCCGATGGCGGCTGCCTCTATACTCTTGGAAGCCAACCCGGCGCGGTGATTCTCGGGAATGTGTTCCACATGGTCCACCGCAGCGAATACGCCCACGGCGGCGCGCCCAACAACGGTATCTTCTTCGACCAGGGCAGCAAGGGCTTCCATGTCGAGGGCAACACGATCTACGACACCAGCGGTGAGCCGATCCGTTTCAACCAGTGTGGTGAAGATTCCATGACCTGGAAGGACAACCAACTCGGCGTAGGCCGCTGAACATGATTCCGGGAGGCGATGCTTGGAAATGCTCGGGAACCGTCGGTTTGAATGAGCAAGCCGGATCTAGGGCTTCGTTATTGGTTGAAGGCTCTGTTCCTCATGGCACCCAAACGAGCGCTGCTCGGTTGAGGTGGCACCCCACGTGGACTTCGAGCATCCTCGTTTAGTTTCCTTAAACAAGGCCGATTCTTTTTATTCTTTGCGTTCTTTTTGGGAAAAAATGGAGTCCGAACCTGCTCAACCGAATCCGCATCCTCACAAATACCCCATCGTCTCCAGCCCCTCAATCACCTCGGGGTCAATGCGCTCGCTCCCTTCGCCCGGTTCATCACTGGCGCTCGCCCCCTCGGCAAGCGTCTTCAACCCCTTCGTCACATAATCAGGCCCAAACGGATCGCTAGCAACACCCGCAGGCAGCGCGGAGCGATAGGGAACAGAGACCTTCTGATAGGCCTTCATCAGTGCCCGTGCCCGCTCAAGTATGTCCGGCAATTCCTCCGCAACATTCCTCAACTCCCCGGGATCCGCCTTCAAATCATAGAGCGCCTCCCGCTCCGGCGGAGCCCAGGGATCCATCGGCAGGAAATCCGCCGCCCGCGCACGCGCCGCCATGGCATTCTGCAGCATCCAGAACTGTATGTATTCCTGCCCTTCCAGCCATCGCGGGCCCGCAATGTACTTGTATTGGTCGAAGACCACCGAGTGGAGCTGGGCACGGCTTTCGGGAAACAGACTCGCATACACGGGCGCTGTGCGCGGCACATAGTCCCAGCGCTCGGTGCCGGCGGCAAACAAGTATTGACCCGCTTCGGGGGCGTCAAAACTCGCATGGGGCACCTGCACGCAACGCAGCAGCGTGGGCATCACGTCGACGATGGATACGTTTTCCGAAACTCGGCGCGACGAGAAGAGGGACGGTGCCCAGATCACCATCGGAATGCGCAGCGTCTCCTCATGAAGGTTCCAGGCATGATCGGCAAAGCCATGTTCCAGAAACTCTTCGCCATGATCCGAAACAAGCACAATCAAGGTTTTCGAGAGTGTACCCAGTTTTTCCAGCCCCTTCACATAACGCCGAATCGATTGATCGATAAAGGCGATCTCCGCGTCATAGTGCTTCTTCAACTCCGCCAGGCGCGGATCGTCGGCCTTCATTCCTTGGGCCACCAGCGCCGCCGGATGGACCTCACTCGCGGGATCGATCATGGACCGATCCGGTGCGAAGGGCGCGAGAAAGGCTTCGGGCGGATTATAGGGGGCGTGGGGCGCATAGTAATGCAGATACTGGAAATTGGGCACGTCCCGGTGGCGCTCGGCAAAGGCCAGCGCCGCATCGGTCAGCTCGTCGTCCAGCGCGGACGTGTTTGGGACACTGGGAAAGAGCTCCGATTCTTCAAAGCTGTCGTAGAAGCCCTTGAAGCGCATGACGAACGACGTGGAGAAGATGCCAGTACGATAGCCCGCCCTTTGAAAAAGCCCAGGAAGATTTTCTGCCATCGGGGTGGGCCGTGCGGACCAGCCGAGCCCCGATTCGCTCATGGCCGGTGGACGTCCGGTAAGCAGTGCGGCCACAGCCTCACCGGTGAAGGTCGAGGCCGAGCGGGCTTTCTCGAAGAGCACGCCTTCCTTCGCGAGGCTGTCCATAAAGGGCGAGGTTGGCTTGTCATAGCCATAGCAGCCCAGATGGTCCGGACGCAGCGTGTCGACAAGAATCACCACCACGTTGTAGCCGGTTCCGGGTAGTGCCGACTTATTTTCATCGGCCGGCTGACAACCCGTCAGGCACACGGTGCACGTGAGGAAGAACAGGAAAGAATGGATTGAGATTAGGTGCATGAAATGGGCCTACCGGATCACTAGGGGGTGGTGGGTGCCTGCGACGTCAATTCCGTGAGATCGACCGCCTTCACACCGCCCGCATCATAGTAGAAGACCTCAACGTCGCGCAATGGCTCGCGAAATACGAACACGGCACGGTTGGACTCTTTTCTGACCACGGAGATACGGTCATAACGATCTTCTTCACTGAATCCCGAGGTGGTGTCAACCGCGCGGAGCCGCATCGCGCCCGCTGGTCCGTCATCGGCCGGGCCGAATGAGAATCCGTGGTTCCACTGGTATATTCCTGCGGCAAAAAGCGCCTCCACCTCCGGGGCATCGATGGGACGCGGCCCGAAGTGTGCCAACGCCTCCGGCAGGCCCGTCCGAAACACGAGCGCGCCATTGTAAGTATCGGGCTTGTTCACCAGCAGTATCGTACCGCCTTCGTGCTGCTCTTGAATCCCCGACACAATCGTGCGGGCAATCGTGGCTGCGCCACGCCAATGCTGGACACCGGAAAAGAGCACGGCGGCTTGAAACAGGGCGAGCGCGGCAATCACCAGGACGCGGGTGCGCTGGACGCGCAGATGGGCCAGCCCAAAGCCAACCCCCATGGCGGCAAACACAGACGCCAGATAGAGGTAGCGCTCGCCCTCAATCTCGCTCAGATAGATGCGCACATTAAATACGGGTAGAAGCGCCCCAAAGAAGGCCAGCGCACTGAACACTGCCGGTGTCGGACGGTGCCACAGACGCCAGGCCAGCGAGAGGAGTAAAACGATTAGACAGGCAAGCCAAGCGAGCCCCAGAGCCCCTTGAAGCGTGGGCAACGCGTCCAGAACCCGGTCCGGTAGCGGAGGTAGGAACACGCGCAATAAGAAGTGGCCCAGCGCCTGGGCGACAAGGTCAGGTTGGGTGCGCAGATGGCCGTGGGCGCCATACCCGCCGACAAAACTCCCCAGCATCGCCCTGCGAAAGAGGAAATAGATGCCCACGAGGAGGACATGGGCGGAAAGCGCCATCATGCATCGTCGGCTTTTAGTACTCCTCGTTGCACTGCCTCGCATCAGCGCCATACACAACATCGCAAGGAAGGGCGCTGCGAAGGCCGATTCCTTTGAGAGCAACGCCAGCCCCATGAAGATCAGACTTAAAACCCATGGCCTGCCGCGGTCTGTGTCGTACGCGGTGCAGAAGCTTATCAACATGAGAAGCACGAAAAATGTGCTGAAAAGGTCCCCACGACAGGAGATCCATGAAACCACTTCGGCATGACAGCCGAGCACCAGAAAGAGCAGTCCCGCGGCCATCGGCCCGAATCGGGAAGGGCGCCCATGGCCCGCCTGGACGACAAGTGCCAACTTGATCACCAACAGGCTGTTCCCTACATGGGTTGCGATATTGAGCAAGTGGGGGAGCAGGGGATGGAGTCCCCAAAACTGATAGTCCAGCCAGAAACTAAGCCCCACAAGAGGGCGCAGAAAACCACCGCCACTCGGGCCTGGCCAGAAGGGGAGGCCTCCCTCGATCACCGTGGCATAGTGCAGAAAATCATCGCTGGCATACCAGGAGAAGAGCGCAGGCGAAAATAGCATTATACCCAGCGCCGAGAAGGCCCCCGCCAGCCGGGCCCAGTCGCGAAGGGGTAGCTTCACCCCTTCCTCATGCGACCGCTCGGCCGACGACATCGCTATGCCGTCACTGGAGCACACACGCCCTCGTGGTGCATGGCCATGACTTCCCGGTAGACCTCTTCATACTGGTCCACCGCGTCGTCCCGCCGGAAGCCGGTCAAAGCGCGCTCCTGACCCTTGAGGCCCATATCCCGCGCCAACGTTTCATTCGTCAGTATCTCGATGGCGCACTGGGCCATGTGTTCGATGTCGCCGACTTCGCACAGATAGCCCGAGATACCATGCTCGATCACCTCGGTAATGCCACCGCTCGCCGTTGCGATGACCGGCACCTTGCAGGCCATGGCCTCCAACGGCACCAGCCCGAAGCTCTCATGTTCACTGGGCTGGATCACCAGATCCGCACAGGGGATAATCGTCTCCACATTCTCGTAGTTGCCCAGATACTTGATCCGATCCGAGATGCCGAGCTGCTTGGCCACGCCCACCGCCGCCATGCGCTCCGGCCCTTCACCCACCATGACCAGCGTGGCGTCCACCTTCTCCAGCACCTTCTTGAACACGCGAACCACATCGGTCACGCGTTTCACCGGACGGAAGTTGGAAATGTGCATGATGATCTTCTCGCCCTCGCAACCCAGCTCGCAGCGGTTGGTCACGCTCCCGTTAAATTTGGTGTGGTCGAGGAAGTTGTAAACCGTTCGCACCGGGCGCTCGAGTTTGAACTCGCGCATCGTCTCGTCGTTCAGCCACTGGGACACGGCCGTCACCGCGCAGCTCCGCTCCATGGCGAACTTCGTGACACGGAAAAAAGAAGGATCACTGCCCACCAGCGTGATGTCCGTTCCGTGGAGCGTGGTTACGATGCCGAACTTTTTGTCGTCGGGCAACATTTCATTGGCGAAGATCGCGGCCGCCGCATTCGGTATGGCGTAGTGGGCGTGCCAGATGTCAATGTCATACTCTTCCGCCACGTCGGCAATTTTCGTCGCCAGCGCAAGGGAATAAGGCGGTGTGCGAAACAGGGGATAAGACACCGGGTCCACGACGTGAAAGAGAAGATTTGAACGGTATTCCTTGTGGCGGAAGGGTGGCTCGGAAGTGACGAAGTGCACCGTGTGGCCGCGGTCGGCCAGGGCGAAGCCCAACTCTGTCGCCATGATACCACTGCCACCAGCGGACGGATGGCAGGTGATGCCGATTTTCATGTGTGCTTCTCCAGTTCGGGCGGCAGGTCCATGGCCACCGGTAGTGTGCCATAGAGCGGCTCGCCGTAGCGAACACCGATGCGGTCGCCCCAGTACTCGGCCCGGGTCGTGATTGCTTCCCAGAAAGCGGAAGACGCGATCAGCGTTTCAGGCCCGGAATAGTCGGGGTTATAAAACTGAGAGCGGAAAGCGCGGAGCGCCGACAGCTTCTGCTCGAAAACAGTGGAGATATCGACCACGTGGGTTGGCGACTCACCCTTTGATTCGTAGGCGCGATAGTAGTACAACGCGCCCGCGCGATGGGGTGCCTGGCCCGTCTCCACGCCATGGACCCCGGCGAAAAAGTTGGCATCCCTCACCAGAGCATGGGCCGCCGCGTGATCCGGGTGGCGATCGGGCGCCATCGGGGCCAATAGCAGCGCCGGCTTTAATTCCCGAAGTATGCGTATCAGCACCAGGCGCTGCTCCGGAATATTGGCGATGCCACCATCGGGAAGGCCCGCATTGCGGCGGCCGAGAATCCCCAGCAGTTTTGCGGAATCCGCAGCTTCGGTCTTGCGCTCCGCCACGGTGCCCCGGGAGCCAAGTTCACCTTTGGTCAAATCAAGCAGTAGCGCTGATTTTCCCGCGTTGCCCAGCTTGCACAACAAGCCGCCGACACCGAGATCGGCGTCGTCCGGGTGGGTGCCTATGGCCAGCACGTCAATACTCACAGCTCCACCTCCTGCAGGGAAAAATCGTCATGGTCCATTGCGGCCGCCAATCGAGGCACGAGTTCCCAGCCATACTGAAACAGCCAGGAAAAAATCGTATGGTGCCGTTCCTGAGGCTTGCGATCGGGGGCCAGTTCGGTGCCCAGCCGCGCAAGCTGGCTGCGAACGGTTTCGGTGCGGCTTTCATCGGCCCGGAGCAGGGCGCGCTCCAGATAGTCCATTCCCTGACGGACCTGGGCCTGAAACTGAGCGCCCAGCGGCACCGCGAGCTTGCCCGGCTTACCCAGCGCCTCGAAGTCCCGTTGCATGGTTTCGAGTTCGCGGATGATCGCCTCCCCGTGCTTCGACAATACCGCGAGCGAAGGGTCCTGCGCCGCGCTTCGCAGCGCGCTCTCTTCCAACGCATCTGCGGGTGCGTAGAGATCCGTGATCTTGAGTCCGTACTTGCCCATCAGCTTGTTTGATTTCAGACTGGTAATCGCGCCCCGCATGCGCGGATAAACGATGGGCATGGGGCGACCAAAGAACTCGAAGACACCCTTCAGTTGCCCCCAGTACGCAAGCTCGCCGGGCCCGGCCACGTAGGACCGCACGGGAAACAAGGTCTGTTGCACGATACAGCGCAACCCTACATTCGCCGTGAACAGTCCCGGCTCACGATGGAGTACTTCTAGCAGATCGGCCTCGGTGAATTGTTCGCCCGTATCGGGCAGCGTGAAGACGCCCTCCGCATAGCGAACTCGACAGCGCATGCTTCCGCGTTCCACAAAGAAATTGCAGGCGTCGTCGCCCTTCACCACCTGCGCGCCGTAGCCTGCTGCCTCGAGGCGTGCACCGCCGTCGTTCAACAAACGCGTGCTTTCGAGGGGATGGCGGATTTCGTGCTCGAATACGGGAATGGCAAAATCCCGCGCCTCGGGGAGTTCAGGCGAAAAGATCACGAGGGGGGTGTCGCGAAACAAGCGCGCCATGAGCCGGGCGTGCCACTCCGAGAGATTGGCTGAGGCGTCCAGGCTCTCGTGGAGAAAGTTCAGAATCTCGCCGGTAAACTCCGAGCCCGGTGCCTGGGCCGCTGCCAGCTCGGCCAGATCATGAAGGGAATCCGGCACGGGAAGTTGATAAATGGAGCTGGCGGGCTGCCCCGGAGCGGGCGGCACGCTCAGGGAGACATCAACATGGTT
>JBIJDL010000005.1:0-37192 GCA_044344195.1 Candidatus Hydrogenedentales bacterium
TTTTTTTCGGAGTTGACCCAGTACCGCCTCTTCGGCTTGAATTATGTTGGTAGTAACACTGAGCTACGGAATAGATTTATGAGCGACACAACACCAGCACTCGCAGCCGAAACCGAGGGCTTGAAAGAAGCCTACGCGGCCCTCAACCGAAACGACATTCCCAACTTCGTCAGAATCTTTGACGAGGACATAGAGTGGATCGAGTTTGCGGAGTCTCCGGGAGGGGGGTCCTATAAGGGACGCGCCACGGTAGAGGCGCACGCGACGCAGGCGCGGGGGACCTGGGCCGAAGGAGCTTGCGAGCCGGAACGGTTCATCGTCGCCGGGGATAAGATTATTGTGTTTGTCTACGTACACGTCAGGCTGAAGCACGAAACGGAATGGCGCGAAGGGCGCATAGCGGATGTCTACACCTTTCGCCATGGCAAGGTCATTCATATGCGCAATTTTCTTGAGCGGGCACAGGCGCTCGAATGGGCTGGTGCGGAAGCCCTGGATACAAACTGACTCCACTTCGAGCGCCTGAAAACTTGTACTATCCGTCACTATCTTGCTTTCCTGGAAATACAGTTCGAGCAATTCATCCGCAGTTCGCTCAGGCGCTGCCACTTACGAACAGGAAACAGCAGGAGGAGTTTATTTACCACGAAGGCACGAAGAGCACGAAGGGAACGTGTTTTCGGCGTTGCAGGATTTCGACGGTCGTTTAGTCACCCATAGCAAGCATCCTTTCTGATCCATTGCACGCAAAGGCGCGAAGGCGCAAAGATAATTGGGGTGCGAGCTCAATTCGGTCTTGCCCGGATTGCAGGGGGAATCATAGGCGCGTAGCGATTCCCTTCCTCTTCCTTCTTCTTTGTGTGCTTCGTTTCTTCGTGGTGAAACATTTGGTTGCGGCCGAAGTGCTCGGACAAGGACGTCCGAATTCCTTTGCCCGCCGGGGATATCTCCCGGCGGGCGCTATCTTTCGACTACGCTTTGAGCGAGGCCATGTCGATGGAGAAGCGGTACTTCACATCGGACTTCAGCAGGCGCTCATAGGCCTCGTTGATCTGCTGGATGGCGATGACCTCCACGTCGGCGGTGATGTTGTGCTGGGCGCAGAAGTCGAGCATTTCCTGGGTTTCGGCGATGCCGCCTATCGGGGAGCCGGAGAGGCTGCGACGCCCGAAGATGAGGTTGAAGGCGGACACGGCCATGGGCTTCTCCGGCGCGCCAACCAGGGTCATGGTGCCGTCGCGGTGGAGGAGATTGAGATAAGCATTGACGTCGTGATCCGCAGAAACGGCGTCGAGGATGAAGTCGAAGCTGCCCGCGTGATGCTGCATCTGGTTGACGTCTTTCGAGAGCACGACTTCGTCCGCACCGAGGCGCAGGGCGTCTTCCACTTTGCCGGGGGAGGTGGTGAACACGACAACATGGGCACCCAGGGCATGGGCAAATTTCACGCCCATGTGGCCCAGTCCACCGAGCCCGACGACGCCGACTTTCTTACCCTGAGTAACGCCCCAGTGACGCAGGGGCGAGTAGGTGGTGATGCCGGCGCACAATAGGGGCGCGGTGCCCGCAAGGTCAAGATTTTCGGGGACATGGAGCACGAAACGCTCGTCGACCACGATATTGTCGGAATAGCCGCCATAGGTAACGCCGCCGAGGTGCTTATCGGGGGAATTGTAGGTCAGGGTCATGTTGCCGCAGAATTGCTCAAAACCCGCCTGGCAGTCGGGACAGGTGCGGTCGGAATCGACCAGGCAGCCGACGGCGGCGAGGTCGCCAATTTTGAAATTTTTCACATGGCCACCGACGCTGGTCACGCGCCCGACGATCTCGTGGCCGGGCACGCAGGGGTAGACCGTGGGCATGACGCTTTTCCACTCGTCCCGCACCTGATGCAGATCGGAGTGACAGACGCCGCAGAACAGGATCTCGATTTGAACATCATGCTCCAGGGGATCACGACGTGGTATTTGGTCGCCCGCAAGCGGAGAAGTGGCATTGGCGGCGGAAAAAGCTTTAGCGTTTTTCATGGGGATGCTCCTGTTTGTTGAATTCGCGTGTTGCTGGTCTGACGTACTGTGGTTCAACCCGTGAGCTATCGTTTAGCCGGATAGCGATAATAGGACAGGATTCCAAACGGTCCAGCCGGAAGGCACGTCATGTACAGCGGCTTTTTATAATTCTACATCCAGAATCGAAAATGCGAGTATGACGATCCTCGGATATGCTGGTACAATCCTCCAAGGTAAAGTTCTGCCTGTGTGGCAGGCGGAGCGGAAGTATGGAGCAGTTTATGAAGGCATCGACCGAACGGGAAGCCCGCCGCAGGCAGGCTGATCTCCAAGAGTTGGCCCAGCGCATCGCACGGGTGGCACGACGCGACGGCGGGGTCGAAATCCATCCGGGCCTCCACTTCCGCCGCGGATCGGACACCGCCGAACGGGTACACGGCGTCAGCGAGCCGTCCTTTTGCGTGATAGCTCAGGGAAGTAAGGAAGTCATGGTGGGCGAGGAATGTCTGCGCTACGACCCCGCTCACTACCTCATCACCACGGTGGACCTTCCACTCACCGGTCAGGTCGTTGATGCATCACCCGAAAGGCCCTATCTCGGTTTTCGCCTCGTCCTCGACCCTTCTGTGGTCACCACCGTGATGCTGGAGTTGGACGGTGAGCCGCGGCGTGTTGATGGCGGTAGCGTGAAGTCCATCGATGTCAGCCCGCTTGACCGGGATCTGCTCGACGCCACCCTGCGCCTTGCGCGGCTGGCCGAGAGTCCGGCAGACTACCGGGCCCTCGCGCCACTGGTTATCCGCGAGATCATCTACCGCCTGCTGACGGGCGCGCAGAGCAGCCGCATGCGCCATCTGGCGACCATCGGCGGCCAGGCGCATCGGATGGCTCGGGCGGTCAGAAAACTCACTGAACGCTTTGACAAGCCCTTTCGCGCCGAAGACATGGCGCGCGAACTCGGCATGAGCGTTTCGGGCTTTCATGCCCACTTCAAAGCGGTAACAGCGATGAGCCCGCTCCAGTTTCATAAGCAACTGCGCCTGCAGGAGGCACGGCGGCTCATGCTCAGCGAGGGACTGGACGCATCCGAGGCAGGCTATCGCGTCGGGTACCGCGATCCCTCGTTTTTCAGCAGGGAGTACAAGCGGCAGTTCGGCGATGCGCCCACGCGGGACGTGGGGCGGCTGCGGGAACTGGCGTCGGCGGAGGTCGCTTCATGACGCTGCTTCGTCTATTCGTGATCGGGATAGCGAGTCTTTGCTGCACCTGCTTCACCGTTGCCGCGTCTGCCGAGCCCCGCTATATATTTCTCAACGTGGCCTATGGATCCGGGGAGCAGCGGGGTGAGATCGAGGCGGACTACCGCGCGTGGCTCACGAAGATTTCCGGTGCCATTGCTGCACCGGAGCGTGACGAAATGCGGTTGGGCGTATCGTGGATATTTTCCGTGCTCAATGCCCCAATCGATCATAATGTCGCAGGGCTTCGGAGACTCTTGCGTGCCAGCGAGGCCACGGGCGTGCCCGTGCTCATTGTGCTGGATGGACAGAACTGGTGGGAGAAGCGGCCCGAGCTGTGGAACTGGTGGGACCCGGCGCGACCGGGCTACGACCCGGCCAATGCGGAGAATGTGGAGTGGACCGGCTGGGACGCCAGCGGCGCGGTGAAGATAGGCTGGCGCAATTGGGGGCGCCAGTTGCGCGTAGCGCCGGCTCAGAACATCATGAGTCCGAAGGTGCTCGAAGCCACGCTGGAGCCCTTGACGGTGCTGCTGCGCATTGTTGAGGATTGGCGCAAGGCCCTGCCGCCGGAGCGTGCCCATCTCTTTGGCGGAGTGAAGCTGGGCTGGGAGGCCAGCATCGGCTACAACGCTTTTTACTATCCAGATGGGAATCGGTTCGCGGAGCAGTGGCCTGCCGAAGAGACGCACGACCCCGTCTATGGACTGGATGCAACCAAAGGACTGAGTGGCGGTCTGGCCCAGCTTGGTTATGCGGCTGTGAAGACCGCCGGTATCAAAACCGAGGGCGCGTTGACCAGGGAAGACCTCGGCGAAGTCGTCCGGCGCTACCTCGGGCTGCTCGCGAAGGCCGCCGGGGACGCCGGGTTGCCGCCGGAGAAGGTCTACGTCCACGGGGGCGGAACCCTGGAGCCTTTTGCGCTCCATGTTCCCTTCGAAGCGGTCTTCAACGATTGGTCCACACCGGGGTGGAGTATTTACTGGAAGGGCCCGGTGGACATGCCCCCAATTGAAGAGGCGATGGCGCAGGCGGGCCGGACGCGGTGGGCCGCCGTGGAGTGGCTGTGGCCCGGACAGGACCGCGCGGCCTGGGCGGAGCATTTTGTGAAGACCTTTCACTTCCGGGACTGCCGCCATATCACGGTCTACAACTGGGAAGGCATTGAGCACGACGCGGGGGCGCTGGAGGCGATCCGGCAGGTGGTGGGAGAATGGGCGGAGCCGGGCGCGGCGCGCTGAGCCAGACGCTGAAGATATTCTCACCACGAAGGCCACGAAGAGCACGAAGAAGAAAGGGAAGGAAGATTTCTGCAAGAATGATTTCTTCCTGCGAGCCACGCAAAGCGCATTGATCTGACGCCCCCATTTCTCTGCGCCGTCGCGCCTTTGCGTGCAGATCGATTTGTTGGTGTGGTTTCGTGTCCATTCCTGCTCATGAGAGGTTTCCATGCCAATTGGCTCACGTCTTAAAAGGGATCACTTTCTCCCCGCGCGGTCGACGGCCTGGCGAAGGGCGGGGCGGACGCGGTGGTGATAGGGATCGTCCGTCTCCAACTGGCAGTGGTAGATCTCCACAAGGCGGAGAAGGGCCGCTTCCGCGGCGGGGGTCTCCAGACCCGCGCCTATGAAACGCTCGCGATCAAGCAGGGCGCGCAAGTATAGGATTTCCCAGCGCCAGCTTATGCGCGCCCATTCTGGCAAACGGACATGAACACCCTCAGCCACTGCGAAGGCGCGCTCGACGGCCTCTTTGTCGGCGGGTTCCTTTCGGAAGGCGTGACTTGCGGCGCTTTCAAGAAGATCCACCAGTGCCAGCACGTCTTCGGTCACGTCGGAACCGAATTCGTAGGCGATGTACTCTTCCAGTGTGGCCCTTGCGGATTGATCGCGGTTCCAGTAGAACTGGAGGACGATGGCCTTGCTCATGTCTTCGTAGATGCCTTCACTGTAGGGGAAGCCGCCGGAGACGGACTGCTTCACCTGATCCCACAGGCGCTGGAAACGAGCGGGCAGGGGATGGGCGCCGACGCCGCCCCAGGGCCAATTACCCCACATGCTGATCTCGGGAAAATTGATGAGGGGCAGATTGCCGGGCACGGTAACGTCCAGCGGATAGCGGGGGAAATCCTCGTGGGAATCGGCCAGAATGTAGTTCGCCCAGTCATTCTGCTTGGCCAGCACGTCCGTCAGGCCCTGCCATTCACCTTCGGGCGGCGTGTCAAACATCCAGGTGCTCACAATTGTTTTCAGGTCCGGGAAATACTTCCGGCCGAGGAGGGTCAGGTCTCGTGAGATCTTCACGTAGCCATTGCTGCCCCAGGGAGCGCACTGGTCGCAGGAGCAGCCGCCTTCGTCGTAGGGCCACATGCAGACCAGATCCAGGCCGACATCCGCCAGTTTCTGGTAGAGGATTTTGGTGTTCTCCATGAGGTAGGCGTGGCCTTTGGTATTGCTGGGGCAGATGGGGTGGCCGCTGTTGCCCCGCCGCTTTGTCGGATCGGGCAGGCGTGCGGCCCGGATGTCCTCCGGTGCGCCGATGAACATGCAGTTGTTCAGTCCAGTAACGAATTGAAGACCCAGCTCCCGTGCGGAGACCACATACTGGCGCAGTTTCGCCATGGCGGGTTCCGCTTCGGGGTCGTCCCAACCCTGGAGGTTGATCATGGGGAAGATGACCATGATGGCGTTCACGCCCCAGAGCGCGAGGTCTTCCATATAGCGAATGACTTCCGCTTCCGGTGCTTCGTGATACCAGTTGTGGAAGTGGGAGGCGAAGTACATGCCCCGGAGGGAGCCCTGCGGTTCCGAGGTGCCACGCCAGGCCGACGGCTGAAAGGCACCATCGTAGCTGCTGGTGCGGAGGAATTTTCCAACACCATAGAGCAGGCCGCTCGGCGAGCCGCCCGCGATGCGAACGGCTCCACGCTTTTCATCAATGTGGAAGGCCTCCAAGGCGAGCTGCTTGTCTATCGTCAGTATGATCTGCGCACCCTGTCGGCCCTCAACCACTCGGACAAGACAGCGGTGCTCGATGCGGTCTCTTAGGATCGCAAAGGTTCTGGCCACCAGAGGGTCGTTCTGCGCCTTGAGCCGCACGCGGAGCTCCGGTGCGGCAGACGCACCGCCATCCGCCGCAGCCGCAGCCGCGCGAGTATAGCCAGCCCAGCCCAAGCCCAGGGCTGCGGCTCCCGCACCCTTCAAGAAAGATCTACGATTATGAACATACATGGCATGCTCTCTCCTCTTCAGTGGCCCCCGTAATTTCAGAAATTCCCCGGTGCACTGCATGACATCGCAGCAGGGCTCGATCAGACCCTGCCAGATAACTTTCGGCTATTGTAACGCTTCGGCACCACTTTCCGCTTGTTCGCCGGGGGCGGCGTACCGTAGACTACGTGTGCGCTATCTAAGCGCAACACGTACCAGACCCGACAGGCGTGCATCGACGGGGGAGTCGATGTCGAGTGAGCGCCGTCGAACGGGGAGAGCCCAATGAAATCCATTTGCGAAAAGATTAAGGAAAAAGGCGTCCTCGTGTCTGACGGGGCCTGGGGAACTCTGCTCATGGCCCAGGGCCTGAAAGCGGGGGAGTGTCCGGAGCTCTGGAATGTGGAGCATCCCGATGCGGTGCGCAGCATCGCCGAGCGCTATGTGGAGTCGGGATCGGACATCGTGACCACCAACAGCTTTGGCGGGTCGCGCATCAAGCTCGCAGCTTTCGGGCTCGAGAGTAGAATGGCCGAGATCAATCGCGCCGCCGCGCGCCTGTCTCGTGAGGCCGCCGGGGACGGGGTGAATGTGGCGGCGTCCATCGGACCGACGGGCAAGATTTTGATGATGGGCGATATCAGCGAAGAGGAACTGGCGGACGTCTTTGGCGCGCAGGCCCGTGCGCTGGAAGAAGGCGGCGCAGATGCCTGCATCATCGAGACTTTTTCGGCGATCGACGAAGCCGTGGTGGCGGTGAAGGCGGTGAAGGCATGCACCTCCCTTGAGATTATTTGTTCCTTCACCTACGACAGTTGCGCGGGTGAAACCTACTACACGATGATGGGCGCATCGCCCGCCGACATGGCGATGGCGCTGCTGGACGCGGGTGCCGATATCCTGGGCACCAATTGCAGCCAGGGCTCCGAGCCCATGATCGGCGTGGTCCAGGCCCTGCGCGCGGCCGCGCCCGATACGCCCATTCTGGTGCATCCCAATGCGGGCCTTCCCGTGCTGACCGCCGATGGCGAATCCTACCCGGAGACGCCCGACTTCATGTCCGGTTGTGTGCCCGTCATGATCGCCGCCGGAGCCAATATCATCGGCGGCTGCTGCGGCACATCTCCGGCCCATATTCGCGCCATCCGCGAAGCCATCGCCCGGCATGACCTTGCCGCCCGTTGCAACTACCCAGTAGAGGAGCAATCATGAACACAACCACGGTATCCGCCGTATCGACGACCGGCCAGTTACGCAGCTACATCGCGCCCTCCGCACCGGCCACGCGCACGCCTTGCGACGGAACCGAGTCCGACATGCGCGTCGAGTACGGGTTCACGCCGCTGTGGTATCGGGAAAACTGCGACGTAGACTTTTCAGAGGGCTGGCACCTCGATCCCCTCTATCGCGGCGAGTCCCTGGTGCGCATGCGCCAGGAGTTGAACCGGCGCTTTCCCGCTCTGCAACTCGGCGGGGCCGATCCCGACGCGGCACCGTCGACGCTGGACGGCGTGCACGGGGCGCTGACCATTTCCAGAATCTTCGGTGTCGGCGCGGAGTATTATCCCGACAACTGGCCTGCCGCCCGGCACGAGTACCTGGGCGAGGCCCAGATCAGCACGCTGGAAGTGCCGGACCTCTCCTCCAACCCGGTATTTGTGCAAGTCATGGAGCAGGCGGATCTCATCGAGCGGCACTTCGGACGCATCGAAGGATATATTAACTGGCAAGGGGTACTGAACAACGCCTTTCGGATCCGGGGCGACCAGATATTTATCGATCTGATGATGGATCCCGGACTCGCGCGCCATCTTTTCGAGGTGGTGACCCAGACCATGATCAGCGGCATGAAGCTGCTCTACGCGCGACAGCGTGAAACGGGTGTCATCATCCGTCATGCCACCGTGAGCAACTGCGTGGTGAACATGGTTTCGCCGGATCAGTATCGCGAGTTCATTCTTCCGTACGACAGGATGTTGTCCGAAGCTTTTGAGCACTTCGGGATCCACAATTGCGCGTGGAACGTCGATCCCTACATCGAAGACTACGCGGGTATCGAGAAGCTCGGCTACGTGGATATGGGAATGGATTCGGATCTGAGGCGCGCGCGGGACTTATGCCCACGGGCCCGGCGGGCCGTGATGTATCGCCCGACCGATCTTACGGGCAAGTCTCTCGATGAGCTGGCTTCGGATTTGGCCCGAATTCGACGTGAACTGAGCCCCTGCGATATCGTCATGGCCGATATCGAGGCTGGTACCCCCGACGAGCGGGTGCTGGATTTGGCCCGCTTGGTGGAAGCATCGCTGGAAATACCGCCCGACGCCTGATGGTCAGGGTGTGGCGTCAATGAGAGCGGGCGTAGTCCCGAAGGCATTCCACATTGGCCAGCGGTGTGCCGCGAGGCACCTCGCAACCCGCGCCCACGATGTAGAGGGGGCCGGCGTCCCGGTAGCAGTTTTCCAGGGTGTCCGTAACGGCGGCTGCGGGACTGTTGCGCAGCACTGAAACCGGGTCCATGTTCCCGAGGAGCACTTGCCTCGGCGTCATGGCGTGACGCGCTTCCGCAAGGGAGGCCATGTAGTCCAGATCCACGATGTCGCAACCCAGTCGTCCCATCCCCGCGAGGATGGCGGAAGTATTGCCACAAATGTGAAGACGGACCAGAGTGCCCATGGCATGAAGACCGTCCACCAATTTCTTTTCGTGGGGGAAGACGAACTCTTCATAGAGCTGAGGTCCGATGAGGGAGGCCGCCGCATCGCCCACGCCGATGATGTCGGCCCCGGCATCGACCTGCGCCTTCGCGAAAGCCAGGGCCATTTCCACGTTGAATGCGAAAAGGTCATGGATGAAGGCAGGATCGTCGTAGAAGTCCATCATTAGGGTGTTGATTCCGCGCAGGTCCGCGCCCTCGGCGCAGGGTCCTTCCACCCATCCTTCGATGAGTTTTTCCCCGCCCACGCGCTCTTTGAAGAGGGCTGCTGCGAGAACCCGGTCATGCATTCGCCCGCCACCGAGGGGATCGGGCATCCTCAGCGCGAGCAGGTCGGCCTTGTTCGCGAGGCGGGCATTCATCTCGTCAATCGCGGGGGGCTGGTCGTCGAAGTAAACAACCGTCGCGCCGCAATCCGCGGCTTCCCGGCCGGGATCGGAGATGCACGACACGTGATCGAAGTCGAAGCGCTCCGCCGTGCGAATCTGGGCCTCCACCAGCACGCGGTAGTCGCTGGCGTAGTCTCGATAGGGGACGCCGATCTGGTCGGCGGCGTACATCATGGTGATCGGCATGAGCGGCAGGGAATCCGGCGTTTTTCCGGAAAGCATGGCCAGAACCCGTTCACGACCCGTCATACGGTTTCTCCTCCGTCTGCCGCCCTAGAAGGACAGCAGGCATTGCCAGACATACATGTTCGCCAGGGTGTCCACATTATCCCAGACGCGCTCCAGGATGCGTTCGTCGCCCTGGACCGGCGCCAGTTCCTTTCGCTTCTCCGCCCACGGCATACATGCGCCCGCCTTCAGATTCGGGACTGGAATTCGGGCCATGGCGTCGGCAATCGAGATGGGCGGGTTCAGGCCGGGGTTCGGGGGGACGCTGTAGGAACCAGTGGCGCTGTAAACTCCATAGGCCCGGGTGAACTCGGTCATAGCGCGAACGTTTTCCACGCGGGCATCGTTCTGGATGATCGCGCTCGCGTCCATGATATAGCCGCCGTCGCCCGCGACCGCGTCAATTACATCCTTGCAGCGCGCCGTGATCTGCTCCGGCGTCCCATAGGAAAGGAGAGCATTGGGAATGCCGCCGCTGATGCAGAACTTCTTGCCGAGTACCCGGTGGGCTTCGAGAATGTCGCCGCGATCCACGTGGTACTGGATGCTGCCGGGCGGGAGCTCCGCAAAGGCTTCCAAGTGTGCGTCCCAGTCGCCTTCGGCATAGAAGAGGGTCTGGTGTCCGTGGGCCCACAGAGCTTCGATAATCGGTTTCAAGGTAGGCCAGTTGATGGTGTTGAAATGCTCCAGCTTCACAAAGGGCGCCCCTCCCCGGTGGAGCCAGAATCCGATGGGGACATTCTTGTCGGGGTCCGCGGTCGTTAAGGCCACGTTCAGCAGGTGGGGCATGAGGGCCTTGCAGGCTTCCAACACGACCTCGGGCCGTTCCAGCAGATCCATGGTCAGGCCCATATAACCCCGGAGCTTGTCACCCAGAATGTCCAGAGGGGACTTGAAGATGCCCGCGATGGCGGAGACGGTCCCACATTCCGTCTTCAGTTGTTCGATGGCGGGAGGGAAGGCACTGAAGTAGGCCAGCATGGCCATGCCACCCTTGAGGAAAGAGAGATTGTTGCGTGTGGTGACCGGCTCGCCAATAGGGCACACATCCCGGGAAACGCGAGGGAGCCAGACATTCATGAGAAACCCGGTGGGGTCCGCGATAAGTTGATCATATTCATCGGCCCGCATGAAGGACTCGCCTTCGGGAGGTTCCAGGAATTGAAAGGCGGTATCGGCGGAGATCTCGATACCGGGGGTGGCGTAGTACTTCAGGCCAATCGCCTGGGTGAGGCCGGTCCAGACATAGACCATGCTTGCGGGGACGGCGTCCCAGTCAAAGTCCGAAGCGCACTTGCGCATGGCGCGGAATGCCAAGTCGTAGTCGTGGGTCACTTGCTGGCAGGTATAGCCCGCGTAGGTCGCCGTGAATTCCGCGGCAAAAGGGCGAATCGGAATGCAGTCGGGCTTGCCATTTCGAAGGGCGGTTGTGTAGCGGTTGAAGCGTTCCGCGTAGCGTTGGACGGGATCATTTCCCATGGTGCTATTCCCCAGTATACGTGGCGCACCCACTTCCCCAAGTGGACGCTGTTGCTCCCTATCATAGATCGGCGGCGATGCGTTTACAATGATTATCTGCATCGGTATCGGCTCCGTCGCGACCCGCGGAGAATTTAGGGTGGTCTGGGTGCACCCGAGAAGAGTATGATCAGTTCAGACGCTCCGCCCGGGAGTACCCGCCATGGCATCGAGGCCGTGGCCCAGACTTCCGTTGCATCGGAGTTGCCATGGAGAGACGGGAAAATGGAATCATTGCTTGAATTGATTGCACTGCACACGGAACGAGGCAAGGTAAACAGGGACGCTCCCTATCCGCCCGACCTGAAGGGGCAGGAGGGGGTGGACGAGTTGACGGCCAGGGCGCTCACGGAAGGCGTGGACCCAAACCGAGTCCTTAATGAAGGGCTGATGACTGGAATGAGTCGGATCGGGGAAAAGTTCAGCCGCCACGAGGCCTTCGTTCCCGATCTGCTCATGGCTGCCCGCGCCATGGGGGCCGGCATGGCCCACCTCAAGCCCTTTTTTGACTCCGGTGTCACCAAGCACAAGGGGACGCTGGTGATCGGCACGGTTCAGGGGGACCTTCACGACATCGGAAAGAACCTGGTCGCCATGATCATGGAGGGCGGCGGCTGGGAGGTTGTTGATATCGGCGTGGACGTACCCGCCGAGAAGTTCATTGCCGCGATCGATGCCCATCCGGGTTGCGTGGTAGGGCTCAGCGCCCTGTTGACGACGACGATGATGAACATGGAGAAGATAGTTCAGGCCATCAAGACGCAGCGACCCGCAACGAAAGTCATCGTGGGCGGTGCGCCGCTGACCCAGGAATTCTGCGAGAAGATTGGCGCGGACCACTATTCCCGCGATCCCCAGTCCGCGCTGCATTTTCTCGCCGCAGCGGGCAACTAATCGGCGTGGCTGGAAAGGTCGTGCGAGATGGACGGACCGTGTTCAGAGACGACACCCGAGATCTTCCACTTTGACGTGGATATAGCGACGCTGGAATTGACCAGCGATCTGGTCGCTCGGGGAATGGGTTATACGGGCGGCGTGGAATCGACCCATTTCGGGGAAGATCTCGAGCGTCTGGTATGTACCGCCCACACCCATGCCCGGATTCAGGGCGGCTTTCGCGTGTTTCCGCCCGAGGAAGTCATTCTCGAGTACGAGGGGTTTCGCATTCAAGACCAGTTTTTCGAAACCGGGCGTGTTATCGCCCGTCCGCTGCAAGGGGCAGGAACCCTCGCATTCTTTGTCGTCACAGCGGGCAAAGGTATGACCGATTGGTCGCAGAGGCTCATGGGCGAGGGCGACCACCTTCAAGCGTATTTTGTGGATGCGCTCGGCTCCGAACTCGTGGAAAAGGCGGCGGACTGGGTGGAAGAGCGCATCATCGACTGGGCTGAGAAACGGCGCCGGGGTACGACCAACCGTTACAGTCCGGGCTATTGCGGCTGGAGCGTCTCCGAGCAACACAAGCTGTTCTCCCTGCTGCCGCCGAACTTCTGCGGGATCACGCTTACGGAGTCGGCCCTGATGCAGCCGGAGAAATCGGTAAGCGGCGTGATCGGTATCGGGGGCGCGGTGACGAAGGAGGCCTACGGGTGCAAAATATGTACGATGGAGGACTGCTTCCGGCGCGCGATAGACGTGCGGGATTTGGCTATCTGAATTGCGGTATGGTCTGCAGGTAATACTCGTGACCGATGGTGCCCGACCTGGAGCCTCTTATGAAGCTTTTTTTTCGACATTTTGCCGTTATCCTCTCTTCCCTACTCGTCGCTATCGCCCTTGCCCAGCCGGTGAAGTCCGAAGTGGCAGAAGCTGCTTCAACGGCCTCCAGCGACCGCCCTTCGTCCGGCGAACGCCAATTGTTCCTGGACGATGGGGGCATCGCGGCCATCGAGAACCTTTCGCGCACGATGCACACGCCCGTGAAACGGGGGGCGGTGATCCGGCCCACGCCGCCGGAGGAGACCTCGCTCCAGACCCGGAGCGCACCGGCGTGGGACCCGGAGGCGAAGGTCTACAAGATTTGGATGCTGGCGTCACGGACGAATGGTAGCAGCGGAACGGCCTATGCCGAGAGCGCCGACGGGCTCCATTGGTCCAAACCAGCCCTTCGGCAGAAGGAAGTAGCGAGTTCGCTGGAGAACAATTTGGTTACCCCCGATCCCGCCCGCGAGTGGCCGGCCAACGCCATCGAAAACGTCGTCTACGATCCGGACGACGCCGATCCCGCGCGTCGATTCAAGGGCTTCGCCCACTGCTATGATCGCGAGCCGATGGTGAGTCCGGATGGCATCCGCTGGACCCTGTTGGACGTGCCGATGCTGAAATCGAGCGATGAGTCGAATCTGAGTTACGATGCCCGGACCCGCACCTTCATTGCGACGCTGAAAACCTCGGGGCCCCACGGGCGTTCCCACGTGATTATGACCAGCCAGGATTTCGAGCACTGGACCGAGCCGGTACTGACCTTTCACGCCGACGATCTCGATCAGGAAATTGGCCGAAAGAAAATTGCGGCGCGCTTCACCGATCCCGCGTTGCAGCAGCCTTCCCACAATATTCCCGAGACGTACAATGTGGACGTGTACAACGTGTCCGTATTTCGCTATGAGGGGCTCTACATCGCCTTGCCGTCCTTCTACCATCAGACCGGCAAGGTTCCAAAGGACTGGCCAGGCTTTGACGATCCCCGTATCCCGCCGGACATGGTGAAGGGTTACAAGGAAAGCGGAGACTGGAGCGGCTTCCACGAAGTGCAACTGATGTGCAGTCGCGACCTTAAGGACTGGCAGCGTCTCGGGGATCGGAAACCTTTCATCGACTCATCCAAGCTGGGCAGCGGGGCCTATGATCTGGCTTGCGTGCTGCCTCCATCATTTCCGATTGTGCGCGGAGACGAACTCTGGTTCTACTACACCGGCGGAATGAACTACGGACTCGCCTTGAACAAGGGCGTGGCCTCGGACGCTTTCGCCGTTTGCCTTGCCGTTCTGCGGCGGGATGGATTCATTTCGCTCGATGCGGGCGAGGGGGAGGGGAGGCTTCTTACCGAGCCCTTCACGATGCCCGGCGGCACCCTGTACGTTAACGTTGACGCCTATGGCGGGGCGCTTCGCGCAGAAGTTCTGGGCGGCACCGGTGAGGTGTTGGCGGTGTCTCAGACGATAACCGGGGACCAGTTGCGGGGGGCGCTCCGCTGGGAATCGGGCAACGGCGAAAGTCTCCAGGGACGGCAGGTCCGCCTTCGCTTCACGCTACAAAAGGGGGCGTTTTATGCCTACTGGTTCGGCGAAAACGGCGGCTGAGCCCTATGCGCCCGCAGAGTGTTGCTGGACAGTTGCAGTGCCACGCCTGATGGGGCACCGTGACCGGCCAGACCGTTACCCGGAGCCTTAAGTTTTCCTTGGAATGAGACCGCGTGCGTGCTAGAATCCTTCCCATGGTAGGTCGGCAGCTAACCTCTGGAAAGGGAATGCCGCCATGCGTGTGCGCTCCTTGTTTATGACGCTTACACTGACCACCCTGGGGGGACTGGGAAATACCATGTCTCAGGAAATCGACTCCCTGCGAGCCATCTTTGCCAATCCGCCCCGCGAGTTCACCTCCGGCCCCCTATGGGTCTGGAACGACATGCTGACCGAGGAGCAGATCGTATCCACCTTGGAAGATCTCGCTTCGCAGAATGTCCGGCAACCCTTTATCCATCCCCGTCCCGGCCTCATGACGCCCTACCTGTCCGAGGACTGGTTTCGCCTCTGGAAGAAGGCCCTCGAGACCGCCGAGCGTCTGGACATGAATATTTGGATCTACGACGAGAACTCCTACCCGTCTGGATTTGCCGGCGGCTACGTGCCGGAAGCGATGCCAGAGTCTCGGGGACTTGGCCTGACCTTTGAAGAGGTCGCTGCGGCGCCGTCGTGGTCGGATGATATCCTGTCGGTCTTCCAGATTGTGGGCGATGCCGCCACCGACATTACCTCCAAAGTGAAGGCCGGTGAATCCGTCGGCGCCGGAAACGTGCTCGTGGTGCGCATCGAGAAGGCGAAAGAGTCGCCCTGGTTTGGTGGCTGGAGCTATGTGGACCTGCTCCGCCCCGGTGTGACCGAGAAATTCCTGGAAATCACCATGGGCGCGTATGAACGTGAAATCGGCGACCAGTTCGGCAAGCGCATGCCGGGCGTCTTCACCGACGAGCCGCACCTGCGCCCCGGCGGGCAGCTTCATTGGACCCCGGACCTGCCTGAGCAGTTCCTGAAGCGCCGCGGCTACAGCCTGACGGAGAATCTGGCGAGCCTATCGAAACCGGTGGGTGATTGGCGCCGGGTGCGCCACGACTATTACCAGACCCTGCTGGACCTTTTTGTCGAGCGCTGGGCCAAGCCCTACTACGACTACTGTGAATCGAAGGGCATCGAATTTACGGGGCACTACTGGGAGCATGAGTGGCCCAATTGCGCATCGGCCCCGGACAATATGGCGATGTACGCCTGGCACCAGCGTCCGGCGATTGACACGCTCTTCAACCAGTACGACGAAGGCGTTCACGCCCAATTCGGCAACACCCGTGCGGTGCTGGAGCTGTCCAGCGTGGCCAACCAGCTCGGCAAGGAGCGCACCCTTTGCGAGGCCTATGGCGGCGCGGGATGGGAGACGCGCTTCGAAGACATGAAGCGCATTGGCGACTGGCTCTATGTGCTGGGCGTCAACACCATGGACGAGCACCTGTCGCGCATCTCCATGCGCGGCGCGCGCAAGGCCGACTACCCGCCATCGTTTTCCTATCATAGCCCCTGGTGGGAGGCCTACCACGTCCCCGCGACCTACTTCGCGCGCCTCTCCGCAGCCCTGACCCATGGCAAGCAGATCAACGAAATCCTGGTGCTGGAACCCACCACCACGGCGTGGATGTACCAGGGGGAACCGGCGGACACGCGCGCGGCCCTGGGCGATGCCTTCCAGGCCCTCGTGGTGAAGCTGGCCCAGGCCCAGGTGGAGTTTGACCTCGGCTGCGAAGATATCATCGCCGACCATGGCGCGGTGAAGGACGATCGTTTTGTGGTGGGCGAGCGGGCTTACCATACCGTGGTGATTCCGCCTCTGCTGGAAAACCTCAACAAAGAGACGGCGGCCCTGCTGGAGAAATTCGCCAAGAACGGCGGCGTCGTATACTCCTGTGCGGGTACCTCGCCCAACTATATCGACGGCGCAAAATCCGAAGCGGCCGCGACCCTCGCTGCCAGTTGGACACCGGCAACCGCAGAGACCATCGCCGACACGCTGCTCGGGGATGGTGCAATTGTTCAGCGCGCCGAAGGTGATCAGGGTATTCTCTACCATCACCGTCGCCAGTTCGATGGTGGGCAGATGCTCTTCCTGGTCAACAGCAGCCTCGAAGAACCGTCCCGTGGCACGGTGCTCAGCGGTGGCCATGCGGTCCGAGAATGGAATCTGGAAACAGGTACTGTCACGCCGTACGCCGCGCAGGTAGACACAGTTAACTTCGAGCTGCCGCCGGCGGGCAGTCTCCTGCTCGAATGGCAGACAGACGGCGCCCCTTCGGAGGTGATCACCGCCCAGGTTCCGGGTGACGCTATCGCGCCTGCAGGCCCCACGACGGTTGCACGAACCGAGCCCAATGTTCTCACGGTCGACTTCGTCGATGTGACGGCGGGGGGGGAGACCCTGACCAATGCGCATTATAGCCGGGCGGCGGAATTCGCCTTCCAGAAGCACGGCCTTGACCACAACCCGTGGGATCACGCGGTTCAGTTCCGTGGAGATCTCGTCAGCAACACTTTCGCGGCGGACAGCGGGTTCACCGCGACCTATCACTTCACGGTAGAGGGAACCCCGCCCGCGGGTTTGCGCGCCGTGGTGGAGAGCACGGCATTGTACGCCATGACCTGCAACGGCCAGGCGGTCGAGGCGATACCCGGAGAATGGTGGTTTGACAAATCCTTCGGCGTGGTCGATATCAGCGCGGCGGTAAAAGAAGGCGAAAACACGCTGGAACTGGCCGCCACGCCCTTTACCATGATGCATGAAATTGCGGCGGTCTATGTCTTGGGCGATTTCGCCCTGGAGCCCGCGGCGCGCGGATTCTCCATTGCCGCCGCTCGCCCATTGGCCCTTGGTGCGTGGAGCGAGCAGGGAATGCCCCTCTACGGCGACACGGTAGCCTACACCCAGCACTATGAGGTCGCCGATATCGCGGCATCCTATCGCGTGGAATTGCCAGCGTGGTACGGCAGTGTGGCGGAGGTCGTTGTTAATGGTGCGTCGGCGGGTTATGTGTGGCGTCAGCCCTGGGCCTGCGAAATTCAAGGCCTGATCAAGGCAGGCGACAATACGGTTGAAGTGCGCGTGATCGGGACGCCAAGGAACACCATGGGTCCCTTCCATGGCAATGCCGCGCCGGGCCTCGCGGGACCCGAGCACTTCCGCAGGGCTCCCGAGGCGGGACCGCCCGCCGGAAAGGACTACAGCACTGTGGGCTACGGCCTGTTCAGTCCCTTCGCGTTGGTACCCATCACCACCGAATAATCGTCTGGGCTGCATGCCCGAGATCCCGGTGGCTGGCTCTTTCCAGTCACCGGGACCCGTGGGCGAAAACGAGGAGGATCAGGACATGTCCCGGTTGAACCTGAGTCGACGCAGTTTTCTGAAGAATGTCGGGGTGGCCACCGCCGTTGCGGGCGTTGGACCATCGATCAATGTCGCGGGTGCGAATGAGCGTGTGGTCTTGGGATTCATGGGCTGTGGCGGACGCGGCCAATTCCTGCTGGAAGAGTTTGCCCGGCGCGACGACGTGGAGATTCGCTGGCTGACCGATTGCGACGCGAACCGGCTCGCGGATGCGGCAAATAAACTGCAGGAAATCACGGGCAAAGAAGTGAAGACATCCCAGGATTTCCGCCACATGCTGGACGATCCGGAAGTGAACGGGGTCGTGGGTGCGCTGCCGGACCATTGGCACGCACTGGCCACGATTCTGGCGTGTCAGGCGGGCAAGGACATGTACGTGGAGAAGCCCACGGCCCACAGCATCTGGGAGAGCCAGAAGATGGTCGAGGCCGCGCGCAAGTATAACCGCGTGGTGCAGGTGGGCGCGCAGAACCGAAGCAATGATTATGTCTACGCGGCCTTTGAGTACCTGCGCTCGGCGGACTTCGGCGATCTGCACTTCGTTCGTGTGCTGAACAGCAAAGAGCGTAGCAACATCGGGCGCCCGGAGGACAGCGAAGTGCCGGCCGGAGTCGATTACGACATGTGGCTCGGCCCCGCGCCCAACAGGCCCTTCAACAAGAATCGCTTTCACTATGCGTGGCACTGGTTCTGGGACTACTCGGGCGGCGATATCATCAACGACGGCGTCCACCAGATCGATGTCGCGCGATGGTTGATCGACCGGGACTATCCGAAGTCGGTATCATCTGCGGGCGGCCTCCATCATTTTGATGATGCCCAGGAAACACCCGATACCCACAGCGTAACCTGGAGCTATGACGGACTGACCATGGTCTTCGAGCAGGCGAACTGGGCACCCTATATGAAGAAGACACCTCTCGATGTGCGCGATCTGGATATACTGCCCAACTGGCCCTTCAGCGGCACCCGCATCGAGTTCTACGGCACGAAGCAGATCATGTACTTCAGCCGGCACGGCGGGGGGTGGCAGTGCTTCGATGCCGATGGACAGTCGGCGAAGATTCATCACGGGAAATTCAGTCCGTCCAACACCGCCCACATCGCCAACTATGTCGATTGTATTCGCTCGCGCCAGCAGCCCACAGCGGACATTGAGAAACTGCACAAGTCGACTCTGCTGTGCCTCTATGGAAACGCCGCCTATCGCTCGGGTCAGACCCTGACGATCAATCCGGAAACGGAGTACTTCAATGAAGAGGCCGGGAATCAGTACGTGAAGCGAACCTATCGCGATCCCTGGGTGGTGCCGGAAGAAGTTTAGCGTCAGAACTAGCGCTTTCCGAAAGCGGTTCGAGAATCGGGGCGTGTGGCGTAAGTGGCACGCTAAATGCATCGCTGTGAATGGACCTAATCCGTTGAATATTTCTCTTGTGAAGTGCGGCGATCCGGCCGACCGTTGGCGAACCGGATGCCACGCAACGGGTTAGGGCGACCGGACCGCCCCATGCTGTACCATGCGGGTCCCGGCCCGGCTGTTCAGTTCACTATGGAGGTTGAACAGTTATGTGCTGCGCATGTTTGAGTAGACGCCAGTTTCTCGGCGCAACCTCGGGGATGATGGTCGGCGCGTCCCTGCTACCATCTTTGTCCGCTTTGGGCGCTTCGCCCGAATGGCCCGGTGATCTCTGGCAGCCGGATAGGCCCCTCTACACCGTAGCGCGCCCCCTGCGCGTCCTGCCGGTGCTGATGTATCGGGTTGCTGTCCCTCGGGAACAGACGTCGTGGAAGTCCTGGGGGGGCGTACAGAGTGACGTGGCCGCCGCTGCGGAGGCGGAGCGCATCGCCGGGGAACTCTCGGGGATCGCGCAACAGTGCGGTTTTCCAATGGAAGTGCTGCCGGTCTTGCGAGTGAAGTCGCCGGAGGAGGCCGCGCAGATCACGGCCGTGGAGCACGACGCAACCGTAATTTATCCCGCCACGGGTTCGGGTGAAACCCTTCGCGCCTGCATTCTGGACCGGAATACCATCCTCTTTGCACGGCATCGATCGGGACCGGTCTACTACTGGTATGAGGCCCTTAGCACCCGGTATCTGCGTCCGGACGGCGCGCCGCCAGACGGGGAACGCCTGCTTTCGGTCCACGACGTGGTTATAGACGATTGTATGGAACTGACCTGGCGCCTCCGGGCCCTGCACGGGGTGAACAACCTGCTGGGGTCGCGCATCGTTGCCGTGGGTGGCCCGATCGGGAAGTACGCCCCCGATGCGCCGCAGAGTGCCCGCGACCGCTACAAGTTCGATATCGCCGACGTCAGTTATGACGACCTCGGGCGCCGCATTCAGGACGCACTGGCTAGCCCGGCGCGCATGGAACAGGCGGAACGCTGGACGAATGCCTATCTGGCGCTTCCGGGGACCCAGCTTGCCACCGAGCGCCCCTTCGTCGTCAACAGTTTCATGCTCTACGGCGTCTTCAAGGACCTCCTCGCCGAACACGGCGCCTCGCTCTTCACCATTCAACAGTGTATGAGCACCATCATGCCGATGTCCCGGACGACAGCGTGCCTGACGCTGAGCGTCCTCAACGACGAGGGCCTGGGCGCATTCTGTGAGTCCGATTTCGCAGTGATTCCGGCGGGCATACTCATGCGGTACATCTCGGGGCGTCCGGTCTTCATGCACAACTCCACGTTCCCGCACGGCGGTGTTGCGACGTGCGCGCACTGTACCGGACCGCGCAGGATGGACGGCGCCCGCTACGAGCCGGTGCGTCTCGTGACCCATTACGAGTCCGAGTACGGTGCCGCAACCAAGGTCGAGATGCCGATCGGGCAGGAACTCTCCTTCATCAGCCCGGAGTATGCCAACCCGCGCTGGGTGGGCTTGAAGGGTAGCGTGCTGGCCAATCCGGACTACGAGATCTGCCGCTCGCAGCAGGACATCCGTATCGAGGGGCATTGGGAGAAGTTGATGGACGAAGTGCGGGATTCACACTGGATTATGGCGTACGGCGATTTTCTCAAAGAAATCGGTTATGCGGCCAGCCATCTGGACATTGGATGGGAAAACATTTCAGCGGTATGAGTCCCTCCGGAGAACAGGGTCATGGGCGCGCTTACGGACCATCGGCGCGCGTCGGCCACAACCCTGATCTGTCAGGCGGACAACCCGTGAGTAAAGCGCGCGTACCGCGATCTCGGGGTGGTGCTGGAACAGATATAAGGGCGTGTCCTACCCGGCCCGTGCTGCTCCAGAATATAGAGCGGGCGCCTGAGCTGATGCAATCTGGCTCAGGCACCCGATTCATTTATACCGTCTCAGGAATGACCCACGGCGTCCTGTAGTTCGCCCGCAGCAACCGGTTCGCTTCATCGTTGTCGATGAAGACCTCTTTTTCACCATCCCAGCGCAGCTTCTGATTGTTCAGGCGGTTCGAAAGATTGGCCAGGTGGCACAGGTTCATGGACAGGTGACCGTCCGCAACGTCCGCGTTCGGTGCTTTCCGATCGCGGATGCACTGGAAAAAGTTCTCAAAGTGGATCGGGGTCATCTCGTCCCACTTGTATTCGGAAAGTTCCGATGCCACGGGATGAGTCGATCGTGTCTTTTCGTCACCCTCGTAAACCTCCCAGCCGCCGCCGTGACGACCGAAGTACATGAGGCCCTGGGTGCCGAGGATCTCGATCTTTGTCGCGCAAAATTCCCAATCGGGGAACTTGCTCTTGTCGGGTAGCAACACGATGCGGTGGTTGTAGGGACACCAGAAGCCGCCCTCGATCATCATCGTGACCTTGTCAAACTCCAGCGTGGAGAACTGGGTATCGGGCTGCTCCCGGCCATCGTTGTAGCGGTATACACCGCCTGCGCTGAAGACGCTGTTTGGCGCTTTCTTGCCAATCAGCAGGCGCGCCAGATCCACCTGGTGAATCAGGTCGCCCGTCAGCTCGCCGTTGTAGAAGTCCCAGTAATTCTGGAACCAGCGCCCTGGTCGATAGGGCATCATGGGCGACGGGCCGCACCAGAGATCGTAATCAATCCCGTCAGGCACGGGCTCTTCCGGGGCCAGCGCGTTTGGGCCGCCCGCCTGCATGAGGTAGACCCGGGCCAGCATCACATCGCCCAGTTTCCCGCTCTGGATATACTGCAGCGCCGATTGGAGATAGGGGCCGCTCCGGGTCTGCATGCCCACTTGGACGATGCGCTCATACTTCCGGGCCGCCGCGATCATTTGCTGGCCGTCCCAGATGCTCATGGACTGGGGCTTCTCGACGTAGACATCCTTGCCAGCCTGGCAGGCCATGATGGTGGCCAGGGCGTGCCAGCGATCCGACGTGGCGACCACGATGGCGTCCACCTCGGGATCTTCCAGCATTTTCCGGAAATCCTGCACGAAGGTAGGCCGGTATTCGTGCCCCTCCATGACGATTTCGGTCGCCGGGCCCGCACAGCGCGTGTCGGCGTCGCAAATGTACTTGATGTGGACATTGGAACTCATGACGAGGCTGGTCAGCAACGAGCGCCCGCGCCCGCCGAGACCCATGACACCTACCACGACCTTGTCCTGCGCCGCGGTCGATCGCGCGACGCTCAGGGAGGCCAGCGTTGCCGCCGCCCCCAGTGACCCTTTGATGAAGCTTCTTCGTTTCAACGTGCTCATAGTGTCGCCCTTTCGAGGTTTCCGCAGCGGCGCGGATTCTGGGCCGCGCCGTGATAGTCAAGGCATGGGTGAGGGGGCATAGACGCCTCGGAATCCCATGGTGCCGCCTTCCTTCAGGGGAAGGGTGGTTGCGCCGGACACACCGTCGCAGCCTTCGGGGAGATCGAGCCAGGAGCCGCCGCGTACGACCCGGTAGCCGTCGAGGCCCGTGTGGTACGGTGTGGTGTACCAGTTCAGCGTCCATTCGTTCACGTTGCCCCCCATATCGTGGACGCCGTAGGGGCTGGTGTACGCCGCGAAACTGCCCACCGGGGCCGTGCTGGGAAAGCCATCACCATCGCCGTCGTAATTGCAGCGCTGCACGCCACCATCATTCGGGAGTTCGTCGCCCCAGGGATAGCGTCGCTGTGCGTTTGGATTCGGCTCCAGTTTCAGTTCATCGCCGTCGAGAAAGTTACCCCCGCGATAGGCCTTTTCCCACTCCGCTTCGTCCGGAAGGCGCAGGCCGCACCATTGGAGAAATCCCATGGCGTCATACCAGGATACATAGGAAACGGGGTGGAGCTCCCGGCCTGGCGCGGCGGCGTAGATGCCGTCCGCGCCGCGCAGGATCCCGCAGCGCTCCAGGTTTTCCATCTTGGGATTGTAGCCCGTGCCGCCGATGCCCGCCTCGTTCAGATACATCACATACATGCCGATGGTTGTTTCCAGGCGGGCGATGTGGTAGGTGGGCAGGGTGGACTTCTGGGGATTCTTGCCGGACTGATCGCGGCCCTGACCGGCGAGGCTCTTCATCGCAAACTCGCCGCCCGGCACACGGGCCATGGCGATGGCGCGTACGCGGAACTCCGCCGTGCCGAAGGTGGGAAAGTCGCGTTCCGAGGTGCCCCACCAGATCACCTTTTTAGCGCCCGCTTCTTCGACAATGCCCGCACCATTTCCCTGCAGATGTTCCGGGGAAAGAAGACGCCAAGGGGCCTCGGGTGCGATCCGGTAGTGAATGAAAACGTAGGCGGGTGTCTTAGTGGACAGGCTGGCGTCGTTCAGCGTGTACTCGATCATGACTCTCGGCCCCGCCAGTTCGGTGGGCTCCTCCCAGGCATTGGTGCCTTCGACGGGCAGCCATTGTGCGCTGCTTTGAAGGGAGAAGCCAACTGCGAAGGCCAGTACGACCATGGAAACACGTAACATCACAGGATCCCCGAGTTCGATCAATTGCGTTAGTGAACGGTGTGAGTATACACCCCTTCTACTTAATGAAGAAGCAAAAACGATACCGGAAATGAAGACCCGTCGGATACTGCGCAACACACCTCGTTTGGTCGTGGCTTACGCTATGGCACGGTAAATGCGTTAACTTACGCAGGTTTCCCGGTGGATTGAGAGCGATTATCGCTCAATTAGTCCCGAAAGGGTGCCCGCACGGAGCGAGAAGGCCCGAAGTTGCGGTTAAAAGTGCAATCGGTCCGCCTTATATGACTCGGTGGATTGTAGCAGTTGAACAATTGTGTATTGAGCAGATCTGATCCCGTAGGTTGAGAGATTGGCGACTGTGGAGGTTTTTCAGTCATGATTGGAATCGGTATTAACCTCGAATTTGTACGTCACGCGGACAAACCCTTCGAGTGGGGGGTCGAGAAGGCCGCAAGCCTCGGTTACGAGTATGTGGAGCCGATGGTTCACTGGGGGCGAGAGTTACTGAGCGAAGCGGGGTACTTCCACAGCGTTTCCATGCTGGACGATCCCTACCGAATCAAGCGGGCCTGCGAGCGGGCCGGTGTGCGACTTTCCGGCCTGTCCACCCACACACCGCTGTGTAAGCCGGAGATAAGCACCGAGTACCTCAAGCAGGCTATTCGCTTTGCTGCGGAATGCGGTGCGCCAGTGGTCAATACCGATGAAGGCCCCAAGCCCGTCTGGACCACCGTCGAGGAAGACCACGTGCTCATGCGCTATGTCCTCCAGGAGGCGGCCGCCGTCGCGGAGTCACGGGGAATTCTTATCGGAATCGAGCCCCACCAGCAGTACAGCAAGACGCCCGACGGTCTTGACCGCATCTGGGCGCTCGTCAAATCTCCATCCATCGGGATCAACTTCGACACGGGCAATAGTTATCTTTCGGGCGAGGATCCCATCGACTGGCTGAACCGGGTGCTGGACCGCCTCGTCCATCTCCATGCGAAGGACATCTCCATGGAGCAATCCCACTCGGAGCGCGGGCGGGTTACCGGAACACCGGTGGGCTGCGCCTGTGGTGACGGCGTCATCGACTGGGCCGAAGTCATTGAAACCTGCAATAAGGCCCCCCGTGACATCGTGCTCTCCGTCGAGTGCGGGACGGTGGAACAGGCTGCACGGAGTATCACCCACTTGCAGCGACTATTGAAAGCGTGAGAATGGCTTGAGCCAGGGCGCGGATCGTCCCGACGTCCCTGTAGCGTTCCCGAGCGGGTTCCTGCTTGATAAGTAAGTCTGAAGTATCTGGAAACCTGGTAGTTTTGGGGATTCTAATATGTGCTGTAGTGCTGGAGTATCGAGTTCGACCCATCGCGTCTCGCGTGGGTGCGTCGAAGCTGCAAAGGGAAGAGAGACCGTCAGCCCCACCGGGCTGAGTCGCGAATGTGAATTGCGTTCTGCCGTTAAAACGCAGGTCACGGGAATTTTCCGTCATGGAGATCGCGCAGATCATCCAGTCACCACCCGAGCCCGCAGTGTACTGCGTAAGCACCGCGTCATCGCTATCGTGCTGGTCGCGGTCATGGCACTCCCCGTCGCGCTCTCGCCCACCCATCCCATCGCGGTTTATGGATTCCTTGTTCATCGCTATGTCTCCACTTTGTCCGGTTCGGAAGAGGCAGAAGTCACCGCGGCCCTGTCCGGGTTCCTTACTTCAGGCGAGCAGTTGGCCCGTTATCGCGAGGAAATTCGGGACGATATGCTCGACAACAGCGGGGGAAGGCTCTTTGTGCTTCTCCGCGTTTCAGGCGGCGGATACCGGCAGGAGGCGATACGGACCTGGAACTCTTTTCTGCCGGATTCCCTCCCGGAGCCGGTCAAGGGCTTTCTCGACTACAAAGAGATTCCCTATCTGGGCGATCAAGTGGCGCTTTGGTTGCGTGGCGATTCGATCGTGGGGATCGGTCACTATCACCCATTCGGCGGCGCGCCATCGCGCGGCGACCGGCTGGCCGGGCGATTCTCTGCAACCTCGGAAGTGGTTATCTCCAACGGCCTCATCCCCTTCGTTTATCTGGATGGACGCCTGCTTCCCTATGGAGAGGCGGGCCCGGTGAATACGGAGGTCTTTCGGAGCATCAGGATGATGGAAAAAAGCCTGACTATGGCGCTGAAGGATGTGCCCGTCAGCGCCACTCAGCCCACGGAGGCGCTCCAGTCGTTTCTGGCCTATCTCAAAGAGAGCCGTGCCGTGGACATCAGCGATAAGAATGAGGTTGCGGCGGAAGTAAAGGGTCTTTGTAACGAGTTCAAGGTTAACTATGCTACGGCCTTTCCATCGGGCTTTTCCCCCTTGGGTTATCCAAATGATCTGGATCGTGCCACGATGCTATGGAATCTTTGCGTGACCGATATGTGGGCCCGAAGCATTGGCAGGATTAAGGTGGCCTCCGTCCAAAACCGGTATCGGAGTGGTTAATCCGCAACTTATTGAGGCGGAAGGCCGGAGAGGTGGGCCGCTGCCGCCTGTTCTCGTGGTTGAAGGTAGATTTTAACGTGAGGTCTTCGATGATGCGCGTCAACATAGTATTGCTGTGCACGATCGCCCTGACGGCGGGTTGGGGCGCGCTATCCGTTGCGGAGGAGCCGCTCCAGGTATTGCTCCTGAGCGGGCAGAATAACCACGCCTGGCAGGAGACGACGCCGAAGCTTCGCGAGATAATGGAGCAGGGTGGAGCAGCTCAAATCACGGTGTTGGAGCAGCCGGAGACGATGACGGCGGAGACCCTCGCAGGATTTGATGTGATCCTCAGTAACTGGAACAACTGGGGCGATCCCCCCGGTGAGACGTGGCCCGATGCCGCGCGGAGTGCCCTGATAGATTTTGTGGCGGATGGAAATGGTTTCGTGTCCGTCCACGCCGGCTCGTCCTCCTTCTATGATTGGGAGGACTACCAGAAGCTGGCCATCACCGCGTGGGACCTTGAAAATACGGGACATGGCAAGCAGCATCACTTTACGGTGAAATCTTCGGGCGTGGCGCACCCCATCACCGAGGGCATGTCGGACTTCACGACCTTTGACGAACTCTGGCACAAGGTTCCCGTTCCCCCGGAGGCGCAGGTGCTCGCCACGGCCTGGTCCGACCCGGAATTTCGCGGAACAGGCAAGGAGGAGCCGATTCTCTTCAGTCGCGACTTCGGCAAGGGCCGCAGCGTGAACTTCCTCCTCGGCCATCACGTGCGCGCCATGAGCCATCCCGCCTTTGCCACGCTGCTCCGGCGCACAGTAGCCTGGGCCGCGACGGGCACCCTTGCGCCATCGCCGCGGGTGCTCGAATGGACACAGACCGATCAGACCCTCGCGTTGAAACTGAACGGCGCCACCCTCTGGCAGTTGAATTTCGGGAAGGACACGCCTAAGCCTTACTTTCACCCCCTGGCACTGGCCGATGGGCCGGCGCTGAGTTGGGAGGCCCCACCGGACCATCCCTGGCACCACGCGTTATGGTTCTCGTGGAAGTTTATCAACGGCGTGAATTTCTGGGAAGAGAACCGGGAGACGGGGCAACCCGACGGCAAGACGGTGTGGGATACGCCCACCATTGTGACGGAGGCGAACGGTGCCGCCGCAGTTCAATTTACACTTCTCTACGAGATCGAGCCGGGCAAGCCCGTGCTGGAAGAGTCTCGGACCCTTCGCATTTCTCCACCGGACTGGCTGGGGGCCTGCACCATCGACTGGGATGCAAGCTTTAAGGCCCTGGGCGCAGGCGTGGTGCTCGACCGCACGCCCATTGAGGGTGAGCCGGAGGGGAAGTCCTGGGGCGGCTACGCCGGACTCTCCATGCGTTTCAGTCCGATGAGCGGTGCGGAAGTAAACACCGAAAATGGCCCCGTGGCGCTGGACGCGCCCCAGGCGAATCTCGACGCAAGCGCGTTGGACTTCAGCGGCAACTTCGATGGCCACCCCATGGGTCTCGCGATGCTCCTGCGCCCGGGAAACGACGCCCCGTCGTCACCCTGGTATGTCATCGCGCAGCCGGAGAACAACTTCCACTATTTCAGCCCCGCCCTGCTCTATCGCGCCCCCCGCACCCTGAAGGCGGGGGAGACGCTCTCTCTTCACTACCGCATCGTCGTCCATCCCGGCGTGTGGAACAGCCACCGGCTGCTCCAGGAAGTGGCCGCCATGAACGCAGAAAAACCGAAACAATAACTGGTCCCGGGAGTTACACCATGAAAACGCACCCGTCTTCACGCAGGGATTTCTTGAAATGGTCGTCGGCCGCCCTCGCGGCGCCCCTGATTCTTCCCGCGCGCGCCTGGGGCAAAGATGCGCCCAGCAATCGCGTCAATCTCGCGCTCATCGGCGCGGGCGGGCGCGGAAGCGGCCTGCTCAATGACGCGGTTCACCGACCGGAGGCCCAGTTTCTTGCGGTGAGCGACTGCTTCAAGGATCGGCGGGAGTCCACGCGCGAAAAACTCAACACGTTTTACAAAGGGAATATGGTGCAGGACTACGCCGACTTTCGAGAGGTGCTCTTGCGCGACGATATCGACGCCGTGATCATCGCCACGCCCGATCACTGGCACGTGCCCATCGCGATTGCGGCGGCCCGCGCGGGCAAGGCGATCTATGTGGAGAAGCCCCTCGGCGTGAGCATGGAATGGGCCTGGGAATTGCGCCGCGTCGCGGCGGAGCATAAGAGCGTCATCCAGTATGGCACCCAGCAGCGCTCCGCGCCCCAATTTCGCCAGGCCTGCGAACTCGTCCGCAATGGCTACATCGGCGAGGTTACCCGCGTCGACGCCTGGTGCGCCGATATCTCCAGCCAATACGCGGCCTTCAGCGTGCCCCAGTACGGCAGTACGGAGCTCGCGCCCGTTCCCGAAGGCTTCGATTTTGACCGCTGGACCGGTCCGTCGCCCGAGAGAAGCTACACCGTCGATCGCTGCACCTGCTACGGCACCTATCACCTCTACGACTATGCCCTCGGCTTCATCGCGGGCTGGGGTGCCCACCCGCTGGACATCGTGCAGTGGGGACTGGGCACAGACCACACGAGCCCCGTTCAGTACAGCGGCACGGGAAGCCTGCCCACACAGGGCCTCTTCGACACCATCGAGTCCTGGGACACGGAATGCGTCTACGAGAGTGGCGTGAAGCTGCGCTTCATGGGCCACCGCGTGGCGGAGCCGATTGTTTCGGCTTATCGCCCCTGGAAGGACCACGGCACGACCTTCTTCGGAAGCGAAGGCTGGGTCAGCGTCGATCGCGGCGGTATCCTCGCGAGCAACCCCGATATCCTGAAGATAACCTTTAAGGAAGGCGACCTGCGGCTTAAAGAAACCAGCAGTCACATGGGCGACCTCCTGCAATGCGCAAAGACAGGAGAGACCCCCGTGAGTCCCCTCGAAGCCGCCATTCGCTCCGACACGATCAGCCACCTGTGCGACATCGCCATCCGGCTCAAGCGCCCCGTGCGCTGGAACCCGGAAAAGGAGCAAATCCTCGACGACACCGAAGCCACGGCCATGCTCAGCCGCCCCGTCCGCGCGCCGTGGGATCTCCACAAGGACATGGTGAGCTGAAGCGAAGGGAGTCATGCCATCCCAAGAGGAAGCAACACCAAAGGGGCTTAGACATTCCTGTCTGAGACAGAGCGCACCTCGGTCGCCGAGGCCCAACAAGAGATGTGGTGACACTACATCGAAAACAACGTCATTCCCACGAAAGTGGGGATCCAGAGAGCGGGCGAAGTGCACTTCGCAAGTTCTCGCCATCCCCACTTTCATAAGGATGACGAGCCCCCAGATTTCTTCACTAGTTCACCGTGCCATTTGGCCGCTGCAATGCGCTCTGCCTCAGACAGGAATGTCTGAGTCCCTTTAAGCTAAAGCGCTCTCGACTTCGGCCGCCAGGCTGAAGCACGGCAACGCGGCAACGCGTTTGCTTTATGCCGCCAACCTGTTACAAGATCCCGGACCGTAATTCGACCGCAATCGTGAGGAGAGCATGATGATTCGACTTTCGTTCCCCGCCGCCCTGTCCGCAGCGCTCTATTTCGTCGTGGGTCTGGTGATCGCGGTGTCTGGCCGCGCTCTGGCAGCGGAGACTCCAGCCGCAGGCACGGTTCATATGGTAGAACTGCCCGGTGGCGTTCCCCTCGAATTGGTCTGGATTCCCGCCGGCACCTTTGACATGGGTCAGGCCCCGGGCGAGCGCGACGCCTACCCCAACAAGGAAACGCCTCAGCATCGCGTAACCCTCACCCGGGGCTTCTGGATGGGAAAATACGAAGTCACCAAAGCCCAGTGGCAGGCGGTCATGCGCACGAGCCCCTGGTCGGGCCGTGAAAACGTTTCGGAGGACCCCGCATCGCCCGCAGTCTATATTTCGTGGGATGATGCGCTCTCCTTCACCCTCATACTCGCGGATCACATGAATGTGGATTTTCGGCTGCCCACCGAGGCGGAATGGGAATACGCCTGCCGCGCCGGCACGACCACGCGCTTTCCATGGGGCGACGATCTGGACTACGTGGAGATCGAGGCCCACGCGTGGTGGCGCGGCAACGTTAGCGTCAGCGCGTCGCCATGGGCCCGACCCGTGGGCACAAAGCAGCCCAACCCCTGGGGCCTCCACGATATGACTGGCAACGTTTCCGAGTGGTGCCAGGACTGGCACGGCTACTACTTCGACGGCGAATCGGTCGACCCCGGAGGGCCGTCGTTCGCCGCGCACCGCGTGCTGCGCGGCGGCGGCTGGACCGCCACCGGCGGGCGATGCCGTTCATCAAGACGCGACCACGAAGAAACCACGGCGGCGCACAGCCACATCGGCTTTCGCGTTGCCCTGGGCGCGCCTGCGCCGCGCCCGGCCGGTGAGCCCGTCTTTACCGATGTCTTTGTGGCGGGGGAGGGCGGCGTGAGCACCTACCGGATCCCCGCCATGATCACCGCGCCCGACGGCAGCCTGCTGGCCTTCTGCGAAGCGCGGAAGATCGCGCAGGAAGATGCCAGCCCGACCGACATGGTGCTGCGGCGCAGCCTCGACGAAGGCAAGACCTGGCTCCCCGTGCAGACCCTCGTGCCGGGAACGGGCGCGGAAGCCCTCATGAATCCCTGTGCCGTCGTGAACCGGAAAAGTGGCGAAGTGGTCCTCGTGGGGATCAACGCCCACAAGACCGGTCCGGACCATCACCGCTGTCTCGTGCTCAAGAGCGCGGACAACGGCAAGACCTGGTCCGCCCCACGGGACATCACCGAGGCCATCATCAACGCGGATGATCGCTTCGTGCCCGGCCCCGGCATCGGCGTCCAGATGGGAAATGGCCGCTTGGTAATTCCCGGCTACATCGGCCAGTCCAGTATAGAGATAGAGGAGAACTCACGCTCCTGCGTGATTCTCAGCGACGACGGCGGCGACATCTGGACCATGGGCGGGCCCGTGGCCGAACTTTCCGACGAGTCCCAAGTGGTTTCGCTGAAGGATGGTCGCCTCATGCTTAACATGCGGGGCAACATGGGCCGAAGCTGCCGCGGCGTGGCCACCAGCACCGACGGCGGCGCGAGCTGGTCCACCGTGCGCTGGGACGCCGCGCTCAACGAGTGCCCCTGCCAGGCCAGCATCCTGCGCTACAGCGCCGGAAAGGAAAGGGGGAAGGACGGCATCCTCTTCGCCAATCCGGACAACTTCGGCGAACTCTACGGCGTCGTGGAGCGGACGAAGATGACCGTGCGCATGAGCTACGACGAAGGCGCCACCTGGCCCGTAAAACGCCTCATCCACGCCGGACCATCGTCCTACTCCACCCTGGTGCAACTCTCCAACGGCGACGTCGGCATCCTCTTCGAAGGCGGAGAAAAGCACCGCCGCGAATGGATACGTTTCGCCCGCTTTTCCATGGCCTGGCTCACGGGCGGAGAATAGCCCTGAGCGAGGCGAGTTAGCATGGAGCGGGGACCTTTCAGCCGCTGAATCAGGACCTGATGATTTGGATCCAAACCGACCACTGGAATAGATTCTCAACGTTCTGTCATTCCCACGAAAGTGGGAATCCAGAGACCACGCGGCATAGACTTCGCGAAAGCACTGGATCCCCGCATTCGCGAGGATGATAGTACCTCTACAAAATGCGTAACATTTTGCCGTCCGAAGTGATTTCAGCGTTGCAGCGTGATCCCGACCCTGCAAAGTGATCGTACACGGCTGGGAGCGCAGGCGTCCCGCCTGCATCATGCACCGCAGGTGCATGGACCGCCTCCGTTCTGTCATTCCCACGAAAGTGGGAATCCAAAGATCACGCGGCATAGACTTCGCGAAAGCACTGGATCCCCGCATTCGCGAGGATGACGAGGTACTCAATTTCGCGTGAGGAAATGCGGGGTGACGCTATCCCTGTTTTCATTGCCATACCTGCTCACTTCGAGCCCTTACCCAGCATCCGATAGCGAATCCGAACCGCCTTCGGTTCATCGTGATCGGAGCCTAAAATCTGAAAAATTCCCCGGCCGCCTTCACGGGTCTTGAAGGTCCACGTCGCGGGTAGCGGGTCCGTAGCGCCGAAGTACACCGGGTTACGGGGCTTATCGAACTTGAATTCGTCGTTGTTTAGCGCAAGGTTTGTGGCAGCGTTATCCCAGGCGGTGACATCTTCCGGATTCAAGAGGAGGTCCATGCTGATCAATCCGCGCCGGTCATCTTGGATTGCGCCACCCAAGTCGATGCCATTCTTCGCGGCCCATGCAAAACTTCTTCCGTGCCCTTGAACTCCGGCGGGGTGAAGAGCTTGCCAGTATCGATGTCGATCATGCTGTTTTCGCCCGAATGCCGAACCGTGACTTCCACTTCGTGGCCGAGGGTCAGATCGTTGGAATCTACTGTCTCCGTCGGAGGGTCGACGAAAGCCTCCACAACGTCCGACGTGATGGTCGTGCCATTGTAGTACTGCGTGACATTCAGGTCAGTGAGGGCCAGCGCGCGGGATGGGGTGAGTAGGATGCGAACGGGAACCGCATCGGTTCGGCCCGCTGCGAAGGCGCGTAGGTCCAGCGGGGAAAGGTATGCCTCTCCGATTGTGTTTTTCAATACAATCAGCGGGTAGCCGGCAAATATCTCGCCACTCTCTTCAACTTGAAATGATACGTCGAAACACAAGTCGACCGGAAGTGCTTCCGTCAGTTTCCAGTTGGGGAGGTGCAACCTCGTCCCGGCACCGACGGGTCCCAGAAAAATGACGTTGGGCTGGTCTCCGGAGGGGGAGTCGCCGTCGAAAGACATGTTCTCGAAGCTCGATATTTTCAACGCGTGCCGGACTTCCTGCTCCAGCTCCTGGCTGGCGGGGGCGGCTAGTTCGTCCGCCAAAGAAGGTGCACCGATTTCAATCATGACCGGTTCGGAATGCAGCGTGCCTGCAAAGGTCAGTCCGTGATGGGTAATCTCATAGTCCGTCGAGACTTGGGCGGTATGCGTCCCGGGCGAGAGTGATTTCGTTTCAATCCATCTGCTCCCCCCGCCCGCTCCGGTGTACTCGAAAGGTTCCCCGACGAGCCGGCCGTCCACCGTGCACTGTGTTGTGGTCTTAAGGACGAGACCATCACCACGTTCCCATAGACCGACGCATTCCGAAAAGTTGTATCCCGTAGCGATTGAGGCAGCAACGCCCTGCGGATAAACCGGACGGGAGCGAACATAGGTTCGTCCCGCTGTGGCGAAGAACTTCTCCAGTTTCTCGCGCGGTATTTCGGTCCCAAATTGTGAGAGTATGCTTGCCGCTTTGCGCCGATCCGCGCGGGCTTCTTCCCGATCATCGCTGGCCAGAGCCAGAAGGAAATCCGCCGCATCGGGCAGGAGCGCCCGCAGTCGCTCGCGTTGCGATGCGGAGACGGTTACCAGATAGCCTTCCTCATCATCCTGCATCTCGGCCAGGATTGCGCGCACGGCGCTCTCCGTGGTGGATTGGACTTCCGTTACCTGCGCAGGCGCTTCCTCAATCGGAACTTCCGATTCGACGATCTTGAGATGACGCTTCCCCGTGGTCAACGTGCCAGTCCAGTCGCCGGACTGGGGCGTACCGACACCGTCAGGCATTGTTTCGCCCGGCAGCGCGAACGTGAACTGAACGCTGTGCGTTCCTGCCTGGGTTTCAACATAGGTTCCGACGTAATAATCAAGATTACTTGCAGCGTTTACGCCTTTCGGCAAGAACGCCAGTCCCTCGCCGGGAAGCCCGACGCATTGGCCCGGATCCAGTTGGATCCGAACAAGCGATGGCCAGGCGGTGTTGGAGATACTTCCGGCCAGCAGGCTGTTGCCGGAACCGTCAAAGACCTTGGGTGCGCCATACTGCAGATGCTCGCGGATCACAAGTTGTACAGGGGCGTCGCTGACGTTGCGCACGAGGAACTCGAATGGAATTGCCTTGCCGAGTTCAAAGACGGGCTCCTCCTGAGTGAATTGAAGGGCGGACTGAAGGCCGTTCTTGACTTCGCCCCACACAGCGTTCGCGCCGGGCGTGCGGAGAAATTTGTCACGCGGGTTGGGAGCGAATGGATCCAGGAACGCGGGGACGACCGGCTGGGGATTGCTGGACTCAAGCGCCTGCCGGGGGTCTTTGAATAGGTTGACTGCGTCGGGGCCATCAGCCACGGCGTCGGGTGTAGGTTGTTCGACCAAGTTGAGAATTCGCTTTCCGGTGGTCAGCGTGCCGGTCCAGTCGTCGGGTTTCGGGACGCCTGGACCTTTGTCTGAGTATCCGCCCGGCAGGTTGAGGTCAAGTTGAACGGAATGTATGCCGACTTCGGTTGTGAATCGCGTCGCTACGGGGTACTCGATGTTCGTGGAGTCGCCTATGGGAAACAAGGCAACACTGGCGCATTTAAGGGTGACGGACTGGCCAGGGTCCAATCGAACCCGTAAGAACCCTCGGGGGGCCGAATACTGTTTTTGCTCCGGTTCCAGTTTCTTATCCGTAGCATCGAGGACAGTCCATTGGTCATCCTGCCGCCATTTACTTGTGGCGAATTCGATGGTCTTCGGACTGGAATTGCGCACGAGCACTTCCACGCCTACCGTCTCACCCAAGGCATACGCTACCTTCTCCGGCAGGAAGCGTAGCGCAGCCTGTAGACCTCGATTCTCCTCTCCCCAGTCCATATCAGTGTCGAGAGGATCTTTCAGGCGGGGCAATGTCTTTTCTATGAGATCGGACACGGTGGTCGCTTCCGACGAATCCATCGGTTTTTCACGGGGTGGAGTTCCGGCAAGCTCAGTATTCGGGTGCAGCGCAATCCCATCAATCGTTCGCCACTCGTAGTCGCGAATCTGGATCTCAAGTCCCTTCACGTCTTCGGGCTCGATGGTCTGAAGAATCCATTCGGATTGTATCATCTCACCAGACCCTCCGGAACCTGCGCTTACCAGTGGGTGGGAGAATCCAGTTGCGTCAATGGCGACGACGCGGTATTCCTGCTTATATACGCTATGCGTGGCAATGACCCGGTTCTCGCCATTCCGCACGAACGCATCGCTGAATATTACATTGTGTTCGCCGTCTTCGTTCGAGGTGCCGGTGCCGCATCCGAGACAGCTTTTGATTGCGGTTTTCCATGGTCCGGTCGCTATGCCGACCTGTATGGAAGTCTCCGTGAGATCACTCGGCAAGGTTGTCTTGAAAGTGCTCTGTGCGGAGGACTCAGAGCGCGTGCCGCTTTGACTGGTGGTGGAGCCAGGAAATTCGGGCTGGCATGTGAACGCGACGTCCGAGAGGGTACCGCCGACGGGCGGATGCAGTTCAAGGAAAAACGCCCGACCGATTTCCTCTTCCGATGGCGTTACGAAGCCGCGTTCGTCTTGGAAGCCTTTCGGTGCAACGGTGAGAGGCGAGCCGTCCGCCGCCCAAAAGGTCTCGCTGGGCTTGCCATTGGATTCACCGACCCCAGCGAGCCGGACACGGTAGCCACCGGGGAATTCGACGCTGAGGTCGCCGTCGGGGCGCTCAGGCTGTGGAGTTGATACTGCGTTGTCCACGTCGTCCGAATTAACGCCAATGACTTCGTCTCCCTCGGAACGTGCCACTTCCACCGAAGAAACCAGGGCAAGTACGAGGATGGTGCCGAGGATGGACGCCGCCACCAGCCTCTTTGTCACCCGGCTGCGATTTCGCGCCCCATCCAGCACCGCGAGCAATCTGCCTTCCAGTTGGCTTTTATGTGCCATGGTTATTGCGGCGGCGGCGGTGATGGTGTCGGCGCGCAATGTGCGGGCGATCTCCAGCAGATTCTCCGCATAAGCCGAGGGGCGTTCGCCGGCCGCGAGGACGAGGTCGTCGCAGGCGTGTTCACGCTCGATGCGGAGCTGGCGGAGGGCGAGCCAGGCGAGGGGGTTGAACCAGTGGAGGGCGGTGGCGGTGCGGGCGATGGCGTGGGTGAGGCAGTCGCGGCGTTTGACGTGGGCGAGTTCGTGGAGGAGCACCACGCGGCGCTTTTTTTCCGTCCAGGCAAGGGCGTCGTCGGGAAGGAAGACGGCGGGCTTGATGAAGCCGGTGGCCATGGGCATGGAGCCCGCCGGGCCGCGCAACAGCCGCGTCGGGTGCTTCAGGCCGATGCATCGGCCAAGGGCGGAGGCCAGCGCCTGGAGGTCGCCCTCGGAAAAGGCTTGAGCGCGGCGGCGCATGCGCGCGACGGCCACGACTCCTGCCGCGAAGGGCGCGAGGGAGAGCAGGGCGAAAGCGAGCCACGTTGCCAGCAGCCATGCGCCGTAGTTCATCGGCGCTTGCACAGATTCAGGCGGCGTTGCGCCGATTGGCGCGGGAGGCCGTTCGCTGCCCACCGTGGGGGGGATGACATTGGTCATTGCTGGCGCGATTTCGGCAATTGGCGTCCGAACGACAGCGCGTGCCGCCGGTGCCGTCGCGAGCGGCGGCGTTGGCGCAATTGGCGCTACGGCGGGGGCCTCAATCGCAGGCAGAATAGGAAGGGTCCACTTCGGCATCATCAGCGACACCACCGGCAGCAGCAACAGCCCGCACAGGGCCAGCATCCACACGAGGTGCCGTGCCGCGGCGGCGTTGCGTCGCATGGCCGCCGCGGCCAGGCCTGCCGCAGCCATCAGGATAAGCCCCTTGGCCCCCGTGTCCACCAGCGCCACCAGCAGGCGCGGCCACACGCCGCCGCCCAATTCGTCCTGGAGTAAATTCCACATGGTCAGCGCCCCTTCTGCTTGGCTTCCTCGATCAGGGCCGACAGGCGGTCGATATCGTCGCTGCTGAGTTTGTTTACATCCATCTCGATGAGGGAGGCGGCGGCCTGGGCGGCGGACCCGTTGAAGAAGGTGCTGACCATCCGCTTGAGCACGGAGCGTCGCGCCTTCTCGGTGGAGACCGTGGGCACGTAGAGAAACTTC
>JBIJDL010000651.1:0-3290 GCA_044344195.1 Candidatus Hydrogenedentales bacterium
TGCCCCGTCGCCGTCCTTCGAAAAGGGGGGCATTCTGCGGAAAAGTCCCCATCCATGTTGCAAACATGCGGGATTATCCCGTAGATTGTACTCTCAATTGGGGAATTTCAACTCAAGAACGGGCAGGTATCACTGGCAGCGCGGAATTCCAGTCGATGCGACTAGGTGAATTCGGGACAGGCTCACGGGTGATCGCCGCTGCTTGCTGTGCAAGGGAATAGGCAATGACGGAAAGCGATCAAACCGACCCGAGACTCAAGGAGTACAAAGAATACGTACTCGCCATGCAGCGCCTCGAGTTCGGCGACCGGCAGTTTGACCGCGTGGACGGGCCGCTCGGCGAGCTCGGAACCGCGCTGGTTGACCTTTCCCGCGTCATGGAGCGGCGTTACCATGAGCTGGCCCGGCTGCTGGAAATTGCGGAGCGGGTGAATCACGGGGTGTTCATCGGGGAAGTGATGGATCACATCTATGATTCCTTCCGACCGATCATTCCCTTTGACCGGATAGGGCTGGCCCTGCTGGAGGATGAGGGTACAGTCTTGCGCTCCCATTGGGCGCGATCCGATTCCACCGATGTGAAACTCGCGATCGGCTACGCGCAGAACATCGAGCACAGCAGCCTCCAGCAGATTTTGCAGGATGGAAAACCCCGGCTTCTCAATGATCTGGAGTCCTACTGCCGGGAGAATCCGCAATCGGAGTCCAGCCGCCTTGCCCTTCTGGAGGGAATCCGGTCCAGCCTGACCTGCCCGCTTGTGGCCATGGGAAAACCCGTGGGCTTTCTTTTCTTCTCCAGCTTGAAGCCCCACACCTATGCGAACATCCACCAGGATCTGTTTCTGCGCATCGCCACCCAGCTCAGCGTTATTCTGGAGAAGAGCCGTCTTTACGAAGAGCTCTATCAGGTCAATGCGGAATTGCGGGAAGCACGGAGCGCCCTGGAGCATCAGGCGACGCACGATGTGCTGACGGGCCTGTGGAACCGGGGCACGATCCTCGAAATCCTGGACAAGGAACTGGCCCGCTCGCAGCGCGCTGGGCATCCCGCCGCGGCGCTGATGATCGACAGCGACCATTTCAAGCAGGTGAACGACGGCCATGGCCACCTTGTGGGCGACGCGGTCCTTCGCGAAGTTTCCCGCAGGCTGGGCGAGGTCGTCCGCAAGGGCGACGCGCTTGGCCGATATGGTGGTGAAGAGTTTCTTGTGGTTCTCGCGATGGACAATGTTTCGGAAGCGGAAACGGCGGTCGAGCGACTTCGCGGAAGCATTGCCTCGGTCCCCGTCACGACGGAGGACAAAACCCTGAGTATCACCGTCAGTGTCGGGATGGGGATTGTGGCCGCTGGGGAAGTGGCGACCGGCGAAACGCTCCTCCGGCTGGCGGACGAAGCCCTTTATGCCGCCAAGGCCTCTGGCCGCAACCGGGTGGTGGTCCGCTCCCTCTGAGCGGGGCGGGACTTGCGGCAAGGGACCGGGCCGCCGATTCGTCTCTGCCGCGTTATCCCATCCGGGGATAGAGCGATTTTACACACTCCGGGCAAATGCCGTGGGTGAACTTCGTCTTGGAGTGCCTCGTAAAATACTCCTCCACCTGCTGCCAGTATCCGTTGTCGTTCCGGATCCGCTTGCAGGAGGAACAGATGGGCAAGAGGCCCTGAAGGATCTGAACGTTTCTGAGCGCATCCTGCAACTCATTAACCAGTCGATCCTTTTCGCGCAGCAAGCCATGGCGCTGTATGGCATAGCGTATCGTCTTCAACATGAGCGGCCCGTCAATCGCGCTCTTCACCAGGTAGTCCTGCGCGCCCAGTTCCAGCGCGCGCATGCCGAGGGCTTCATCATCCTCCACGGTCTGGAGGACGATGGCGGGCGAGGTGTCTGAATCCCGCTGAAGCGTCGCGAGAAAATCCATGCCGTCCCCATCGGGGAGGTGCAGATCGAGCAGGAGGCAATCATAGGTATTACAGGCGAGCTTCGCCATGCCCTTTTCGAGGGAATCTGCCTCATCGATTCGCGCCCATGCTTCGGGGCCTTCGCTCAAGTACCGCCGCACACGCAGGCGGTCAACTTCATCATCTTCAATCAACAGAATGCTCAGCATAGGCCGCCCTCACTTATAGTTCAATGCCGTTTGACAGGTCCCGCACGGTACTCACGGTAATTCTACCACACGCCAATAGCACTCCAGCATTTCCATCGCTTTGACAAACTCCCGACCCGCCTCGTCTTTGAGCATGAACCCGGCCACGTTGTGCCGATAGGCCTCGATCCGGTCTTCGTCATTCTTGGACGTGGTCAGCACGAAAACCACGGTGACTTTGAGCTCCTCGTCGGCCCGCAGAGCGGCGAGAAACTCGAGCCCGGTCATACGCGGCAGGTTGATATCCAGCAGAACGAGGTATGGCGTTTCGATGCGGGCCCGACTCCCCGCGCCGCGCAGGATCTCCAACGCTTCGATGCCATCCCGGGCCCGGACAATTTCGTTGGCGATCCGCAACTGATGGAACCCGCGCTGGACGCGCATGACATCGACTTCGTCATCCTCCACAAGCAGAATCTTCACTTCTCTTGGTCTCGTCATGTGCTCAACCTTCCGTATTGGCTTTGGGCCAGGTAAACTCGACTGTTGTACCCCGTCCATCGCTTTCGATCAGTTGGACATAGCCGCCGTAACGTTCGACAACTTTGCGGACCAGGGCGAGCCCCATCCCGCTGCCTTCGACCTCATCCCGCGGGCGGAGGGTCTGAAACATGTTGAATACCTTCTTGTGGAACTGGCGGGGAATTCCGGGCCCGTCGTCCGCCACCCGAAAGACGTAAAAGGGGCCTTGTTCGCTGGCGGAGATTTCGAGCACGCACTCGTCGCCATCGTGGTGCTTGATGGAATTTGAAATCAGATTGCGCATTACCTGATACAGGGGCGTTCGGACGGTCTCGAAGGCGGGCAAGCCCTGCGTGCGGATTGTCACAGGCGCCGCACCGCGGACCAGATCCGTCACTTGGGCGACCATCTCCGCCGTGTCCACGAATTCGATTTCATTCGCCATCCTGCCGGCGCGGGAGTAGTCGAGCAAATCTTCCAGCAGTTTACCCATGCGCCCGACGCGGTTTTTGATCAGGGCAAGATGTTTTGCACTGCCGGGCGGGAGCAAGGTCGCGGTATCTTCCTCAATCCAATGGACCAGACTTGCGATTGCCGTGAGGGGCGCGCGAAGATCGTGAGACGCCACATAGGCGAAGTCGTCGAGGTCCCGGTTGGTCGATTCCAGTTCGCGTGTATGGGCC
>JBIJDL010000233.1:0-9432 GCA_044344195.1 Candidatus Hydrogenedentales bacterium
CGAGCCCCAACGCGCCGCATGACCATACCGACCATACCCATGCCAAGCAGCGTGAGGGTTGCGGGCTCGGGAACCGGTGTCTGATCTCCACCTGCTCCGCCACTGAATCCGTAGCTGCCAAAGTCTGGCCGATCGCTTCCGAAATCTTCGAGGGTATTGTTGTTAGAAATGAAGTTATCGACCAGAGTGACGGCACCCGTAAGCGCAATAGCCCGTCCGCAGAGAATAGATGCGCGGGGATCGAGGCTTATACTGGTCAGGGCGAGAATATTGCCGGCGAATACCGTGTCTGATCCGAGGGTAGCCGAGCTGCCCACCTGCCAATAGACGCCGCTCTCCGCACCACCATTGATGACATTTACAGAAGAGCTGCTGGCTGTGGTGAGTGCGCTGCCGATTTGGAATATGAATTGCGCATCTGGGTCCCCCAGAAAGTCCAGGGTAATAGCCCCGCTCAAGAGGGCCGTCGAGGCAAAATGGTAGACCCCGGGGGTCAGCACCGTGTATCCCGCGGAACCGAGGTCAATGCCCGTATAATCGAATTCGAAGGGCAAGGCAGCCAGCGTGTTGTACGCGGTCGTAGCGTCCACCAACGCAAACTGCGCAGGTCCGTCATTGATATGAATTACGCCACCATTTACGGTTCCATCGGGGTAAAATCCTGTAACCGACGTCCCTGGCGTCACCCCCAGACTGCCAAAAATTTCGGTGGTGAGGTTGGGGGCGCTGTGGCCGTTGGTGACGGTTTCGTGGGCCAGAACCGCAAAGTCCTGCGCGGTGCCTAGAATCGTCGTTGCGGAGGCGAGGGAAGGGCACAGGGCTATTGTCCATGCGGAAACAGCGACCAGAACACCCAAGGTACTCCTGCCATTGATCACGTTATACATAAAGATTTCCTCTCTTAGTTTAAAAGGCCTCGCGAAGCAAACAGACGCATGAGGCGCTCTTGACGCTGTTATCACCGGCGTTAGTCTAGGAGAGTTACATTGCGTTCAGGCTGGAATGGAGTAAATATCTGGCAATCGTTTGGCCGGAAGCCCGCCTCCTGATACTCAAGGTGCGGGCACGTCGATATACCCGGCCAGGGACTTCAGATAGAGTTTTGGCGTGGTACCGGTCAGCACGACTCGCAGTAGGGTACTCCGGACGGCTTGGAGCGGCTGGATGCGTTTTCGCCCAATCGTTTCTCCCCGGGCGACCTCCTGCCAGGACTCGCCCACTTGGGCTTCCACCACATAGCTGGTGATACGCTGCCCATGGCTTAGGTCTTCTTCCAGCACGAGTTCGCGAACCGTGGCCGGTTCAGGCAAATCTATAAGGAGCGGTGTTTCCGGGTCAAGGGCCGCGATCCCGGTCCGGGTGAAGTCGGCGCTGGCGTAGCGCTGTTCGATTGCGACCCCGAAGGCCCCCAGCATCGTCACTTCCGCTTCGGGAATTCGCCCCGAGACGCCTGGCGTCATGTTGATGAGCAGATTCGCTCCGTTTCCGATGGACTGGCCATAGACGGTCAACATCTCGTCGACGGTTTTGAGCGATCCGTCGGAATCGGGCGACCAGAACCAATGGGCGCGGGTGAAGATGTTGGCCTCGGGGATGAACCATCCCTCGGCGTCGTGACGCACCCAGTTCTTTGTGCCCTCGCCGGGGTTTACGACATTCCACAGCGGGTAGTCCGCCAGGCCCTGCTCGCTGCCGGACCAGCGGAGGTCCTGCTGGGTGCCGCCCATGATCACGGCGTCGGGCTGGAGCTTGCGTATGAGATCGACCACGGCGTCGCCATAGCGCGTACCGATGGCCTTGCCGTTGGCATCCAGCACATCGGCGCCGATGGGGCTGAAGGCTTCGTCCAGCCAGACCACTTCGAGTGGACCGTAATTGGTGAGGAGTTCGCGGGCCTGCTCCATGAACTTGGGGAAGTAGGCGTTGAGATCGCCGATGAGTTTGCGCTTGCCGATGGGGTCGGGCGTGCTGGTGACGCCTTCTTTCTTGTCGCCTGCGGAGAGATAGAGACCGGGGGAGAGGCCGTGCTTCCGCGCGGAATCGACGAATTCGCGCACCACATCGCCGTTGCCATTTTTCCAGGGTGATTGCGTGATATCGTAGTCCGTCGTGCTGCTCGGCCAGAGGCAGTAGCCGTTGTGGTGCTTTGCCGTGAGCACGATGTGCTTCGCGCCAAAGGCTTTCGCGGTGCGCGCCCACTGGTCGGTGTCGAGTTTCGCGGGGTTGAAGGTCTCGGCTGGCGGCGTGGCGAACATGTCGCTGTTTTCCGTGTAGGCCGCCGGGCCGTAGTGGACGAAGGCACCCAATTGGCTTTCCTGATAGCGGGTCTGACGCGGCGAAGGCACCAGCGCGCCATCCGGCGTGAAGAAGTGTTCCAGCAATTCGCGGGGCGTACCCATAAACTCAGCGCGCTGGAGATCGCCGCAGATCTGCTGATCGCCGCCTGTGTAGTACACAATCGTCTTGCCGCCGAAGTAAACCATCTCCGCGTCCGAGGCGTTTTGTTCGCGAATGTAGTGGGGGCGAAGAGCGTGGACCTTGAGCTCGGGCTGGTAGGTCACGAAGGGACGCCCCTCGGGCGCGTCTTCCCAGGCGACGAGATCTTTGGACCGTGCCACGCGGGTTTCGTAGTGGGCATTGCCCAGTGCCTCAAGATAAAGCGTGTAGTAGTGGCCACCCTCGAAGTAAAGCGCGGGCCCGCCTACGTATTTGTCGGTGCCGTAGTACGCTTCCGGCACTTGCGTCCAGGCCATCAGGTCGTCCGACGTGAAATACTTGAAGGTAAAGGCGGGCCAGCGGGGATCGTTCGTCTCCACGAGCAGTACAAACTTGTCTTCGCCCCGGCAGACGGCGACGTTAAAGAAATTTTCGTCGTCGTTCGCGTGCAGCACCACCTTAGGCTCGGTCCAGTTCACCAGATCGTCCGACGAGGTCACGCTGACGTCCTTCACCTGCCACTTCTTCTCCGTGCCCCAGTTGCTGCCGAAGACATAGACCCGGCCTTCCCACACAAAGGTAAAGGCCAGACCGTGGCCCACCAGCGGTGTCGATACAATGCGGTCACCGGCCACGTCGCGGATGCGTACTTGGTCGTGCTGCATGCTGCTGCCCTCTGGAACGCCCGGCGTCTCCCATTGCACCTGCCAGCTCTCCATGAGGTAGAGCTTGTCTTTGAAGACGAAGGGGGTCGTCTCCACAAGGGGGGAATCCAGCTTGGTCCAATTGACCAGCGGATGCTTCCATGTCGCGGCGGATTCGGCGGCGTGGGCGATGGGGGAGAGGAGTGCTGCGGCGATTATCAAGCCAAGGGCGGAAAATTTCATGGAAGAAAACCTCGTGGAATGGGGGACAAACAGGTGGTAGCATACTGGCGACGTGAAGGGGCGCTTGTCAACCTTTACAGGACGGATAGGACCGATAAGACCGATATGATCAAATCCGTCCTATCGGTCGAATCCGTCCTGTCGATCATTCGACACCGCCACTGCTTTCCGCTACCATAGCGGTCTGTCCCAAAGAGGAGAGCGCACCATGACCCGAATTTTCCGCGCCGCAGCCATTACCCTGGCGGTACTGTGCAGTGCCGTTACGCTGGCCGAGGAGCTGGCCATTCCCCACGCGACCCTGCGCCTTGAAGGCGAAGTGGGCCGCCGCACCGAAGCGGTGCTGGAGAACTGGGTGCTGCCCATGCCCGATGCGAATCCCGCGCTGCTGGAGATGTTTCGCCTGCGCGATCGCAATCCGGCCTACACGAGCCCCGTGCCGTGGGCGGGTGAATTCGTGGGGAAGTACCTTCAGTCGGCCATTCAAATGATCCAGTTTACCGACAATCCCGAGTTGCGTGCGCAGGTCGAGGCGGTGGTCGCGGAGTTGATTTCCACCCAGAGTCCCGAAGGCTATCTCGGACCTTTCCGCAAGGAGGAGCGTCTTCTCGGTCAGTGGGATCTCTGGGGACACTATCATGTGCTCTACGCGCTGCACGCGTGGTACAAAGCTTCCGGTGATAAGGCCGCGCTTGACGCCGCCACGAAGGCCGCCGACTTTATCTGCGACACCTACCTCGACACGGACAAGCGCGTGCACGATGCGGACAGCCACGAGATGAACATGGCCATCATGCACGCCCTGGGCATTCTTCACCGCGAGACCGGCAACGATCGCTATCTCCGCCTGATGATGGAAATCGAAAAGGATTGGGAGAAAGCGCCTGCGGGCGACTATCTCCGCACCGGTGTGGATAAGGTGCCTTTCTACAGGACGCCGAAACCGCGCTGGGAAAGTCTCCACTGCATGCAGGGTCTCGGTGAGCTCTACCGCATCACGGGTGAGGAAAAGTATCGCGATGCGCTGCTTCACTTCTGGCAAAGCATCCGCCATTCCGACATTCACAACGCGGGAAGCTTCTCAACGGGCGAGGGGGCCATCGGGAATCCCTTCAAGCCCGGCGCAATTGAAACCTGCTGTACGGTGGCCTGGATCGCTTACAGCGTGGACGCCCTGCGCCTCTCGGCCGACTCCACCATCGCCGATGCGATCGAACTGGCCACGCTGAATACCGTGCTCGGCTATGAACACCCGAGTGGACGCTGGTGTACCTACGACACGCCCATGGACGGCAAACGCCCGGCCTCGGCGCACACCATCGTGTTTCAATCGCGCGAGGGCACGCCCGAGTTGAACTGCTGCTCCGTCAACGGCGCGCGCGGACTCAGCATCATCGCGGACTGGGGCGTGCTGGAGAGTACCGACGGCCTCTACGTGAACTACTACGGCCCCGGCCATATTCATGCGGCTACCAAGGGTCGGGGCACTTGGGCATTCGATCAAGAGACGGCCTATCCCGCCGACGGCGCGATCAAGATTTCAGTGACGCCCGGCAACGGCGAGGAGACCACGCTTTTCGTCCGCATCCCCGAATGGTCGAAAGAGACGAAAGTGGCGGTCAATGGCGAAGCTGTTTCCAATTTTGTCGCCGGTGAATATCTCGCACTCGAGCGCGCCTGGAAAAAGGGCGATATAATCGAGCTGAATCTCGATATGTCGCTGCGGGCCCTCGCGGGTGATGCCTTCGTGGATTTCAAGGGTTCCCTCTATCGCGGGCCGCTGCTGCTCGCCTATGACCAGAAGCATAACGCAGTCGATCCCGACGCAATTCCCGTGCTCGATCTGAATGCGCTCCAGGCCAAGCCCGCCACGACCGATGCGCGCTTCCAGCCCATGGTGCTCCTCGAAATGGAGACGGACGGCGCGCCGCTATTCCTCACGGACTACGCCACGGCGGGTGCCCACGGTACCTATTATCAATCCTGGCTGCCCATCAAGAATTTGCCCCCCGTCTCGATCAATCTGTTGCGCCCGAATAGTGGCGATGTCGTTCCCGCGAGTGAAGTGTTTCTCCAATGGTCCGGAGCGGGTGAAGACGCGCGCTACACCTTGACCATCGCACGCGACGCCGCGATGACGGACGTGGTGGAAAAGATTGAGAGTATCGAGCAGACCGCCCACTTCTATGCGCCTCCAGCGCAGAAAGGCGACCTCTATTGGACGGTCGTGGCGAGCGTGCCCGGCGGCGAAACTACGAGCCAGAATGGCCCCTTCAAATTCACCGTGGATCCCGCGCTGCCCGCCGCCGAAGCCGGACTCATTCTCGACGCGCCTCTCCACGGCAAGTCCGCCGCTACGGTTGGAAAACTTATCGTGAATGAACACGCCAGGGCGGTTCCCGGACGCGACGGCAAGGAAAATGGCGCGCTCTACTTCGACGGAGAGAAGACCAAGCTGGTTTACGATATCGGCGCTTTTCCCGGTCGCGCTTTCAGCTTCAGCGCCTGGTTCGCCCCGGACAACCTGGCGGCCAACGATGAGAAGTGGCACCATATTTTCTCCGCGTGGTGCCAGCCCTCCGACGATCCCCTCCGCGTCTCCGTACAAAACAAACAGATCACGGCCAACATCGAAATCCTCGCTGGTGCGTTTCGTTGTCAGGGCCCCTTGTTGAAGGAAGACGAGTGGACTCACGTGGCAGTCGTAAAAGAAGACACGCAACTGCGCCTCTACGTCAACGGCGCGGTGGTGCATCAGGCGACGGTACCCCCCGAGCTCGAAACCACAGCCACCACCATCGGCCTCGGCTGTAACCCGAACTACAACCAGCTCGAAGGCTACCAGGGCAGTATCGCCGACGTGCGCCTCTACGCCGGCGTCCTCACGGATGCGGCGATTCAACGCCTCCAAGGGACTGACACGGACCAGTGACCAGGAAGGCGACAAGGACGACACGTCAAACGTCCCGGCCCAAGCGGGCGAGTTAACCGCATCATCCGTGGCTGTACCGATCCGTTAAGGTCGTGATGCCCGGGCAATCAGGTTCAACCAGCGCAAATCTCGGTTCCAGAATGCGCATATCGTTCGTGTTATAATGTGTTGTGAGAAATTAGTAAGACTTTAGCTGACTGAAGTTGTCATAAATGTTGGATTCGGTCTATCGTCTAGCGAAGAATACCTCGGAGTTGTATCGTGACTTCAAGTAATATCGTGTGCCAATGTGGCTTAGCCTTTCAGGCTGAGACAAAGCGCTCTTCAATTTTTATGCGGCCCTTTTTTTGTCGATTGACCTTGGTTCCCCAACGAATCGCAAGGCCCGTCGGCATTTACAATACGCCCTGTCTCAGCCTGGAAGGCTAAGCCACATTGGCACACGTCCCCATTCCAGGTTAACTTCAGAAGGCTCCAGATTGCCCTCGAGCCCGACGACCGGGAGCGATACAACTCTGAAGTGACGTGCCGGCCTCAGTAAAGGCGCTTCATTCGGCTAAAATTTGCAGAAATTAAAACAGGAGGAAATACCATGCAACTTACCGTAAAGATTGGGGACGCTGATGGAATTATCCTGCCTCGTTCGGTCCTTGATCGCCTGAATGTGGTAAGCGGTGATAGCGTCTATGTGACCGACGTACCCGACGGCGTGAAAATTTCTACTCGTGATGCAAATTTCGACGAAGTGATGAAGCATGCCGAACGAGTTATGCGAGAAAACGATAATGCTTTGAGACGGCTCGCGGAGTAGATCGGTGGACTCAACTAACATGGAACCCCAGTGGGTCACTGTGTCTGCCGCCTTGGAGATTCACCATCGGCAGATCGCGCGCTATGGTGGTTCGGACGGCGTTCGAGATGCTGGGCTGCTCGATTCCGCACTGTTTCGACCACGCAATGTATTCCACTACGAAGGTCCGGTTCCGCTCGCGAGACTGGCGGCGAGCTATTGCTACGGTATATCGAGGAATCACCCGTTTATAGATGGAAACAAGCGAGTATCGTTCGTTGTCGCAACCGCTTTCATGCTTCTCAATGGGTTCAATGTCGTGGCCTCTGAGGCCGACGTTGTGGAAACCATGCTCGCCGTCGCCAGCGGGAGCATGAGCGAAGATGCCCTTGCAGAATGGTTCGCGAGTCACTTGACGCCGCCCTGAGTCTTCTCATTCAGGAACCCCGCCCCGCGGCTTCCCCAACACCGCGTCGCTCCGATTCTCCGGTCGCTTCGGCGTCTTATCTTCATAAAACGTCCTGATCGCCTCGAAATCTCGCTCCATATCGCCCGTGGGCGCGATCACCGGCCCGAAGCCGGTTTCCTTCTTCGCGTAGTCCGCGTACATCAGCACGATCCGTGCGCCTGATCGTTCCGCGATGTGATAGAAACCCGTGCGCCAGTGATCCGTGTAACGGCGCGTGCCTTCGGGCGCGAGGCCCAGGTAAAACCGCTCGTGACCCGCCAGCGCCTCCACCGCGCTGTCCACCAGGTGCTCCGTGCGCCGCCGCACCACAGGAATGGCGCCGACGGCCCGCATAAACCAGCCCAGCGGCGGACGGCAGAGCGTGTGCTTCGCGAAGAAATTCCCCTTGATGCCCCGGGCCGTTACCATCAGAATGATGATGACGAAATCCCAATTGGACGTGTGGGGCGCAAAGATGGCCACCAGCCTGGGATCCTCCGGAAAAACGCCCGTACTCGTCCAGCCCAGGAGTCGCAGCAGTGCGCGGCAGAACCATTGCATGGGGCGGCTTACCTGGCCGAAGTGGCGATTGATGGTGCGGTGGGGGTGGGTCATTGTGCTGGCGTCGCAGCGCCGTTCCAACCCAGATGGGCCACGGCAATGCCGAGGAAGACCTTGGGATCCACGAGGGTCTCGCCCTGTGATCGGCTCTGAAGCCAGGCATAGGCCTCCGCCACCGGGATCACGTGGACCGTGATGTTTTCGCCCTCCACGCCGCCGCCCGCGTTGGTCTTCATCGCGCCGCGCGCCAGGTAGAAGTGCACCCGGGAGGTGCTGATGCCGCCCGCGCTGGGACCCACCAGGAGCAGCTCCAGTGTGGCGGCCTCGTAGCCCGCCTCCTCCAGCAGGTCCCGCCGCGCCGCCTCCTCGAGCGACTCCGGCCCCTCGTCGCCCGCGAGCCCCGCCACCAGCTCGATCGTGCGACAGCCGAGGGCCGGCCGGAACTGCTCCACAAAGACCAGCTCGTCACGATCCGTCACGGCCACCACGGAAATGATGCCCGTGCAACCCTTGCGCTCGGCGTATTCATAGCCATTCTCTTCAAGCAGGCGCACGAAGCGGCCTTCGCCGAGTATGTTCATAGAAGAGAGTATCCTTTCATGCGGGAGATCTCGAATAAGGTGTTTCGCCGGAGTATAGCGAGCGCTGGTTCCGTCCGCAACAGAATTGCCGTCCGCATCGGGTTTGACGCCTCTGCGAGGAACCGACTACAATACCGGGCGCAGTTTTTCCCCAATTTTCCACCCATCCGGCTTGCCCGGTCATGCCCCAACGAGGATTCATGGCAGAACAATTTATATTTACGATGTACGGACTGAACAAGTACTACGGCCAGAAGCAGGTGCTCAAAGATATCAACCTGAGCTTCTATCCCGGTGCCAAGATCGGCATCGTGGGGGAAAACGGCTCCGGTAAATCCACGGTGCTCAAGATCATGGCGGGCATGGACGACGACTTTCTGGGCAAGGCCGAGCTGACCAAGGGCTTCACCCGGGGCATCGTGTTGCAGGAGCCTATCCTCGATCCCGAGCTCACGGTGCGCGAAGCCCTTGAGGCGTCTTTCGGCGAGATCATGGCCATGTTGAAGGCTTTCGAGGATCTCGGCATGAAGATGGCCGAGCCCATGTCCGACGACGAGATGGATGCCTGCATGGAGAAGATGGGCGCGCTCCAGGACAAGCTGGATGCCGCCGACGCGTGGAATCTGGAGCAGGTGCTGAACCAGGCGAGTGAAGCGCTCTGCCTTCCGGAAGACGACCGCAAGATCGGCGTACTCTCCGGCGGCGAGAAGCGGCGCGTGGCCCTGTGCAAGGCCCTGCTGGAGAAGCCCGACCTGCTGCTCCTCGACGAGCCCACCAACCATCTCGACGCCGAGAGC